>NZ_JAGXJM010000010.1:0-303734 GCF_019091445.1 Streptomyces sp. GbtcB7
GGGCGCACCCCCCCGGGGGGGGGGGGAGGAGCGGGCGTGGGCAGGCCCCCCCCCCCCCCCCGGCCCGCGGGGCCGCCCCCCGCCCCCCCCCCGCGGGCCTCGGGGGCCCGTCAGTTCTGGCGGCGGCTGCGCACGCAGCGCGCCGCCCTCGTCGCGGCGGGCGTCGTCGCGCTTCTCGTCCTGCTCGCGCTCGCCGCCCCGCTGCTCACGGCGATCGAGGGCCAGGACCCGACCACCTACCACCCGTCCCTCATCGACTCGGCGCGCGGCGGTGTGCCCGTGGGCTCGTTCGGCGGCGTCAGCGGCGACCACTGGCTCGGCGTCGAACCGCAGACCGGCCGCGACCTCTTCGCCCGGCTCGTGTACGGCGCCCGGGTCTCGCTGGGAGTCGCGCTGGGGGCCACGGTGGTACAGGTCCTCGTCGGTGTCGTGGTGGGTGTCGCGGCCGCGCTCGGCAACCGATGGATCGATCAACTGTTGAGCCGGATCACCGACATCTTCGTCGCGATGCCGTTGATGATCATGTCGCTGGCCCTGCTGGCGATCGTGCCCAGCAGTTTCCCGCGGCCCTTGCTGGTCGCGCTCGTCATCGGCCTGATCGCCTGGGGCAACACCGCGAAGATCGTGCGCGCCCAGACCCTCACCCTCAAGGGGCTGGACTACGTCTCCGCCGCGCGGCTCAGCGGCTGGAACACCTGGCGCATCGCCCGCCGCGAACTCCTGCCCGGACTGGCCGCCCCCGTCATCACCTATGCCGCGCTCCTCGTGCCGATGAACATCTCCGCCGAGGCCGCGCTGTCCTTCCTCGGCGTCGGAGTGAAGCCCCCGACGCCGTCCTGGGGGCAGATGCTCACGGCCGCCAATGTCTGGTACCAGGCGGCCCCGCAGTACCTGCTGCTGCCCGCCGGGGCGCTCTTGGTGACCGTGCTGGCCCTGACCGTCCTCGGCGACGGCGTCCGCACGGCCCTGGACCCGCGCGCCGCCTCGCGCCTGCGCGTCGGCACGGGCCGCAAGCGGGAGGCCAAGGCGGACGCGGACTCCAAGAAGGCCAGGGCGGAAGTGGACTCCAAGAAGGCCGTGATGGACGTGGACTCCAAGAAGGCCACGGCGGACGCGAGCGCCAAGAAGGAGGCCAAGGCATGAGCGGCTTCGGAGGATTCGTCCTGCGCCGCGCCGTCGGCACCGTGATCACCCTGCTCGCCATCTCGGTGATCGTCTACGTCGTCTTCTACGCCACCCCCGGCAACGTCGCCCAGATCACCTGCGGCCCGCGCTGCTCCCCGGAACAAGTGCACCAGGTAGCCCAGCAGTTGAGGCTCGACGACCCGCTGTACGTGCGCTACTGGCACTTCCTGCAGGGCATCCTCGTCGGCCAGGACTTCTCCACCGGCACCTCGGTGGAGCACTGCTCGGCGCCCTGTCTCGGTCTGTCGTACCAGGGCGACACCCAGGTCACCCAGCTGATCCTGGCGAAGCTGCCGGTCAGCCTGTCCCTCGTGTTCGGCGCGATGGTGCTGTGGCTGATCCTCGGCGTCGGCACCGGCATCCTCTCCGCGTGGCGGCGCGGTCGGCTCACCGAGCGCCTGCTGACCGGCATCACCCTCGCGGGCGTCGCCACGCCTGTCTTCGTGATCGGCCTGGTGCTCATGATCGTCGTCTGCGGCCAGCTGCAACTGCTGCCCTTCCCGCAGTACGTCGGCCTCACCGACGACCCCGAACAGTGGGCCTGGAACCTGCTGCTGCCGTGGCTCTCCCTCGCCCTCATCGAGGCCGCCGCGTTCGCCCGGCTGACCAGGGCCGCGATGCTGGAGACCCTCGCCGAGGACCACATCCGGACCTTCCGGGCGTACGGCGTCGGCGAGCGGTCGATCATCGGGCGGCACGCGCTGCGCGGGGCGTTCGCGCCGATCATCGCGCTGAACGCCAACAACGTCGGCTCGGCGGTCGGCGGCGCGGTGCTCACCGAGACGCTCTTCGGACTGCCCGGCATCGGACAGGAGCTGGTGCACGCGGTGAACGTCGTCGACCTGCCGGTGGTCGTCGGCATGGTCCTGGTCATCGGCTTCTTCGTGGTCATCGCCAACGCCGTCGCGGACGTGCTGTACGCGGTGGCCGACCGACGGGTGGTGCTCGTATGAGCTTGGTGGAAGTCACCGACCTGACGGTCGGGTTCGGATCGCTGCGCGCCGTCGACGGCCTGTCCTTCCGGCTGGAGAAGGGCGCCGCGCTGGGCCTGGTCGGTGAGTCCGGCTCGGGCAAGTCCACGGTCGCCTCGGCCCTCCTGGGGCTGCACCGCGGCACGGGAGCCGACGTCGGCGGCTCGGTGCGCGTGGCCGGCGTCGACGTACAGGAGGCGTCCGACATCGAACTGCGGCGGCTGCGCGGCGGGAAGGCCGCCATGGCCTTCCAGGACCCCCTGTCGTCCCTCGACCCGTACTACGCGGTCGGCGACCAGATCGCCGAGGTGTACCGGGTGCACGTGAAGGCCTCCCGGCGTGCCGCACGCGCGCGTGCCGTCGAGGTGCTCGACCGCGTAGGCATCCCGGACGCCGCGCGCCGGGCGCGCTCCCGCCCGCACGAGTTCAGCGGCGGTATGCGCCAGCGCGCGCTGATCGCGATGGCGCTGGCCTGCGAACCCGACCTGCTGATCGCCGACGAGCCGACCACGGCCCTCGACGTGACCGTCCAGGCCCAGATCCTCGACCTGCTGCACACCCTGCGCGAGGAGACCGGAATGGGCCTGCTCCTCGTCACGCACGACGTGGGCGTCGCCGCCGAGAGCGTCGACGAGATCCTGGTCATGCGGCACGGGCGGGCCGTCGAGCACGGCCTCGTCGGTGCCGTCCTGGGGGCGCCCGCGCAGGCGTACACCCAGGAACTCCTCGGCGCGGTGCCCCGTGTGGACGCGCCGCGCACCGCCTCCGCGGTGACGGAGGAGGTCGTTCTCGAGGCGAGTGGTCTGCGGCGCGAATTCGGACGCGGGAAGAAGGCGTTCGCCGCCGTCGACGACGTGTCGCTGACGATCCACCGGGGCGAGACCCTCGGGATCGTGGGCGAGAGCGGCAGCGGCAAGACCACCCTGGGACGGATGCTCGTGGGGCTGCTGGAGCCCACGGCGGGGGAGATCAAGCCCGGCGGAGGCGTGCGCCCGGACGTCCAGATGGTCTTCCAGGACCCCGTCTCCTCCCTCAACCCGCGCCGCAGCGTGGGCGAGTCGATCGCCGATCCGCTGCGCGCGCAGGGGGAACGGGACGAGGGGCGCATTCGGGGGCGTGTACGGGAACTGTTGGAGCGCGTAGGGCTCGAAGCGGCGCACTACGACCGCTACCCGCACGAGTTCAGCGGCGGACAGCGCCAGCGCGTCGGCATCGCCCGGGCGCTCGCCGCCGACCCACGCGTCATCGTCTGCGACGAACCGGTCTCCGCGCTCGACGTCACCACCCAGGCCCAGGTGATCGCCCTGCTCGCCGAACTGCAACGGGAACTCGGGCTCGCGCTCGTGTTCGTGGCGCACGACCTCGCGGTGGTCCGCCAGGTCAGCGACCGGGTCGCGGTGATGCGACGCGGCCGGATCGTCGAGTACGGGCCCGCCGACGAGGTCTACGAGTCACCGCGCGACCCGTACACCAAGCAGCTGCTGGCCGCCGTACCGGCGCTGGATCCGGAGGTCGCGGCGCAGCGACGGACGGCCCGGAGGCAGCTGACGGCGGTGTGATGCAACGTGACCGGTTGATCTCGTAGCGCGACGGAACGCGACCCGCACGGGAAAGTTACGACCGTTCACCCCTTTTGGTGGCGCGATGGACAACCGTCCGTCGCGCCACCGCCATGTGCGCATACGTTCTTCCCGCTGCGAGCCGCCGGGTCAACGGCGGCTCCCCATAGGGAGATCGGGGGTGCACTGGTGCGCATCGGACTGCTTACGGAGGGTGGCTATCCGTATGTGAGCGGTGACGCCAGACTCTGGTGCGACCGGCTCGTGCGCGGGCTCGGGCAGCACGAGTTCGACATCTACGCGCTCAGTCGCAGCGAGCGGCAGGAGGACGAGGGCTGGATCCAGCTGCCGCCGCAGGTCAGCCGGGTGCGGACGGCTCCGCTGTGGATGGCCGAGGACGACGGCGTGGTACACGGGCGACGGGCGCGCCGGCGGTTCGCCGAGTGCTTCGGGGAGTTGGCGGCGGCCGTGTGTGCCGCGCCTGCGGTCCTCGACGGCTCGGAGGTCTCCGGCGGTGTGACGGCGTCGGAGACCTCTCGCGGAGCGGTGGCGGACCGTTTCGGCAGTGCGCTGTACGGGCTCGCGGAACTGGCCCGCGACGAGGGCGGGCTGGTCGGGGCGCTGCGCTCCGAGGGGGCCGTGCGCGCCCTGGAGCGCGCCTGCCGTGCGCCCGGCGCACTGCGCGCCGCGCGTACCGCGCGCGTGCCCGACCTGCTGTCCGTCGCCGCTCACGTCGAGCGCGCCCTGCGCCCCCTCTCGCTGGACTGGTACGAGAACGACGGGCTCGGCTCGGTCGACCTCTGCCACGCGGCGGCCGGCGGCGAGGCCGCCCTGCCCGGCCTGCTCGCCCTGCACTTCTCCGGGGTGCCCCTGCTGGTCACGGAGTACGGCGTGCAGTTGCGGGCGCACTACCTCGCCTCCTCCGCCGCCGAGGAGCCCCCCGCGGTACGGGCGCTGCTCGCGGCCTTCCACGGCGCGCTGGCCGCCGAGGTCTACCGCAGGGCCACGCTCATCACGCCCGGCAACACCCACGCGCGCCGCTGGCAGGAGCGCTGCGGCGCCGACCGCGCCAAACTGCGCACCGTCTACCCCGGCATGGAGGCCGCCCGCTTCGCGGAGGTGGGCGAGCGGGTCGACGGTTCCGGATGCGCGGACCCGGACACCCTGGTCTGGGTCGGCCGCATCGAACCGGCCAAGGACCTGATCTCACTGCTGCACTCCTTCTCCGAGGTCCGCAAGGAGGCACCGAAGACGCGGCTGCGGATCGTCGGCGCGCCCGCCGACGGGCCGGAGGGCACGCTGTACCTGGCCCACTGCAAGGCGCTGGCCGCCCAGCTCTTCCCCGACGAGGCGGAGGGCGTGCACGCGGTCGGCGACAACCCGGTGTCCTTCGAGGAGATCGGCGGCCCGGAGGTCCCGAGCCTCGCGGAGGCGTACGCGTCCGGCGCCGTGGTCGTCCTCTCCAGCGTCGTCGAAGGCTTCCCGATCAGCCTGGTCGAGGCCATGTTCTGCGGCCGCGCCACCGTGTCCACGGACGTCGGCGCGGTCGTCGAAGTCATCGGCGGTACGGGGCTGGTGGTGCCGCCGCGCAATCCGCGGGCGCTCGCCGAGGCGTGCGTGGCACTGCTGCGCGACCCCGAACGGCGTGCGCGCCTGGGCGCGGCGGCCCGCGCGCGAGCCCTCGAACTCTTCACGGTCGAGCAGAACATCACGGCATTTCACGGCATTTACCTGGAGATCGTCTCGCGTTCCCCGGTCCGGCGGCTCGTCGTGGACGACGCGGGGGATCCCCTGCCGTTCGGCGTGCCGGCCGAGGCCCACGTACCGGGTCGCTGGACCGAGGCCCGCCTCATGGTCACGGGACGCCCGCGCTGGGCGGAGGGGGCGCCGGTGCGTGCCACAGCTCCGCTGCCCGCGGGGGAGGGTGCGTGATGAGCGAACTCGTACGGGACGGCTCGGGTGGTGCGCGCGGCGACGCCGGGGGTGACCCGGGGAGCGACTCGGGGGGCGCGCGCACGTCCCTCGGCGGTGGTCGCCGCGGTGCCGTGGACCCCGTGAAGGCGCTGATGCACCGGCACCGTGAACTCTGCGAGCGCGCCGTCGACCCCCTGGAGATCGCGGCGGGCCTGGAGGCGCACGGTGTGACCGACCGCACCGCCGCACGGTTCCGGCACCGGGACGTGTTCTCGCTCGCCGAGGAGATGTACGCGCGCGTGGCCCGCGACTCGGACCCGGCGCCGCGGCCCGCTGCCCCCGAACACCCCGGCGCGCGCGCCGACTGGGCCGTGCTCTCCCTGCTGCCGGGCGCTCTGTGCGCGGCGACCGTGGCCGGGTTGCGGCTCACCGAAGGGCAGCCGCGCCTCGCGGTCGCCGCCGGCGGCACCCTCGCGGTGACGCTCGGCCTGCGCGCCGCGCTGCGCCGAGGTCCCCTCAGCACCACGCACCGCACGACGAGCGGCACCCTTGCCTGGACCTGCTGGCTGATCGCGTACGCCCTGCTCGGCGACGGACTGCTGAGCGTCGGCATCGAAGGCGGCCCCGACGGCCCCTGGCCCCCGGCCACCGCACCCGTGCTGGCCCTCGCCCTGGCGTGCGCCCCCGCGGTCTGGTGCGCCCACCTCTTCACCGCGGGCGCCCGCCGCAAACTGACCGCGAGCCGAGGACTGGAGGAGTTCGCCGTCTCCGTGCGGCCCCTGCTCCTGGGAGTGTTCGCCCTGTTCCTCTGCGCCCTGGGCGCGCTGCTCGCCCTGTGCCGGGTGGCGCCGAGCGAGCCCGGCGCCTACAACGGGCCCGGCGCGTACGCCGGAGCGGGAGCCCTCGGCGCGCTGCTCCTGCTCGCGCGCCTGCTCATGACGCGCGGCTTCACCCACGCCCCGGCCGTCGTCCTCGGCGCCGCGGGCGCGGCCGAAGTGACCGCCCTCACCACGGTCTTCGCGGCCCGCCTGCCCGGCTGCTCGTTCGTCGCCACCCCCGTCGAGACCGTCGCCGGCGCCTGGGGTCCGGGTGCCGTCCCGGCCCTGGTGTGCGGCGCGGCGGCGCTCGTCCTCCTGATCCACGCGACCCGCACCCTGACCCGGGCCTCGGCCCACGCCACACCGGGCGGGACGCCATGAGCCGCGACCGGCGCCCGAGGGTCCAGCCCTCGCGCCGGGCGCACCCTCCCGCGGGGCCGACACCGCGGGCGCTCCGTCCGACCCACGGCACCACCCCGAAGGAGAACGCCAGATGATCACCTCCCGAACCGGAGAATCCGCCCCGGGAGCCGCCCGATGAGGGTCCTGCTGATCGGAGCCAACGGATACCTCGGCCGTTTCGTCGCCGACAGACTGCTCGCCGATCCGGCCGTGCAGCTCACCGCGCTCGGCCGGGGCGACGACGCCGACGTACGGTTCGACCTCGCCTCGGGCAGCCCCGGCGCCCTCACCCGCTTCCTGGACGCGGTGCACCCCGGGGTCGTCATCAACTGCGCGGGCGCCACCCGCGGCGGAGCCCGCGAACTGACCCGGCACAACACCGTCGCCGTCGCCACCGTCTGCGAGGCCCTGCGCCGCAGCGGCTGCGGTGCCCGCCTGGTGCAGATCGGCTGCGGCGCCGAGTACGGGCCCAGCCAGCCCGGCTCCTCCACGGCCGAGGACGCCGTACCGCGCCCCGGCGGCCCGTACGGCGTCAGCAAGCTCGCCGCCACCGAACTGGTCCTCGGTTCCGGCCTCGACGCCGTCGTCCTGCGCGTCTTCTCGCCCGCGGGCCCCGGCACCCCCGCCGGATCCCCGCTCGGCCGCCTCGCCGAGGCCCTGCGCCGCGCCATGCAGTCCGGCGACGGCGAACTCAAACTCGGCGGACTCGGCGTCCAGCGCGACTTCATCGACGTCCGCGATGTCGCCCGCGCCGTGCACGCCGCCTCGCTCTCCGCCGCGCAGGGCGTCATCAACATCGGCTCGGGCCGCGCCGTCCGCCTGCGCGACGCCGCCGCCGTCCTCGCCCGGGTGGCCGGCTACGGAGGCACGCTGCACGAACTCGACGGTCCACCTGGACCGATGAGGTCGGCCATCGGCCATCCCCGCACCGAAGCGGATCACGGGGCGCCGGTCGCGTACCCCTACCCGGACGGCTGCGGCAGCTGGCAGCAGGCCGATGTGCGCACCGCACGCGACCGGCTCGGCTGGCGGCCCCGGATCAACCTCGAGGAATCCCTCGCCGATATCTGGATGGAGGCGGCATGCCGCATCTGACCAGCGCCGCGACGGACATCGCGAGCACGGACTTAAGGGTCGGCCTCGGTGTCCCCGGCTATGCGCACCCCCTCGTCGCTCCGGCCGAGTGGGGCGAACTCACCCGCCCCGGCACCCCCGTGCACTGGGCCGTCCTGAACGTGGCCAACGGTCCCGGCACCCGCCCCGACCCGCACTGCCTGGAGGCCGCCGGCCGACTCCGCAACGCGGGCGTGCGCGTCCTGGGGCACCTGGACATGACGTACGGCGCACGCGCCTTCGCCGAGGTGATCTCCGACGCACACCGGTATCTCGACTGGTACCGGGTCGGTGGCTTCCTCCTGCACCGCTGCCCCACCGAGCGCGCCGCGCTCCCCGAGGTCCGCCGGGCGGCCACCACGCTGCGCACGCTCCTCGACGACACGCACCTCGTCTTCGGCCACGGCACCCACCCCTACCCCGGCTATGCCGAAAGCGCCGACCAGCTGGTGACCTTCTCCGGCACCTGGAGCGACTACCGCTGGTCGCAGGTGGCCGAGTGGACCGCCGACTATCCGCCCGAGCGCTTCTGCCACTTCGTGCACGGGATACCGCGCGGTCATCTCGACGAAGCGCTGCGCATCGCCCGCTGGCAGGGCGCCGCCACGATCTACTTCACCGACCGCACGGATCACGGTGGACGGGCCGACCCCTGGGAGACGATGCCCGGCTACTGGGACGAGATCGTCTCGCGGATCGGAACGGGTGTCTCGGAATGAAGAAGGGCGTGGCAGTGTTACGGGGAGAACAACTGTAGTGATTGACCGACCAACGGAGTCCCCGTGTCGCTGCCACCCCTGGTTGAGCCAGCTGCTGAGCTCACCGTAGACGAGGTCCGCAGGTACTCCCGCCACCTGATCATCCCCGACGTGGGCATGGACGGGCAGAAGCGGCTGAAGAACGCCAAGGTGCTGTGTGTGGGCGCCGGCGGCCTCGGATCGCCGGCGCTGATGTACCTGGCCGCCGCTGGCGTGGGCACGCTCGGCATCGTGGAGTTCGACGAGGTCGACGAGTCGAACCTGCAGCGCCAGATCATCCACAGTCAGGCGGACATCGGCCGCTCCAAGGCTGAGTCGGCGCGTGACTCCGTGCTGGGCATCAACCCGTACGTGAACGTGGTCCTTCACGAAGAGCGGCTCGAGGCCGAGAACGTGATGGACATCTTCAGCCAGTACGACCTGATCGTCGACGGCACGGACAACTTCGCGACCCGCTACCTGGTCAACGACGCGTGCGTCCTGCTCAACAAGCCGTACGTGTGGGGCTCGATCTACCGCTTCGACGGCCAGGCCTCCGTCTTCTGGTCCGAGCACGGTCCCTGCTACCGATGCCTCTACCCGGAGCCCCCGCCGCCGGGCATGGTCCCCTCCTGCGCCGAGGGCGGCGTGCTGGGCGTGCTGTGCGCGTCCATCGGCTCCATCCAGGTCAACGAGGCGATCAAGCTTCTCGCGGGCATCGGTGAGCCGCTCGTCGGCCGCCTGATGATCTACGACGCCCTCGAGATGCAGTACCGCCAGGTCAAGGTCCGCAAGGACCCGGACTGCGCGGTCTGCGGCGAGAACCCGACCGTCACCGAGCTCATCGACTACGAGGCCTTCTGCGGTGTCGTGTCCGAGGAGGCCCAGGAGGCGGCGGCCGGCTCGACGATCACTCCCAAGCAGCTCAAGGAGTGGATCGACGACGGCGAGAACATCGAGATCATCGACGTCCGCGAGATCAACGAGTACGAGATCGTCTCGATCCCCGGCGCCAAGCTGATCCCGAAGAACGAGTTCCTCATGGGCACCGCCCTGGAGACCCTTCCGCAGGACAAGAAGATCGTCCTGCACTGCAAGACGGGCGTCCGCAGTGCGGAGGTGCTCGCCGTGTTGAAGTCCGCGGGCTTCTCGGACGCGGTGCACGTCGGCGGCGGTGTGATCGGCTGGGTCAACCAGATCGAGCCGGAGAAGCCGGTGTACTAGGCGCCGGCGCACCAGGCGAACGGCTTTTCGGGAGGGGCTCGGCACCGTGCGTGCCGGGCCCTTTTCCGTTGGCCGGTCGCTCGCGGGCCGGGGGTTCGCCGACCGGGCGTCCGTGAGCCGGGTCTTCGCCGACCGGATGCTCGCCGGCCGGGGGTTCGTCGGCCCAGTGCTTGCCGGCCGGGTGGGCCTGGGCACAGGCCCGCGCCCGTCGGCCGCACCCGCCACTACGACGCGCAGACCTTCCCGTCCTTCGGCACCGTCCCGTCCAGCAGATAGCTGTTCACCGTGGAGTCGACGCACTCGCTCCCACTCCCGTAGGCGCCATGGCCCTCGCCCTTCCAGGTGAGCTCCACTCCGACGCCCTTGCCCAGCTCGTCGGCCATTCTGCGGGCGCCCTCGTACGGAGTCGCGGGGTCCCCGGTGTTGCCGACGATCAGGATGGGCGCGGCGCCCGGAGCGCTGACCTCCGGGTTGTCGTACTGGCCGGCGACCGGCCAGTCGTGGCACCAACCCGCGGTGTCCCAGCCCATGAAGTCCCCGAAGACGGGCGAGATCTTCTCGAACTCGGGCAGCAGCTTCTTCGTCTCCGCGGGAGTCGGCCGCTGCTTGTCGTCCAAGCACGATATGACCCGTTGGGAGTGGGTCGTCGTGCCGTAGTGCCCCGAGGAATCACGGTCGTTGTAGCCGTCGGCGAGGGCCAGCAGTCCCGAACCGTCACCGCCCTCGGCGCCCTTGAGCGCACTGGTCAGGCGGGGCCAGCCCTCCTTGCTGTACAGGGGCAGGACGATGCCGGTGAGCGCCAGCGTCTGGGTGAGCTTGCGGCCGTCGGACGTCGGCAGGGGGTTCGCGTCGATGCGCTTCAGCAGGTCCACGATCTTCTGGGAGCCCTGCTTGGGGTCCTGGCCGGTGGACTTGAGGTAGTCGTCCAGGGCGCGCTGGAAGCCCAGGGTCTGGTTCTTGGCGTGGCCGACCGTGTCGGCGCTCGGGTCGACGACGGCGTCCAGCACCAGACGGCCCACGTTCTTGGGGAACAAGTGGGCGTACACGCCGCCGAGTTCGGTCCCGTACGAAAAGCCGAGGTAGTGCATCGTCCCGTCGCCGAGGACCTGGCGCATCAGGTCCATGTCGCGGGCCGTGTCGGTCGTGGAGACGTGTGACAGTAGTTTTCCGGCGGCCTTCGCGCAGCCCTTGCCGAAGTCGGCGGCGTCCTTGAAGTACGCGGTCTCCTCGGCCGCGTCGTCCGGGGTGGCGTCCACGGACTCGGCTGCCTGGATCGCCTTGTCACTGCGGCAGCGCACACCCTCGCTGGCGGCGACGCCGCGCGGGTCCCAGCTCACCAGGTCGTAGCGCTCGTGGAGCGGGCCGACGGCACTCTCGTACGACGGCATGGTGTCGACGCCCGAGCCGCCGGGGCCGCCGAAGTTGAACAGGAGCGAGCCGATGCGCTTGCTCTGGCCGCCGGTCGCCTTCGAGCGGATCAGCGCCAGGCCGATCGTCTCGCCGTCCGGCTTCGCGTAGTCCAGCGGCACCTTGAGTGTCGCGCACTGCCAGCCGCTGCCCGGCGCGGAGGAGCTCTTGCAGTGGCCCCAGTCGAGCTTCTGCGAGGTGAGCGAGGCGGGCAGCCCCGAGGCGGTGCCGGAGGAAGGCGTCCCGGCCGACGGCCGGCCGCTGTTCTTCCCCTCGTCCTTGCCGTCCCCCGACGAGCCGCTGCCGCAGCCCGCCACCAGCAACGCGGCGGCCGCCGCGGCCGTCCACCGTGCGAAACGCGTCATGAACTTCCCCCCTCGCCCGTGGTCCGCCGGATGTCGCGGATCACATGCAGGCCATGGTAGGCGTCCGCGGCCGACGCCGCGGAGACCTGTGGATAACCCTTTGACCTGCGCTTTTCTTGGTGCGGATGGCGTCGATTCTAGGTGCAGACGGTTCCCGCGGGCGGTACGGTCCCGTCCAGCAGATAGCCGTTCACCGCGTTGTGCACGCACTTGTTCCCGCTGTCGTACGCGCCGTGCCCCTGGCCCTTGTAGGTCACCTCGACGCCGACGCCCTTGCCCAGCGCGTCCACCATCTTCTTCGCGCCCTGGTACGGCGTGGCCGGGTCGCCGGTGTTGCCGACCACGAGGATCGGCGCCGCACCGGTGGCGCTGACGTCCGGGTGGTCGGCGGCGCCCGGGACGGCCCAGTTGGTGCAGCTGAGCATGCCCCAGGCGAGATAGTCGCCGAAGAGCGGTGAGGCGGCCCGGAACGCGGGCAGTCCGGCTTGCACGTCGGGGATCGTGTACCGCGGTTTCTCGTCGGCGCAGTTGATGGAGACGTTGGCCGCGTAGAGGTTGCTGTACTGGCCGTTCTGGTTGCGCCCGTTCATCGAGTCGGACAGCAGCATCAATACCTTGCCGTCACCGCTGTACGCCTGGTCCAGGCCCTCCGTCAGGTACTCCCAGAAGTCCTTGGAGTACAGCGCCTGCGCGATGCCGTTGGTGGCCTCGGTCTGGGTGAGCTGGCGTGGGAAGACACCGGGGATGGGCTTGCTGTCCAAGTCCTTGAGGAGTTTGGCGATGCGGTTCTTGACGTCCTGCGGGGTGTCGCCGATCGGGCAGGGCTCGGTCTTCGAGGTGCAGTCGGTGGCGAAGTTGTCGAGCGCGAGCTGGAAGCCCCTGGCCTGTCCGAGCGCGCTCTGTTCCGGGTTCTGCGTCGGGTCGACGACCGCGTCGAAGACGGCGCGCCCCACGTTCTTGGGGAACAAGTGGGCGTAGACGCCGCCGAGTTCTGTGCCGTACGAGATGCCGAAGTAGTGCAGTTTGGCGTCGCCGAGCACTTGGCGCATGAGGTCGATGTCGCGGGCCGCGTCGGTGGTGCGCACGTGGGGGAGGGTCCGCCCGGAGTTCTTCTCGCAGGCCGCGTTGAACGTCTTCGTGTTGCCGAGGAGGTTCTTCTGCTCGGCGGTGTCGTCGGGGGTGGCGTCCTGCTGGAAGAACACGTCGAGTTGGCTGTCGTCCTCGCACTTCACGCCCGCGCTGCGGCCGACCCCACGGGGGTCGAAGCTCACCAGGTCGTAGCGGGTGCGCAGCTTCGCGTAGTCCTCGCCGAAGGCGGGCAGCGTGGTGACGCCGGAGCCGCCGGGGCCGCCGAAGTTGAAGACGAGGGAGCCGATGCGTTTGCTCTGGTCGCCGCTCGTCCGTGCCCGGATCAGCGCGATCCCGATGGTGTCGCCCTTGGGGTCGGCCCAGTCGAGGGGTGCCTTCATGGTGGCGCACTGCCACTGTGTGCCGCCCGGCAGGGGAGAGGGGGCGTTGCCGCCGCCTTCGGACTCGGCGGGGGCCGGGCAGTCCTTCCAGCTCAGCTTCTGGGCCGGCAGGTCCTCGCTCTTCGAGTTGTCGCTGCAGCCCGTCAGCACGGCGGACAGCACGGCGACGGAGAGCGCCAGCGCAGCGGCGCGCGGCGGAGACGGGTTCGGCATGCTCCCCATCCTGCGGTCGTGCGGGGCGGGGCGCTCGGGGCGCGGGCCGTGCGGGTGAGGGCGCGCGGGGGGCTCGTACGGGAGGGTCGGCGCGGGGTTCTAGAGGGCGCCCTTGCGGGTCAGGTGGTTGAAGAACAGCCAGCCCGGAAGCACCGGAAGCCACAGTGTCAGCAGCCGGTACAGCAGCACCGCGGGAGCAGCGACCTCCTTGGGGAGCCCTACGGCGATCAGACCGACCGTGAGGGTCGCCTCGACGGCACCTACGCCGCCGGGGGTCGGCGCCGCGGAGCCGAGCGCGTTACCGGCGAGGAAGACGACGGCGACGCTGGCGAGGCTGAGCGTGGTGGGCTGCTGGTGGCCGAAGGCGCGGATCGACGCGTCCAGGCACATCACGAAGCAGGCGGTCAGCAGCAGCATGCCGCCGATGCCGGTGATCAGCTTCTGGGGTCGCTGGAGCACGTCGAGCATGCGCGGTACGACGCCCGCGAACAGCGACCTCACGCGCGTGCTGACGAATTTGCGCATGAACGGCACCGACGTCACGACGAGCACCAGCACGGCGACCGTCAGCAGACCGGCGATGACCGTGCGGGAGGGCGACAGGGACGGCGTCTTCTCGGTGCCGGTCAGATAGCCGAAGGACAGCAGCATCAGGATGTGGCAGCCGAGCCCGAACAGCTGGGACGCGCCGACACTCGCCACCGCGAGCCCCGGCCGCACCCCCGCACGCTGCAGGAAGCGCGTGTTGAGGGCCACACCGCCGACCGCGGCGGGCGCCACGATCTTCACGAACGAGCCGGCGACCTGCGCCGCGACGGCCCGCATGAACGGCACCCGCTCCGGTACGAAGCCGAGCAGCGCCATCGCCGCCGCGAAGTAGCTCACCGCGGAGAACAGCACGGCCGCGGCGACCCATCCCCACTGGGCGTTGTCGAAGAGGGTCCCGAACTCGATGTGGGTGAGCTGCGTCAGCAGGAAGTACCCGCCGATGGCACCGGCGATGAAACTGATCAGTGTGCGTGGCCGCACCCGCTCCAGGCGGGCCGGTTCGACCGGCGCCTGCGGGCGGATGAGCAGTACCTGGTGGCGGATCTGGGTGAGGAGATCCTCCTCGCGTGCTTCGTCCAGTGCCTCGTCTATCGCCCGCTTCTCGGCCCGCTGCTCCGCGCGCACGGCCTTCTTGCCGGGCTTTTCCACTTCGGCCTCGGCGTGCTGGATCTGTTCCGCGCGGGCGAGCTTGTTCTGCCGGGAGGCCTCCAGGACGGCGTCGCGTTCGCGCTGGGCGCGCTCCCGGGCCAGCTTGCGCAGCGTCGCGCGCGTGGAGCGGGTCAGCGCGATGGGCTGCAACAGCGGCAGGCAGTCGGCGACCGCGTCCGGACCGAGCACACCGACGGCCGACGCCACCGTGCGCTCGGCGCCTACGCGCAGCCCCAGCGTGGTCAGCAACTGGGCGATGTCCATGCGCAGCAGCAGATC
Organism: Streptomyces sp. GbtcB7; assembly: GCF_019091445.1. NCBI lineage: Bacteria > Bacillati > Actinomycetota > Actinomycetes > Kitasatosporales > Streptomycetaceae > Streptomyces > Streptomyces sp. GbtcB7. Next base: position 14,854 of record NZ_JAGXJM010000010.1, read on the forward strand.
GCCGGCCGCGATCTCACCGCCGCGAAGGTCGGTGAGGATGACCATGCCGGAACGATCCACCAAAATCGCGTCACCCGCGAGCCTGCGATGTGCGATGCGTCGCGACTGCAAGGCCTGCACCTGATGCCAGGTGTCGCCCAGGAGATCGTCGGTGATGAGTTCGTCGGGCAGCGAGTCCAGTGTGCGCCCGCCGGTGTGCTCGTAGACGAGCATCACGGCGTCCGGGCCGAGCTCGGAGGTCGCGATCAGTTTCGGGGCGTTGGCCCCGGCCGCGATGGCCGCGTACGCGAGGAGCGCCTCCTGCTCCAGGGCCTGGCGCAGCGACTGGAGACTGCGACGGGTGGCGAGACCCCGCAGCGTCAGGTTGCGCCACACTCGGTAGAAGAAGCCCTGTGCCTGCTGCTCACGGTCGACCACTGTGACGTCCAGCGGCGGCCCGTCCTCCAGGGTGACGAAGTAGCGCCGACCGCGGTCGCCGTTCTCCGTAGTGTCGGGTGTGTCCTCGCGGGCCGCGCTGACGGGGTGGAAGCCGACGTGCCGCAGGCCCGCCATCAGCGTCCGCCCGGTCGGACGCACATTCGGTGAGCCGACCGCGTACAGCGTTCCGTACGCGACGCTCCAGCCGATCAGCACCGTCAGGATGATCGAGAACGGTGTGGTGTAGCCGGTGACCAGCATGGAGAAGGCGTCGAGGAGCAGCACCACCCACAGCACCGCGCGCCAGCGCGGTCTGCGGGACATCCCGACGGCAGTCATGTACGCGATGACCGGCGCCAGATAGCCGTGCACCGGGTCGGTCAGGGCGTGGATGTCACCCGGCGAGGGTTGGGTGAGTGCCTCCTGGATGGAGCTCGGGGCACCCTTGGCGACCCACAGGTCCGTGGCGAGAGTCACTCCGTGCGCGAGGACCGCGGCCAGCACGCCGTCGGCGATGCGCAGCCCGTCCCGCTTGATCAGCCGCTCGATCGCGAAGGCGACCGGCACCAGGAGGATCGCGATGCTCGACGCCAGGCCCGCGATCTTGATCAGCAGATCGGGTGCCTGGCCGGTGCCCTTGTTGATGTCCTGTTCGAGCCCCGAGGTGGTGCCGTGCGCGAACGCGGCGATGGCCAGCAGCACGGCGATGGCGAGGACGCCGACCATGAGCCGCATCAGATCGGACGGACGGTGCACGCGCGCGGGCAGCAGCGGTTCGTCGCCCTCGACCTCGTCGTTGTGGACCTCGTCGCCGCAGTCGTCCGCCGGATCGAGTCGCTTCTGGGCTCGTCCGTGGGTTTCAGGAACGGGTTCTTCGTCCACCGTCGTGGTGGGCTCGTCCGCCGCCTCGCCCGGGTCCTTGGGGCCGGTGTCGCCGGTGTCCGGACGCGACGAGGCCGCGGAGGTGCTCTCCGCGTCTTCGGGGTGCACGCCCTGCTGCCTCATCGTCTCTTCTTGATCTCGTATCACCAGTCACCGCCCGCACGATGGTGGCATGCCCCACCGACACACGGGGGCATCAGGGTGCAAATACGGGGGCGCACAGTCTGCCCCAAGTGCGCCTTCGTGGCGAGGGATACGCACAGTCACCGAATCGTCGCACTGTCGGTGGGATGGGGCAGGATGGGGCGGATGAGCGAGGAGAGCCTTCCGACGGATGCCCTGCCGGAGTACGCGGAGCGGGTCCTTGGGGTGGCCGAGTCGATCCCGCCCGGGCACGTGATGACGTACGGGGACGTCGCCGAGTGGCTGGAGGAGGGCGGACCGCGCCAGGTGGGCCGGGTGATGGCCCTCTACGGAGGAGCGGTCCCGTGGTGGCGGGTCGTCCGCGCGGACGGCGCGCTGCTCCCGGGCCACGAACTCGATGCGCTGGGCCACTACCGCGACGAGGGCACGCCCCTGAAGGAGGCGAGCAGGGCCTCCGAGGGGCATCTGCCGCGCATCGACATGAGACGGGCACGATGGGACGGCGGCGAACGCGCGCAGGGTCACACCTGACAGCTTCCGGCATGGGACGGGGCAATGGGGAACCTGTGGCCCGTACGGGGGAAACGGGGCACGCCCGTGACATGCCGTACGTTCGAGAGCCGGGGGACGCACGTGGTGTGAGGGAAGAAGGGGAAGCCCTCCTTCCACGATGCTCACCGGCGTAGCGTCGACGGCACGCATCCCCTTCACCCCGCGGCCACCGCCCTGAACGCGCGGCGCTCCTCCCACCAGCACAACCTCCAGGACCGGCGAACCACGTGAGCTCCTCTTCTTCCACCAGGCGCCTGTCGCACCCCCAGGTGCGGCAGGGGACCCGCGGCGCGTACCGACTGGTACGTACCGCGCCGGTCCGAGTGGGGCCCCCTCGTCTGGACGCAGAGCAGCGCGCGGTGGTTGACCATGACGCGGGGCCGCTGCTCGTGCTGGCCGGCCCCGGCACCGGCAAGACGACCACGCTCGTCGAGTCCGTCGCGGCGCGGATCGCGCGGGGCGGCGACCCGGAACGCATCCTGGTGCTGACGTTCAGCCGCAAGGCGGCCGTCGAACTGCGCGACCGCATGGCGCTGCGCATAGGGGCCGCCCGCGCTCCCCGGGCGACCACCTTCCACTCGTTCTGCTACGCCCTGGTCCGCGCCCACCAGGACAATGACCTGTTCGTGGAGCCCCTGCGGCTGCTGTCCGGACCCGAACAGGACGTGGCGGTGCGCGAACTGCTCGCCGGCCAGCCCGACCTGGAGCGGTTGGGCCTCGCCCATGTCCGCTGGCCGGACGAGCTGCGCGCCTGCCTGACCACGCGCGGCTTCGCCGACGAGGTCCGCGCGGTACTGGCGCGCAGCCGCGAACTGGGCCTGAGCCCTGACGCCCTGACCGCCTTCGCCCGGCGCATCGGCCGCCCCGACTGGGGCGCGGCAGCCGCCTTCCTCGCCGAGTACCTGGACGTTCTCGACCTCCAAGGAGTGCTCGACTACGCGGAACTCGTCCACCGCGCGGTCCTGCTCGCAGGGCGTCCGGGCGTCGCCGAACGCCTCGCCGCGCAGTACGACGCCGTCTACGTGGACGAGTACCAGGACACCGATCCCGCGCAGGTCCGGCTGCTGCACGCTCTCGCCGGCGGCGGCCGCAACCTGGTCGCCTTCGGTGACCCCGACCAGTCGATCTACGCCTTCCGGGGCGCGGACGTGAACGGCATCCTGGACTTCCCCGACGCCTTCCCGCGCGCGGACGGCCGCCCCGCGCCGGTCGAGGTGCTGCGCACCTCCCGCCGCTCCGGCGCCGCCCTCCTGACCGCCACCCGTCTGATCACCCAGCGCATGCCGCTGACCCGCCTTCCGGCGGAGAAGGTACGCGCCCACCGCCAGTTGTCTCCGGTACGGGACGGCGGCGCCGTCGAGGTCTACACGTACCCGACGGCGGGCACGGAGCTGGACAACATCGCGGACATCCTGCGTCGCGCCCATCTGGAGGACGGCGTCCCCTGGGGCGACATGGCCGTCCTGGTGCGCGCCGGCTCCCGCACGATCCCGACGATCAGGCGGGCGCTCACCGCGGCGGGCGTGCCGCTCGACATCGACGGCGACGACCTGCCGCTGCGGCACGAACCGGCGGTGACGCCCTTGCTGACCGCACTGCGGGCGGTGGCGCGCGCGGAGTCGGGTACGGCCGCGCCCTCCGGCGGCGACAGCGACGTACCTGAGGACGCCGACGCACCTGAGGACGCCGACGTATCTGAGGATGCCGACGCACCTGAAGACATCGACGTACCTGAGGATGCCGACGCGCAAGCCGCGCCCTGGCTCGACACCGAAACCGCGCTCACCCTGCTCGCTTCGCCCCTCGCGAGCATGGACGCGGCCGATCTGCGGCGTCTGGGGCGCGCGCTGCGCGAGGAGGAGCGCGCCGCTGGCAACCACGTACCGCAGCCCTCCGACGAACTGCTCACCCGCGCGCTGGCCGAGCCGGAGCGGCTCGTCGCGCACGACCCGGCGTACGCCCGGGGAGCCCAGCGCCTCGGCGCGCTGCTGCGCAAGGCACGGGAGCGCCTGGCGGGCGGCGGGAGCGCCGAGGAGGCGCTCTGGGACCTCTGGGAGGGAACACCGTGGCCGCAGCGCCTGGAGCGGGCCGCCCGGCGGGGTGGCGCGGCCGGACGCAACGCCGACCGCGACCTCGACGCCGTCTGCGCGTTGTTCGCGACCGCGGCCCGCGCCGAGGAACGCACGGGCGGGCGCGGCGCCCTCAACTTCCTGGAGGAGATCGAGGCCCAGGACATCGCCGCCGACACGCTCACCCGCAGGGCGGTGCGCCCCGCAGCCGTACGCCTGATGACCGCGCACCGCTCCAAGGGCCTGGAGTGGCGCCTCGTCGTCGTCGCGGGCGTCCAGGAGGGCCTGTGGCCGGACCTGCGCCGCCGCGGCTCGCTGCTGGAGGCCGACCGCATCGGACGCGACGGCCTCGCCGAACCCCTCACCCCCGGAGCGCTCCTCTCCGAAGAGCGCCGTCTGTTCTACGTGGCCGCCACACGCGCGCGTGAACGCCTGATCGTCACCGCCGTGAAGGCCCCCGCCGACGACGGCGACCAGCCCTCCCGCTTCCTCACCGAACTCGGCGTCGAACCCAGGGACGTCACCGGCCGCCCCCGCCGCCCGCTGTCCGTCGCCGCCCTGGTCGCCGAACTGCGCGCCACCACGGTCGACCCGCGGGTCTCGGACACCCTCCGGCAGGCCGCGGCCCACCGCCTGGCCAAGCTCGCCGCCCTCGGCGACGAGGACGGCCGCCCCCTCGTGCCGTCCGCGCACCCCTACCGCTGGTGGGGCATGTACGAGCCGACCGAGAGCAAGGTGCCGCTGCGCGACCGCGACCAGCCCGTCGTGCTCTCCGGAAGCGCCCTCGACCAGCTCGCCAACACCTGCGCCCTGCAGTGGTTCCTGGGCCGCGAGGTCAAGGCCGACGCGCCCGCGACCGCCGCCCAGGGCTTCGGCAACGTGGTGCACGTCCTCGCCGACGAGGTCGCCTCCGGACGCACCCCCGCCGACCTCGCCGTCCTCATGGAACGTCTGGACTCCGTGTGGAACGCGCTCGCCTTCGACGCGCCCTGGAAGTCCGCGCAGGAGAAGGAGCACGCGCGCGTGGCGCTCGAACGCTTCCTGAAGTGGCACGTCGACTCCAACGGCGTCCGCGCGGGACGTGTGCCGGTGGCCAGTGAGCACGACTTCGACGTGACCCTGGAGGCGGGCGACTACGAGGTGCGCATCCGGGGCTCCATGGACCGCGTCGAGACGGACACCGAGGGCCGCGCCTACGTGGTCGACTTCAAGACCGGCAAGCACGCGCCCAGCGCCGCGGAAGTGGCGCACCACCCGCAGCTCGCCGTCTACCAGCTCGCCGTCCGCGAGGGAGCCGTCGACGACACCTTCGACGGCGTACGCCCCGAGCCGGGCGGCGCGGAACTCGTCCAGCTGCGCCAGGGCGCCGCCAAGAAGAACGGCGGCGAGACCCTCCCCAAGGTGCAGGCCCAAGAGCCCCTCGAGGGCGAGTGGGTCGGTGATCTGCTGGCCACCGCGGCCGGGAAGGTCCTCGACGAACGGTTCTCACCGACCACGGGACAACACTGCACACACTGCGCTTTCCGGGCATCGTGCAGCGCTCGGCCCGAGGGACGCCACGTGGTCGAGTGAGGGGCCCAAGGGGACGTCACGTCAGCGAGTGACGTACGGCACCACACGTGTTGACCAGCACTTCTTCCGTTCCGGCGGCCGATGTGGCCTCCGCTGTCAGTGGGCGCCGCTAGCCTCTCCGACATGCCCGCCCGTATCACCGACCCCGAGCAGCTCAAGGAGCTCCTCGGCATCCCGTTCACCCCGGAGCAGACGGTCTGCATCACCGCACCGCCCGCCCCGCAGGTGATCGTGGCCGGAGCCGGATCGGGCAAGACCACGGTGATGGCGGCTCGTGTGGTGTGGCTCGTCGGCACCGGACAGGTCGCCCCCGAACAGGTCCTCGGTCTCACGTTCACCAACAAGGCGGCGGGCGAACTCGCCGAGCGCGTCCGCAAGGCGCTGATCAAGGCCGGAGTCACCGACCCGGACGTGATCGACCCCGACAACCCGCCGGGCGAGCCGGTGATCTCCACCTACCACGCCTTCGCGGGCCGCCTGCTGACCGACCACGGCCTGCGCATCGGACTCGAACCGACCTCCCGCCTGCTCGCCGACGCCACCCGCTACCAGCTCGCCGCCCGCGTACTGCGCGAGGCCCCGGGACCGTACCCGGCGCTGACCCGCTCCTTCCCGGACCTCGTCGGCGACCTCCTCACACTCGACTCCGAGCTCGCCGAACACCTCGTACGGCCCGAGGACCTGCGCGCCTACGACGCCGAGCTGCTGCGCTCCCTGGAGGGCGCCAAACTCACCAACGCCGACCTGCGGAAGGTCCCCGAGGCGGCCGCGGCCCGGCGTGAACTGGCCGAGCTGGTGGGCCGCTACCGATCGGCCAAGCGCGAGCGCGACCTCCTCGACTTCGGCGACCAGATCGCCCTCTCGGCCACCCTGGCCCGCACCCGCCCCGAGGTCGGGGAAATCCTCCGCGACGAGTTCCGGGTGGTGCTGCTGGACGAGTACCAGGACACCTCGGTGGCCCAGCGCATCCTGCTCGCCGGACTCTTCGGCGGCGGCACAGGCCACCCCGTGACCGCGGTCGGCGACCCCTGCCAGGCCATCTACGGCTGGCGCGGTGCCTCCGTCGCCAACCTCGACGACTTCCCCGAACACTTCGCACACGCCGACGGCCGCCCCGCGGCCCGTCAGGCGCTCAGCGAGAACCGTCGCAGCGGCGGTCGCCTCCTCGACCTCGCCAACGGCCTCGCGGAGCCCCTGCGCGCCATGCACGAGGGCGTGGAGGCCCTGCGCCCGGCCCCAGGAGCCGAGCACGACGGCCAGGTCCGCTGCGCGCTGCTGCGCACCCACGCCGAGGAGATCGACTGGCTCGCCGATTCCATCGCCCACCTGGTACGCACCGGAAAGGCACCCGGCGAGATCGCCGTGCTGTGCCGTACGGCGGGCGACTTCGCCGAGATCCAGGGCGCGCTCGTCGCCCGGGACATCCCGGTCGAGGTGGTGGGCCTCTCCGGGCTGCTGCACCTGCCCGAGGTCGCCGACCTCGTCGCCGTCTGCGAAGTCCTCCAGGACCCCGGGGCGAACGCCTCCCTGGTCCGCCTGCTCACCGGCCCCCGCTGGCGGATCGGCCCTCGCGACCTCGCCCTCCTGGGGCGGCGCGCCCGCCTGCTCGTGTCCCACGCGCGCGTGGGCGCCGACGAGGACCCGGACCGCCGGCTCGCCGCGGCCGTGGAGGGGGTCGACCCGGCGGAGGTGATATCGCTCGCCGACGCCCTCGACACGTTCCTGGAGATGCCCATCGAGGCCGACGGGGACGACGACGGGCTGCCCTTCTCGCCGGACGCGCGGGTGCGGTTCGCCCGGCTCGCCGCCGAGCTGCGCGATCTGCGCCGCTCGCTCGCCGACCCCCTGATGGACGTCCTGCACCGGGTGCTCGCCGTCACCGGCCTCGAGGTCGAGCTCTCCGCGTCCCCGCACGCGCTGGCCGCCCGCCGCCGAGAGACCCTGTCGAACTTCCTCGACGTCGCCGCGTCCTTCGCCGCGGGCGACGGCGAGGCCACGCTGCTGGCCTTCCTCGGCTTCCTGCGCACCGCCGCCCAGTACGAGAAGGGCCTCGACAACGCCCTGCCCGGCGGCGAGAACACCGTCAAGGTGCTCACCGCGCACAAGTCCAAGGGCCTGGAGTGGGACGTCGTCGCGGTCCCCGGACTCGTCACCGGCACCTTTCCCAGCGGCCAGGGCCGCGAGAAGTGGACCGCCCAGGGCAAGGTCCTGCCGCACGAGCTGCGCGGCGACGCCGACACGCTCCCCGAGATCGCCACCTGGGACGCCAAGGGCATCAAGGCCTTCCACGAGGCCATGAAGGACCACCAGCACACCGAAGAGCTCCGCCTCGGTTACGTCACCTTCACCCGCCCCCGCTCGCTCCTACTCGGTTCCGGCCACTGGTGGGGCCCCTCACAGAAGAAGCCACGCGGCCCCTCGGACTTCCTGGACGCCCTCTACGAGCACTGCGCCGCCGGACACGGCGAGATCGAGGTCTGGGCCGAGGAGCCCGCCGAGGACGAGGAGAACCCCGCTCTGCGCGAGGCGGCCGCCGACCACGCGTGGCCGCTCCCGCTCGACGACGCGGCACTGGCCCGCCGCCGCGCCGCCGCCGAGACCGTACTCGCCCACCTGGAGCGCGTGGCGTCCCACGAAGAGCCCCACCCCGGCGCGGAGGGAGCCCGGCACACGGCCGACCACGACCCCACCTCGTACGACGATCCGGACTGGCCACCCCCGCCCGAGGACGACGACCCCGCGTACGACGACGTGTCCTACGGGGACGACGACTTCCTCGACGACGGCTTCCCCGACGGGGACGACTCCGACTGGGACTCCTGGTCGGCCGACCGCCCCGAGGACCGGCCGACGCGACCCGCGCAGGACCGCCCGACGGTCCCGCACCAGGCACCGGCTCCGGGGGCTCGCCCGCACCCTGTGAAACCGCACCCTGAGGAACCGCACCCTGAGGAACCCGCGCACCTCACCCCGGAGGAGGTCCGCACCCTCGCCTCCTGGGACCGCGACCTCGACGCCCTGACCGGAGAGCTCCTGCGCGCCCGCGCGAGCGTCACCGACGTCCCCCTGCCGGCGTCGCTCACCGTGACGCAGCTCATGCGCCTGGCCGCCGACCCGGACGGCTTCGCGCAGGAGCTCGCACGCCCCATGCCACGCCCCCCACAGCCCGCCGCGCGCCGCGGAACACGCTTCCACGCCTGGCTGGAGTCCCGCTTCGAAGAGCTGCGGCTGCCGATGCTGGAACCGGAGGAGCTCCCCGGCAGCGACGCCGAGATCGCCGACGAACGCGACCTGGAGGAACTCAAGGACGCCTTCGAACGCACTCCCTACGCGCACCGCACCCCCCACCGCGTCGAGGCACCGTTCCAGCTCGCCATCGCGGGACGCGTCGTACGGGGCCGGATCGACGCCGTCTACCGGGCGCAGGACGACGCCGGCACGACGTACGAGATCGTCGACTGGAAGACCAGCCGCACCGGCACCGCCGACCCCCTCCAGCTCGCCCTGTACCGCCTCGCCTGGGCCGAACAGCAAGGCGTGCCCCTGGAGTCCGTCAAGGCCGCGTTCCTGTACGTCCGCAGCGGTGAGGTGGTCCACCCGGACGAGCTCCCGGACCGCGCGGCGCTGGAACGACTGCTCACACAGGACCCGGCTGACCCACAGGAACCGTCTGCCGGGGATCCGCCGGACGAACACGCCTCCGTGGGCGGATAGGCTCGTGAGCATGAGCAAGCCCGTTGACAACGCCGTCAGCACCGTCCGCACGTACATCCAGAACCACCGCACAGCCTTCCTCGACGACCTCGCGGAGTGGCTGCGCATCCCTTCGGTGTCGGCCCAGCCCGACCACGCCGCGGACGTGGCACGCAGCGCCGACTGGCTCGCCGCCAAGCTGCAGGAGACCGGCTTCCCGACCACCGAGGTCTGGGCGACCGAGGGCGCCCCCGCCGTCTTCGCCGAATGGCCCGCCGAGGACCCCGGGGCTCCCACGGTTCTCGTCTACGGACACCACGACGTGCAGCCCGCAGCCCGCGAGGACGGCTGGGACACCGACCCCTTCGAACCGGTGATCCGCGGAAACCGCCTCCACGCGCGCGGTGCCGCCGACGACAAGGGCCAAGTGTTCTTCCACACACTCGGCGTCCGCGCCCACCTCGCCGCCACCGGGCGCGGCGCACCGGCCGTGAACCTCAAGCTCCTGATCGAGGGCGAGGAGGAGTCGGGCTCCCCGCACTTCCGCGACCTCGTCGAAAGCCACGCCGACCGGCTCGCCGCCGACGCGGTGATCGTCTCCGACACCGGCATGTGGTCCGAGGACACCCCCACCGTGTGCACCGGCATGCGTGGCCTCGCCGAGTGCGAGATCGAGCTGTACGGGCCGCGGCAGGACATCCACTCCGGCTCCTTCGGCGGTGCCGTGCCCAACCCGGCCACCGCCGCCGCCCGCCTTGTCGCGGCCCTCCACGACGAGCACGCGCGCGTAGCCGTCCCCGGCTTCTACGAAGGCATCACCGAACTCACCGAACGCGAGCGTGAGCTCTTCGCCGAACTGCCCTTCGACGAGGAGCGCTGGCTGAGCACGGCCAAGTCGACGGCCACCTACGGAGAGGCCGGACACACCACCCTGGAGCGCATCTGGGCCCGCCCCACCGCCGAGGTCAACGGCATCGGCGGCGGTTACCAAGGCCCCGGCAGCAAGACGATCATCCCGTCCTCGGCCACCGTGAAACTCTCGTTCCGGCTGGTGGCGGGCCAGGACCCGGACCACATCGAGAAGGCAGTCCGCGCCTGGGCCGCCGACCGGCTGCCCGCCGGCATCCGGCACGAGATCACGTTCGGCGCCGCCACCCGCCCCTGCCTCACACCGCTGGACCACCCCGCCCTGCAGTCCGTCGTACGCGCCATGGGCCGCGCCTTCGAACAGCCGATCCGTTTCACCCGCGAGGGTGGCTCGGGACCCGCGGCCGACCTCCAGGAAGTCCTCGGCGCCCCCGTGCTCTTCCTGGGCATCTCCGTCCCCTCCGACGGCTGGCACGCCCCCAACGAGAAGGTCGAGCTCGACCTCCTCATGAAGGGCGTCGAAACCAGCGCCTACCTGTGGGGCGACCTGGCCGAGAACTGGCGCGAGGCACACTGAAAGAGCCCGTCTCCACCCTTCCTGAAGAGTCCGTCCCCACCCCGAACAGCGCCCTTCGCACCCGCCCTGCTGAACCGCCCGCCGAAATAACCGTTCCACCGGGGGAGTTGGAAGCACCCGTGACCACCTGGACCGACCGAACCGCCGACCGCCCCATCTCGCTCACCGCCCCGAGCGGCATCGACAGGGCCGCCCACCACCGGCTCGACGAGGCCTGGCTCGCGGCGGCCTGGAGCCACCCCACCACCCGCGTCTTCGTGGTCTCCGGCGGTCAGGTGCTCATCGACGAGACGGCGGACGGCACCACCGAACTCGTCATGACCCCCTCCTTCGAGGCCCCACTCACCGAGGCGCACCGCTACTTCCTCGGCACGGACGACGACGGTGTGAGCTATTTCGCACTCCAGAAGGACGCACTGCCCGGCCGCATCGACCAGTCCGCCCGCTCGGCGGGCCTGCGCGAGGCGGGACTCCTGCTCTCACCCCGCGACGCGGGTCTGATGGTGCACGCCGTCGCCCTGGAGAACTGGCAGCGGCTGCACCGCTTCTGCTCACGCTGCGGCGAGCGCACCGTGATCGCGGCGGCCGGACACATCCGGCGCTGCCCCGCCTGCGGCGCCGAGCACTACCCGCGCACCGACCCGGCCGTGATCATGGCGGTGACGGACGACGAGGACCGCATCCTGCTCGGCCGCCAGGTGCACTGGCCCGAGGGCCGCTTCTCCACGCTCGCCGGCTTCGTCGAACCCGGCGAGTCCATCGAGCAGTCCGTGCGCCGCGAGGTCTTCGAGGAGGCGGGCGTCACGGTCGGCGAGGTCGAGTACGTCGCCAGCCAGCCCTGGCCGTTCCCCTCCAGCCTCATGCTCGGCTTCATGGCCCGCGCCACCTCGTCCGAGATCAACGTCGACGGCGAGGAGATCCACGAGGCCCGCTGGTTCTCCCGCGAAGACCTGCGCACCGCCTTCGAGTCCGGCGAGGTACTGCCTCCGTTCGGCATCTCCATCGCCGCCCGCCTGATCGAACTCTGGTACGGCAAGCCCCTGCCGCGCCCGGGAGCGGTAGCCGCCTGACCGACACACACCACTCGCGCGAGTGGCGCAAGTCACACAACAGGGGCGGTCCTTGAGTCAGACTCAAGGACCGCCCCTGTCACTGCCCGCGGCAACCGCCGGGGGCGCACCGATGGTGAGCCGCTTACGCGCCGATCTTCTGCTTGACCTGCGCCAGCGAAGGGTTGGTGAGCGTCGAGCCGTCCGCGAACAGCACGGTCGGAACCGTCTGGTTTCCGCCATTCGCCTTCTCCACGAAGGCCGCGGACTCCGGGTCCTGCTCGATGTTGATCTCGTTGTACGCGATGCCCGCGCGGTCCATCTGGCCCTTCAGTCGCGTGCAGTAGCCGCACCACGTGGTGCTGTACATCGTCACAGTGCCCGGCATGTGTCTCGCGCTCCTTTGCTGCTGGGGGTGCGTTGTCGCAGAAGTGGAACGTACGCGAGCGGGCCACCATTCCCGTGCCCGGGTACCCCGGCCCGGTACACGAGTGCACCTCGCGGCAGACGGGTGAGCAAGAGCACGCCCAGCGCCTGCCGCATTAGTACGACTGCGAGGGCCTCCCTGTGGACAACCGGCTCATGCGTCCCCGCCGACCTGGCAGCATGGCGGGGTGACAGCAGCAACGCACTCCACCCTCTTCCCGCAGGCACCGGACACGGCCGACGCGGTGCTCGACGGGCTCGACCCCGAGCAGCGCGAGGTCGCCACCGCCCTGCACGGTCCGGTGTGCGTGCTGGCAGGCGCCGGCACGGGCAAGACGCGAGCGATCACCCACCGCATCGCCTACGGGGTGCGTGCCGGGATCCTCCAGCCCTCCAGTGTGCTCGCCGTCACCTTCACCAACAGGGCCGCGGGCGAGATGCGCGGCCGGCTCCGCCAGCTCGGCGCGGGTGGTGTCCAGGCCCGTACGTTCCACTCCGCCGCGCTGCGCCAACTCCAGTACTTCTGGCCGAAAGCGGTCGGTGGCGGCCTGCCCAGGCTCATCGACCGCAAGATCCAGCTCGTCGCCGACGCGGCAGCCGCCTGCCGCATCCGCCTCGACCGGGGCGAGCTGCGCGACGTCACGGCCGAGATCGAATGGTCCAAGGTCACCCAGACCGTGCCCGCCGACTACGCGGCCGCCGCGGCCAAGACCGGCCGTCTCTCGCCCCGCGACCCGGCCGAGATCGCCCAGCTCTACGCCACGTACGAGGACCTCAAGCGCGACCGCGCCGTCATCGACTTCGAGGACGTCCTGCTGCTGACCGTCGCGATCCTCCAGGACCGTCACGACATCGCCGAGCAGGTCCGCTCCCAGTACCAGCACTTCGTGGTCGACGAGTACCAGGACGTCAGCCCCCTCCAGCAGCGCCTCCTGGAGCTGTGGCTCGGCGAGCGCGACAGCCTCTGCGTCGTCGGCGACGCCAGCCAGACGATCTATTCGTTCACCGGTGCAACTCCCGACCACCTGCTCGACTTCCGCACCCGCCACCCCGGGGCCACCGTCGTCAAGCTCGTCCGCGACTACCGCTCCTCACCCCAAGTGGTGCACCTCGCCAACGGCCTGCTCTCGCAGGCCCGCGGCCGGGCCGCCGACCACCGCCTGGAACTGATCTCCCAGCGTGCCCCGGGCCCCGAGCCCGTCTACGCCGAATACACGGACGAACCCGCCGAGGCCGAGGGCGCCGCCCGCCGCATCCGCGACCTCATCGCCTCCGGCATCCCCGCGGGCGAGATCGCCATCCTCTTCCGCACGAACTCCCAGTCCGAGATCTACGAACAGGCCCTCGCCGACGCCGGAGTGCCCTACCAGCTGCGCGGCGCCGAGCGGTTCTTCGACCGCCCTGAGGTGCGCAAAGCAGGCGCCGCCCTGCGTGCGGCCGCCCGCTTCGGTGCCAACGACTCCCTCCTCGACGACGTCGTCGATCTGCCCTCCCAGGTCCGAGCGGTGCTCTCCGGCGAGGGCTGGACCAGTCAACCCCCGGCCGGATCCGGCGCCGTCAGAGAGCGCTGGGAGTCACTGGCCGCCCTCGTCCATCTCGCCCAGGACTTCGCCGCCGCCAAACAGGGCGCCACCCTCGGTGACCTGGTGGCCGAACTCGACGAGCGCGCGAGCGCCCAGCACGCCCCGACCGTCCAGGGCGTCACCCTCGCCTCCCTGCACTCCGCCAAGGGACTGGAGTGGGACGTCGTCTTCCTGGTCGGCGTCGCGGAGGGGATGATGCCGATCACCTACGCAAAGACCGACGAGCAGATCGAGGAAGAACGCCGACTCCTCTACGTCGGAGTCACCCGCGCCAGAGAACACCTCCTCGTCTCCTGGGCCCTGTCCCGCTCACCCGGCGGCAGACCCAACCGTCGGCCCAGCCGCTTCCTCGACGGGCTGCGCCCCGGCTCCGTCGCCACCGTGGGCCGCAGCGCCGCCGGCGGTCCAGGAGGCATCGAGCGCGGCATCGGAAGCAGCGGAGGCACGGTCGTACGGCGGACGAGCCGGACCCCGGCCCGCTGCCGGGTCTGCGGGCGCACGCTGACCGACGCCGGCGAGATGAAACTGATGCGTTGTGAGGACTGCCCCTCCGACATGGACGAAGGCCTCTACGAGCGGCTGCGGGAGTGGCGGGCGGTACAGGCGCAGCGCAGTGGGCAGCCCGCGTTCTGCGTCTTCACCGACAAGACACTCATGGCGATCGCCGAGGCCGCGCCGGACGACGAGGGCGAGTTGGCGCGGATCCCCGGGGTCGGCGTGCGCAAGTTCAACCGCTTCGGGGCCGATGTTCTGGCCATCTGCGCAGGTCAAGAGCCTGCGGAGGGCGGCGAGGGTGACTGATGCAAACTCGTCGAAAAAATAGTTTGCGCATGCCCCAGCAATCCCCATAGGTTCTTAACCACGGCAGCAGCGGCCTTCTCCAAGGCCCTGGTTCCGTGCTGTACTTAATAGCCGTCGGACTGGCTCACCCCAGTCCCCCAAGACGCCGAGAGGAGGCGATTCCAGTGATCAGCATCAACATCAGCTCCATCAGCACCGCCAAAATGACCGATCGCTCGGTCGTCTCCACGTGCCTGCTCGGCGTCTCGAACCTGGGCACCGGTCTGTCCGGCATCGCTGCCGTCCGGCCGGCCTCCCCTCTGTCTCTCGCGGTTCTTCCCATCCGTGAGCGCAATGAGCGACCGATGAAGGCACTGGAAGCGGCAGTAGTGGCAGAGGCCCAGGCCTATGCCTTTGCGGCAGCCGGTGCCGGATCCCTGAAGCAGACGAAGCAGCACCACACGATGTGGGCCTTCCGTGGGCCTGAACCCTGGAGTGATCCAGCCTGATCTTCGATCAGGCCGGCGCCTTCAGGGCCGCGGAACCCCACCCGGGATCCGCGGCCCTTCTGTTTGTCCCCGACCGGGGACGGCAGAGCGAAGGGGCCTCGGGACAAGAAAAGAACCCGGTACCAGCCGCCAACCGGCCAACCCGGCCGGCACGACCAGACGAGGAAGACCAACCGTGCAACTCGAAGCGCACGCCCCGTCCGTACCGCCTTCCGAAACGATCCCCCCGCCCGGCCTCACGGAGGACTCCACCTTGATCCCGCTCACTGCGCTCACCGCGCTCGACGACGCCATCGAGAACCTCGGCGTACCCGTCCCCTGCCGCTCCTACGACCCGGAGGTCTTCTTCGCCGAGTCGCCGGCCGACGTCGAGTACGCCAAGTCCCTCTGCCGCACCTGCCCGCTGATCGAGGCCTGCCTCGCCGGCGCCAAGGAGCGGCGCGAGCCCTGGGGTGTCTGGGGCGGCGAGCTCTTCGTCCAGGGTGTTGTCGTGGCCCGCAAGCGGCCGCGTGGCCGCCCGCGCAAGAACCCGGTTGCGGCATGAACGCCGTAGGAACGATCGATCGCCCCCTGACGCACGACCCCAAGAAACAGGCCCCGATGAAGCCGTCCACCAGCGAGCCCGCAGGCTCCGCCATCCCAGACTTCACCACCACCGGCGCGAACGACTCGCGTCAGAACAGGACCCGCGAGATGCAACTCATCCCAGAAGCCCTGGCTCGTGCGCATATGCACGAGCGACTGCACGAGGCCGAGCGGGAACGCCTGGCCGTGCGCCTGGCCTCCGCCCGTCGGATGCAGCGTCGGGCCGAGCGCGCCTCCATGCGCGCCCGGCGCGCGCTGGCCATGGCGGTCATGCACTAGCCGAAGGCAGTCGCTGCAGTATCAGTAGGCAGCTCCTCGCGGGGGTCGGTCCGAACGGACCGGCCCCCGCGGTGCGTTGTACCGGGCGAACCGCCGACCACGGCGTTATCGTCGCCGAGTGACGAGTCTTCCCGGGGACAGTGACAGCACCGGCTCCATGCCGCGGCCCGACACGGCCGAGGCCCGGCACCTCGTGTGCGCCCGCTGCGGCACCCCGGCCGACGGCCCTCCGCTGACGTGGACCTGCTCCATGGAGAACGGCACCCGCCACTACTTCTGCGACAACTGCGCCCGCAGCAACCTCAGGGCGATCGAGGGACGGCTGGACTCGGCCTGGTGGTAGGGCACGCCCAGGCCGACCCGGGCCACGCCCAGGCCGGCCCGCTGGTCGAAGACGGCCCGAGTCATGCTCCGGCCGCTGATTCCTCCTCGTCCAGCAGCTCCTCCGTCGGGTCCTCTCCCGGTACGAAACCCGGCAGCCACTCCTCCAGTTCGTCGCGCAGCCGTACCGTCGCGCCCAGCTGGCACAGGACTCCGATGGTGCTCAACGTCACACGGTGTATCAGGAGATACGACGGTGGCAGGTTGAGGAGCCTGCCCAACTGGTGTGCGGGGGAGCGGGGGTCGGCGATGCGGGCGGCCTGACTGCGCATCCAGCCGCGGGTGAACGTGAACTCGTCGACCTGGGCCGGTTCGATGATCGGCAGGAGATAGTCCAGGACCGCGTCGGGTTCGAGCTCTATGGACTCCTTGACGAAGCCCTCCTCACGCAGCAGCTCGTAGACCGCTTCGGCCTCGCCCTCGAGAGTCATCCGGAGGGAGTAGCCGATCGTCGAGGGCAGACCACCGGGAAGACGGTCGACCGTGCCGAAGTCCAGGACGCCCAGCCGCCAGCCGCTCTTCTCGTCCGGCAGGAGGCGGAAGTTGCCCGGGTGCGGATCGGCGTGCAGCAGTCCGGTACGGGCGGGACCCGAGAAGAGGAACCGGGCCAGCAGCTGGCCCGCACGGTCCCGCTGCTCCTGGGTGCCCTCGGCGATCACCTCCGACAGCGGTATCCCGTCGATCCACTCGGTCACCAGGACCTGGTCGCACTGGTGGACCACCGCCGGGACGAGCACGTCCGGATCGCCCGCGAACTCCGTGGCATGTGTCTCCTGGGCCTCTGCCTCCAGGGCGTAGTCGAGCTCCTCGGACACCCGGTCGCGCAGCTCCGCGATGAGCGGCTTGATGTCCATGCCGGGGATCAGGGGGCCCAGGAGCCTGGCGAATCGGCTGAGCTGGGTCAGATCGGACAGCAGGGCCTCGCCCGCCCCCGGGTACTGCACCTTGACGGCGACCTCGCGTCCGTCGTGCCACACAGCCCGGTGCACCTGGCCGATCGAGGCCGCCGCGGACGGCTTGTCCTCGAACTTCTGGAACAGCTCGGACCAGTCCTCGCCGAGGCGCTCCCGCAGAACGGAGTGCACCGTGCGCGTCGGCATCGGTGGCGCCGCCTCCTGGAGCTTCGTCAGCGCCGCGCGATAGGGTCCCGCGACCTCCTCGGGCAGTGCCGACTCGAAGACGGACAGAGCTTGTCCGAACTTCATGGCACCCCCCTTCAACTCGCCCAGGACCTTGAAGAGCTGCTCCGCCGTGCGCTGCTGCAGCTCGCGGCCGACGATCTCCGCGGACTTCCCGCCGATCCTCTTGCCCAGCCCCCAGGTCGCTCGCCCGGCGAAGCCGAGCGGTAGTGCGGCGAGTTTGGCAGTTCGGGTGACTGCCTTCCGGGGAAGATCAGACATGCGCCCTCCAAGTCCCAGACAGCCGTGCCGCGTGCGGCTGTTGCCCCGCCATTGTCTCGTGCGGCTGCCCGTCCTCGGCGGCGCGCTCCCCCTTCTTACTTTTCTCCGCCGCGCCGCACGGGCATGCGGGATGCGACCACACCGGCTTCGCATGCCAGTCGAAGCCCGGCACGGAGGACTCCCAGCGTGCTCCGGCGCTGGAGGGCAGCTGTCCGTCGAGGAAGGCGAGGGCGTGTCCCGCCGCGAGTCCGGCGACCCCGGTCGCCAGCGCGAGGTCGCACGCCGGGACCTGGTGCGAGGCGGTGGAGCGCCACTGGGCGATCAGGCGTGGCCAGGTCGGGTCCCGGTCGATGCGCTGCTGGTCCAGGCAGCCCGCGCAGCCGGTGTCGCCGGGCAGCACCAGGGGGCCGACGACACCCGTTCCCTCCACGACCCCCGCGTACAGATGGGGTGTGCCGGAGGTGATCAGGGGCTCGGCGACGGCGGGATCGGGGGCGTGCACCGCCAGGCCGTCCCGGGGCGCGAGGATCACCAGGGAGAGACCGAGTTCCTCGTCTTCGGCAGTGGGCCGTGGTGGCCGATCCGGTGCCGCTCGGCGCACCGCGCGCCGGGCGGCTTCCTCCCGGCGCTCGCCGATGGACGCTGAGGGCAGTCCGCCCGGTGCCACGTCCCAGGGTTCGACGCTGCCGATGTCGCGCACCTCGACCTGGCCGACACCGGCGCCGGCCAGGAGGGAGGCCAGGACGACTCCCACCCGGCCGGCGCCCCGCACCTGCACCCGCAGGGAGCGGCGGGCGGCCAGATGCTTCAGGGCGTCGCCCGGCGCGCGGGCGACGAGGGACAGGGACGCGAGGTCGGGGCGGAGCCGGTCCAGGACCGCCTTCTTCTCGCGCAGGGCGTCCGCGGCCCGGCCGCCGCCCGTCGCGTCGTCCAGCAGACCCGAGCGGGCCAGTCGCTCCACGAGCGCGTCGACATGACCGTCGGGCAGGCCCATCGCGCGACCCAGGTCGCGAAGGAGCGGCAGCCCGCGTGTTCCGTTGAGCAGGTCGAGAAAGCTGCCTGTCGCCGTGTCCACCGGGCCCAGGACCATCGCGTGCGCGGGCGCCATCCCGAACTGCACGGTGTTGAGATCCCGCCAGCCGCGCCGCAGCGCTGGCTTCACCATCGGATGCATGACCGACCCCCGTACCCGTAGAGCATCCCCGTGTGTCGGCGGGGTCCGTCCCGGGCCCGCCGATCGAATGCCAGCATGCCCCGCCCGGCCGAACCGTGCCGAAAGTTGTCCACAGGCAGTGGTGTTCGTCGTATAAATCAAGCGCGCGGGGTGCGGATCGGCATCGAACCGTCCAGGGGACGGGACTTCCCCCATGTGCAGCGGGTAACGTCGGGGCGTGCCCGCCGACCCACTGCACCGCGCCGGAAAGCCACAGCGCAGCACGACGAGCCCGCCGCCAAGCGGCTCGGGGGCGAGCGCGATCGAGGTTCGCAGGAGCGCGCGTCGGCGCAGAACGGTCTCCGCGTACCGCGAGGGCGATCGCACCGTCGTGCTCATCCCCGCCCGTATGTCCGAGGCGGAGGAACAGCGCTGGGTCACCGTCATGCTCGACAAGCTGGCCGCCCAGGAGAGCAAACGGGTGCTCGGCGACGCCGAGCTGACCGAGCGCGCCGCGCGGCTGTCGGAGCAGTACTTCGACGGCCGGGCCCGCCCCGCCTCGGTCCGCTGGGTCACCAATCAGAACACGCGCTGGGGGTCCTGCACCCCGGCCGAGGGCAGTATCCGTCTTTCGCATCGCCTGCAGGGCATGCCCGAGTATGTCGTCGACTACGTCCTCGTCCACGAACTCGCGCACCTTCTGGTGCCCGGTCACGGGCCCCGCTTCTGGCGGCTGCTGGAGGCGTATCCGCGTACGGAGCGCGCCCGCGGCTATCTCGAAGGGGTGGTCGCGGCCGAACGGCTGCCGCATCTGCCCGTGGCGAGCGACGAGTAGCGGGCGCGGGCGGCGGACCGTCCCCGCCGGGAGGTGATTGTGTACCGGGTCTGTACCGGCGGCGTTCACTCCCAGAGTTTCCCGTTAGCCTGACGCGACGCAATCGCACTCGGGATGGGGGACGGTCGTTACGCATGGCCAGGGAATTCCAACGCGGCCACAAGGCCAGGATCAGTGACCTCACCGCGGGCACGGATCTGTACGTAGGTGTGCAGATCACCGGTCCCGGACTGACCTTCGACATCAGCTGCTTCGGTCTGGACGCCGACGAAAGGCTTTCGGACGACCGGTACTTCGTCTTCTTCAACCAGCCGAAGACCCCCGAAGAATCCATCCAGCTCCTCGGCGCCCAGTCGGGTGACACGGAGTCCTTCCGCGTCACGCTCGACCGGATCCCGGCGCAGATCCAGAAGCTGTCGTTCACGGCGACGATCGACGGCGCCGGACAGATGTCGCAGATCGCCCCCGGATACCTCCGTGTTGTCGCGGGCGGCGAGGAGGTGGCCCGGTACTCGTTCAGTGGCGCGGAGTTCTCCACCGAGCGTGCCGTGATGCTGGGCGACTTCTACCTGAAGGACGTCTGGCGGTTCGCCGCCGTGGGGCAGGGCTTCGACGGCGGCCTCGACGCGCTGCTCAAGAACTTCGGTGGTGAGGTCGCCGAGGAGCAGCCCGCCGCGCAGGAGCCGCAGGCCACCGCCGCACCGTCCTTCGCTCCGCCCGCTCAGGCCACCGCGCCCCCCGCGTTCGGCGCCCCGGCTCCGGCTCCCGTCCCCGCGCCACAGCCCGCCGCGCAGGGGTTCACGCCGCCGCCCACCACACCCTCGGTGCACGCCGCGCCGACCATCATCGCCCCGCTGCACACCCCACCGGGCGGCTCCGTGCCGCCGCCGGGCCCCGCTCCGTACATCCAGCCGCCCGGTCCGCCGCCGGGCTACGGACAGCAGCCTCCCGGCCAGACGGCTCCCATGCCGCCCGGTTACGGCCAGCAGGCACCGCCCGCGCCCCCCGGCTACGGGCAGCAGGCTCCGACGGCGCCTCCGGGCTACGGCCAGCAGCCGCCGTACGGGCAGGTTCCGGGCCAGGCGCCGGGTCAGCCCGGCGCGCCGTCCCCGTACGGCGTTCCCCAGGGCGCCCCGCAGGGCGGTGCCGGTGTGGCCGCCGCGCTCGGGGCCTACAAGGAGACGCCCACCGGTCAGCGGTGGACTCAGCAGAACAAGAAGCTCATCCGCGTCGACCTCGGTATCGGCGGCCAGCCCGTGCTGGCCCGCCAGGGCAGCATGGTGCTCTACCAGGGCAAGGTCGACTTCAGCTACAAGGGCGCCGGCTTCGCCGGGCGGATCGTGGGCAACGCGACCGGTCAGGAGATGCAGCTCATGCGCTGTACCGGCCAGGGACAGGTGTTCCTCGCCGAGAACGCCACCCACGTGCATCCCATCGAACTCCAGGGCGACGCGATCTGCGTCTCCGCGGAGAGCGTGCTCGCCTTCGACGAGTCCCTCCAGTACGAGGTCCGGCGTATCGAGGGGCACGGCATCCCCGGAGGCGCGCTGTTCACCATGCAGTTCCAGGGGACCGGAACGATCGTCGTGAAGACGCACGGCGCTCCCGTGGTGCTGCCCGTGACGCCGACGACCTTCGCCGACTGCAACGCCGTCGTCGCCTGGTCCGCGGCCTCCCAGGTGATCGTCTCCAGCCAGGTGCGGATGCGCCGCAACGCCTACCCCGGCGACACCGGGGAGAGCGTGAACCTCCAGTTCCGCGGCGCGCCCGGCAATTTCATCGTCGTCCAGCCGTACGAGGTCTGAGGGAGCCCGTCATGAACCAGCCACTCGCGGGCTTCGCCCCGGCACCTGTCACCGCCCGCATGGAGAACCACGGCAACCACATGCTCAAGGTCGCCATGCAGACCGGAAACGACCTCTTCGCGCGCGTGGGCTCGATGGTCGCCTACGAAGGGTTCGTCCAGTACGAGCCCAACCCGCCCGCCGTACGCCAGATCGCGCGGGACTGGATGACCGGTGAGGGCGCGCCCCTCATGAAGTGCACCGGCGACGGCCTGCTCTACCTGGCCGACTACGGGGCGAACGTCGTCGTCATCAACCTCAACGGGGACGCGATCTCCGTCAACGCCACCAACCTGCTCGCCTTCGACGCCCATCTCCAGTGGGGCGTCGAGCGGGTGAAGGGGCTCGCCAAGTTCGCCGGACAGGGCCTGTGGAACACCAAGATCTCCGGTCAGGGCTGGGTGGCGCTGACCTCGCGCGGCAAGCCGATCGTGGTCGACTGTGGCGGCGGTGAGGACGAGACGTACGTCGACCCGGACGCGCTCGTCGCCTGGTCCCCGAACCTCAAGGTGAAGGGCAAGCGCAGCTTCAAGGCGCAGTCGCTGATCGGACGCGGCAGCGGCGAGGCGTACCAGATGGCGTTCTCCGGACAGGGCATCGTCGTCGTCCAGCCCAGCGAGGACAGCACCGACCGCCTCCGGATCCGGGGCTGAGGGGGAGCACCACATCATGCAGAGCCCGCTTTTCGGCTACAACGAGCAGCAGACCCAGGAGCGCTACAGCCTCCAGAACTCGCAGATGCTGCGAGTCGTCATGGAGGGGCACGACGACATCCTGGCCCGCAAGGGAACGATGGTCGCGTACCAGGGGCTCGTGGAGTTCGACGCCGAGTACCAGAACAACAGCCAGCACCGCGCACGTGCGTACACCGGTGAAGGCCTCGACCTGATGCGGTGCCACGGGCAGGGGACGGTCTATCTGGCCAATCTCGCCCAGCACGTGCACGTGGTCGACGTGGAGCAGGACGGGCTGACCGTCGACAGCAGCTACGTCCTGGCGATGGACTCCTCGCTGCACCACGAGGTCATCGCCGTGGACAGCCAGTACGGCATCTCCGGCTCCGGCAAGTACCAGCTCAACATCACCGGCCGGGGCAAGGTCGCCCTGATGACCTCGGGCATGCCGCTGATGATGCAGGTCACGCCGGACAAGTACGTCAACTGTGACGCCGACGCGATCGTCGCCTGGTCCACCGGCCTGCGTGTCCAGATGCAGGCCCAGACGCACTCCTCCGGGGTGTGGCGGCGACGGGGCAACACCGGTGAGGGCTGGGAGCTCAGCTTCCTGGGCCAGGGCTTCGCGCTCGTCCAGCCCAGCGAGCTGCTGCCGCCGCAGAACGCGGTGATCGGCCAGGGGCTGCGCGCCCAGTACGGCATGGGGCAGCAGGGGGCCCGGGCGCAGAACCAGGGCAACGTCTGGAGCTGACCCGCCGATGCTCGGTTGAACGGCCGGACCCGAGGTCGGCTGATCGACCGGCGGTCAGTTGACCGGGTGACGGTCCGGGAAACGAACGTAAGGGGCGATCGCCATGGCGGTCGCCCCTTACACGTGCCTCAGGCCGAGAGTCGTGCGCGGGTTGCTTCCAGGAGCCGTACGACCGAGGCGTCCGCCACGTCCGCGACCTCCTCGTAGGGGAACCAGCGCAGGTCCAGGGACTCGTCGCTGATCGCTGCCACGGCCTCGGCCGGGGCGAGCGCGGCGTACTGGACGTCCAGGTGCCAGTTGCACGGCGCCGGGATGGCGTGCCGGTCCAGGGTCACGGGGCCGCCCGGCAGCAGGATCAGACCCTCGATGCCCGACTCCTCGGTCGCCTCGCGCAGCGCGGCCGCCGCCAGCGTCGGATCGCCCGGCTCGCAGTGGCCGCCCATCTGCAGCCACATCTGCAGCTTGCGGTGCAGCGTCAGCAGGACGCGGCCGCCGACCGGGTCGATGACCAGGGCGCTGGCCGTGACGTGCCCCGCCGTGCAGGCCTTCCACATGCCGTCGGGATGCTCGGACAGATGGTCCAGATAGACCTGACGCAGCTCTTCCTGGTCCTCGTACTGCTTCAGTACGAGGACGGCGTCGTCGTGAAGGGTCACTCGGTGCCGTCGCCCTTGTCGTCGTCCTTGTCCTCGTCCGCGGGAGCGTCGTCCTTCTTCAGGTTCGTCTTCTCGGCGGAGCCGCTCGCCGCCTCGCCGAGCATCTTGTCGAGCTCGGAGAAGTCCAGCTGCTCGCGGTGCACGAAGCCGTCCGGGTCGTCGAGGTCGGACGCGGTCGGCAGCATGTCCGGGTGGGCCCACAGGCCGTCGCGGCCGTCGACACCGCGCGCGTCGGTGAGCGAGGCCCACAGGCGCGAGGCGTCCCGCAGCCGGCGCGGGCGCAGCTCCAGGCCGATCAGTGTGGCGAACGTCTGCTCGGCGGGACCGCCCGTGGCGCGGCGCCGGCGCAGCGTCTCGCGCAGCGCGTCCGCGGAGGAAAGACGCGGCTTCGCGGCCGCGTGCACGACCGCGTCCACCCAGCCCTCCACGAGCGCGAGCGCCGTCTCCAGACGGGCCAGCGCGGCCTTCTGCTCCGGCGTGTCCTCCGGCTGGAACATGCCCTGCTGGAGGGCGTCCTGCAGCTGCTCGGGGTTCTGCGGGTCGAGCTGGCCGACCACGTCCTCCAGCTTGGCCGTGTCGACCTTGATCCCGCGCGCGTAGCCCTCGACCGCGCCGAACAGGTGCGAGCGCAGCCACGGCACGTGCGAGAAGAGACGCTGGTGGGCGGCCTCGCGCAGGGCGAGGTAGAGCCGCACCTCCTCCAGGGGGATGCCCAGGTCCTTGCCGAACGACGCGATGTTCAGCGGCAGCAGCGCGGCCTTGCCGGCCGGGCCGAGCGGCAGGCCGATGTCGGTGGAGCCGACGACCTCGCCCGCGAGCACGCCGACGGCCTGCCCGATCTGCGTACCGAACATGGCGCCGCCCATGGAGCGCATCATGCCGATGAGCGGGCCCGCCATGGCCTGCATCTCCTCCGGCAGGACATCGCCCATGGCCGCGCCGACCCGCTCGGCGACCGGGTCGACGAGCTCCTTCCACACCGGCAGGGTCGCCTCGACCCACTCCGCGCGGCTCCAGGCCACGGCGGAGGCGGCGCCGGACGGCAGGGACGTCGCGTCGTCCAGCCACAGGTCGGCCAGGCGTACGGCATCCTGAACCGCGGTGCGCTCGGCGGGACCGACGCTCGCGTCCTTGGTGCCGTCAGAAGTGCCCTGGGAGACCGTCTGGCGGGCGATCTGCTTGGCCATGTCCCAATTCACCGGACCGCCCTCGTACGAGAGCATCTGACCCAGCTGCTGGAACGCGGCCCCCAGATCGTTGGGGTTCATGGAACCGAACATCGCTGCGAGCGGATTGTCGGCGCCGGGGCCGCCGGCTCCGGGCGGCCCGAAACCGAACGGTCCCTGTCCACCGCCGCTCTGCTGGTCCTTCTTCTTGCCCTCGTCGCCGTTCTCCGGCTCCTCCGGCGGAAGGCCGAATCCGAATGGGGTGTCACTCACGGGATTCCTCGGCTGGTAAGGCCGCCGGTTCGTTCCGACGGCGACTGCCCGACAACACCACCCAGCGTAGACACCCGAACCCGATCGGGCCTCGGTGCTTCGCCGACTCTTGGCCTGCGGCAGGATGGATGCCACCTGGTACGGATGCGTCACGCGCGTCCGTTACTGAAGACAACCGCTGGAGACGCCCGGTGAGTTCCCCAGATCCACAGGTTCGCGCAGCGCGAAACCACTCAACCAGCCCGCCCTTGCGCGGGCCCGTCGTCGCGGTCACCGGCGCCGCGTCCGGCGTGGGCGCGATGCTGACCGAGCGGCTTGCCGCCAGCGAGGAGATCAAGCAGGTCATCGCCATCGACGAGCGCCGCGGCGAGTGCGAGGGCGCCCAGTGGCAGATCCTCGACGTGCGGGACCCGGCGATCGCCGAGAAGCTGCGCGGCGCGGACGTCGTGGTGCATCTCGCGCTGGACCTCGACCTGGAGACGGACGCGGCGGCGCGCACGGCGTACAACGTCCGGGGGACGCAGACCGTGTTGACGGCCGCCGCCGCGGCCGGGGTGCACCGGGTCGTGCTGTGCACCTCCGCGATGGTCTACGGGGCGCTGCCCGACAACGAACTGCCCCTCTCCGAAGACGCCGAACTGCGGGCGACCGCCGAGGCCACGGGGGTCGGGGACCTGCTGGAGATCGAGCGGCTCGCCCGGCGGGCGCCGCGCGCGCATCCAGGGCTCAATGTCACCGTCGTACGGCCGGGGGTCCTGGTCGGTGGTGGTACCGACACCGCCCTGACCAGGTACTTCGAGTCTCCTCGGCTCCTTGTGGTGGCGGGGTCACGGCCTGCCTGGCAGTTCTGCCACGTCGAGGATCTGTGCAGTGCTCTGGAGTACGCCGTCCTGGAGAAGGTGGAGGGGGAGCTGGCCGTCGGGTGCGACGGGTGGCTGGAGCAGGAGGAGGTCGAGGAGCTCAGCGGTATTCGGCGGATGGAGTTGCCGTCCGCCGTCGCGCTGGGGGCTGCCGCGCGACTTCACCGGATTGGGCTCACTCCTTCGCCCGCCGGGGATCTGGCGTACACGATGTACCCCTGGGTGGTGAGTGGGAGCCGGATGCATGACGCCGGGTGGCGGCCGCAGTGGACCAACGAGGAGGTCCTCGCGGAGCTGCTGGAGGAGGTTGCCGGGCGGCACACCGTGGCTGGGCGGCGGCTGGGGCGGAAGGATGCGACGGCGGCGGGGGCTGCGGGGGCGACGGTTGCTCTTCTGGGTACGGCCGCGTTGGTTCGGCGGGCTCGGAAGGCTCGGCGGCGGATCTGAGTCCTGGGGGCGGGTGCGGGTGTGTCGTGGCCGGGGGCCGGTGTTCCGCCCCCGCCGCCCCTACCCGTCCCATCCCCGGGGGCTCCGCCCCCGGACCCCTGGCGGGGCTCCGCCCCTGCACCCCGGCGGGGCTCCGCCCCTGCACCCCGGCGGGGCTCCGCCCCAGCGCCCCCGGTGGGGGTGCGCTTCTGGACTTCGGCGGGGCTCCGCCACCGGCCCCCTGGCGGGGCTGCGCCTCTGGACTCCGGCGGGGCTCTGTCCCTGGCCCCACGGTGGGGGTGCGCTTCTGGACTTCGGCGGGGCTCCGCCACCGGACCCCTGGCGGGGCTGCGCCTCTGGACTCCGGCGGGGCTCTGTCCCTGGCCCCACGGCGGGGCTGCGCCCCTGGACCCCGGCGGGGCTCCGCCCCTGCACCCCGGCGGGTTCGTGTCGCCGCTGCCCTCGGGGCTTCGCCTCCGAGCCCGGGGGTGGACTGGACGGCCTCGTCGTCGAATGGTGGACGGGCCGGGGTGGGTGGGGTACGGGCTTGTTCCCTCTGTAGGAGGCTCCAAAAGGTCACGTGTGTGTGCGGGGTGAACGGCGTATTTCGTGGGTGCCGTGGGGTGCGGCACGATGGGGCCATGGCACCTACCTTTGAGCATCCGGGTGAGTTGGGCGCGCAGGATCCGATTCGGCTGTTGGCGATTCGGGACGAGCCGCTCTCCTTGGACGAGGTCTTCCGGGCCGTCGGGGATGACGCCGCCGGGGGGACCGCGCTCTTCGTGGGGACCGTGCGCAATCACGACGGGGGTGCCGACGTCGACGCGCTGGGGTATTCGTGTCATCCCAGCGCGGAGGCCGAGATGCGGCGGATCGCCGAGAAGGTGGTCGCCGAGTATCCGGTTCGGGCGCTGGCCGCCGTGCACCGGGTCGGTGATCTGGCCGTCGGTGATCTCGCGGTGATCGTCGCCGTGTCGTGTCCGCACCGCGGTGAGGCCTTCGAGGCGTGTCGCAAGCTGATCGACGACCTCAAGCACGAGGTGCCCATCTGGAAGCACCAGAAGTTCTCCGACGGCACGGAGGAGTGGGTCGGAGCCTGTTGAGGGAGTCGGCCGGACGTGTGAGTCCGGCCTCACCGAGTTCTCACCCTTGCTCCGGTTGCGTAACCGACCCCCTGGTATGAGCGTTAACAAGGCGGATGGTTAATCTGCTGATCAGTCAGTTGCGGTCGCTCGTGGGGTTGGGAGGTCGGCATGGCGTCGCTCGCCTGGTTGTTGATTCCGCTTTCGGCTGCGATCGGTGCCGGACTGTGGGGCAGTTGGGCCAGCCGGAACCGCAAGACGGTGGGAGACGGCATCGAGCTCGAGGGGTACGCGCGCTTCCGCGCGGCCATGGAGCGCTCCGAGGCCGTCATGGTGCGGCCCGGTGCCGGAGAGAAGCCGCACTCCGACGCAGTCTGAGGCCAGGGCCCCGCAGGGGCCGCCCGGGCCCCGTACGGACGGCCCCGACAGTGCGCTGACAGCACCGTCCCGTACTGTCGTGGCATGCCACGCCGCACCGCGACGATGCTCGCCTCCACCCTGATCCTGATCGCGCTCCTGTGCGCGGGAGTGTTCATCAAAGTGCCGTACTCGGAGATGTCACCGGGGCCGACGGTGAACACACTGGGCGAGCACGACGGCGAGCCGGTGCTGCAGATCTCCGGACGCAAGACGTACCCGGCCACCGGGCACCTGAACATGACCACTGTCCGGGTCACCAGCGCCGACTACAACATGAACCTCGTAGAGGCCGTGTACGGGTGGCTGGCACATGACAACAAGGTCGTACCGCACGACACGCTCTACCCGGACGGCAAGACCGAGCAGCAGTCGACGCAGGAGAACGCCGAGGAGTTCAGCCAGTCCCAGGAGAGCGCCAAGGTGGCCGCTCTGAAGGAGCTGGGCGTCCCGGTGAAGTCCTGGGTGATCGTGTCGACCGTCGTCAAGGGCTCCCCGGCCGAGGGCCGGCTGCACGCCGGTGACGTGATCAAGAGCGTCGACGGTACGGCCGTCAAGGCACCCGAGGACGTCGCCAAGCTGGTCACCAAGCACAAGCCCGGCGAGAAGGTCGTCTTCACGGTGGTGCCCGCCAAGGAGCAGGCCGCCGCCGAGAAGGCGGGCAAGACGGCCACCGCGACCACGGACGTGACCATCACCACGGCGAAGTCCAGTGACAGCGGCGCGTCCCGCGCCATCGTCGGCATCTCGGCCGGGACCGATCACACGTTCCCGTTCAGCATCGACATCAAGCTCGCCGACGTCGGCGGTCCGAGCGCCGGGCTGATGTTCGCGCTGGGCATCGTGGACAAGCTGACCCCGGGCGACCTCACCGGCGGCAAGTTCGTGGCCGGCACCGGCACCATCGACGACAGCGGAACCGTCGGTCCGATCGGCGGCATCGAGCTGAAGACGATCGGAGCGCGCGAGAAGGGCGCCCAGTACTTCCTGACGCCCAAGGACAACTGCGCGGCCGCCGCCAAGGACACCCCCAAGGGGCTCACCCTCGTCAAGGTCAACACCATCGACGACGCGATGAACGCCCTGAAGGACATCAGCTCCGGCAAGACCGCCGACCTGCCGAAGTGCACCACCAAGGGCTGAGAGGCCGACCGGCGGCGGTACGCATGGGCCGTACGGCGTGATGGGGGGCGCCCCCGGAAGTCCGGGGGCGTCCCCATCACGTACACCAGGACGTCAGTCCGCGAACGTCGCCGACAGCGCCTCCGCCAGGCCCGGCACCAGGCCCGCGCCCGTGAGGACCTCGGTCGGCGCGTCCTTCTCGCGCAGACGCAGTGCGGAGTCGCGGGTGCCGTCGCGCAGGACGCCGACCGTCATACGGACCTCCTGGCGGTCCGGGTGCTCGGCGACCCACTTCGCGAGCTTCTTGTCGCTCAGGCCTTCCGGGACGGAGGCCTCCGCGGACGGCGGCAGCATCAGCCGCTCCACGGTGAGCGCGCAGCCGACCACGGCGTCGGGCCAGGCGATGGTGCCGAGGAACTCGTCCAGCGGCTTGTCGGCAGGGATCTCGTCCTGCTCGATGGGGGTGAGACCGGTGGTCTCGGGCTCGTCCTGCAGGCCGAGCTGGGCCGCGAGGCCGGGCTCCTGGGCCCGCAGTCGCGCGGTGTCTACGAGGGCGAAAAGGCGAGCGGGCTGGTCCCAGCCGAGGCCGGAGACGTACTCGTCGATCTCGAGTACGGCCCGGGTGAGCGGGCTCGCTGCCATGGGAGTGTTGGACATGGTCACAATCCTGCCTCGTTCGTACCCGGATCCGGGAACCGAGTAAAGCGTGAGTAAGTTGCATAGATGAGGCTCCACGATCACGGAGCCTGACGGATGGTCCGCTTCACGGGGACCTGACGGATCAACAGCGAACTTCGAGGTGCGCACCTTGGCTTTCCAGATGCCGGACCGCGGCGGAGGCCCGACGGGGCCACGGATCAGAGTGGGCCGACCGTCCGGGCGTGTCCGGACCCTGCTCATGACACTGGGCGTGCTGGCCGTGCTGGCCATGGCGTTCGTCATGTTCGCGGGGTTCTGGACGGACTGGCTCTGGTACCGGTCGGTTCACTACTCGTCCGTCTTCACGACCACCCTGTGGACCAAGATCGGGCTCTTCTTCGTCTTCGGCCTGATCATGGCGGCCTCGGTCGGCGTGAACATCTGGCTGGCCCACCGGCTGCGACCGCCGCTGAGCGCGATGTCGATGGAGCAGCAGAGCCTCGACCGGTACCGGATGGGGATCGCGCCCTACAAGAGGTGGCTGCTGCTCGGCATCACCTCCCTGGTGGGGCTGATCGCCGGCGCGTCGGCGTCGGGCCAGTGGCGTACATGGCTGATGTGGGTGAACGGGGTTCCCTTCCACCAGAAGGACCCCCAGTTCCACCTCGACGTCTCCTTCTATGCCTTCGACCTGCCCTGGTACCGGTTCCTGCTCGGCTTCGGCTTCGCCGCCGCCGTGCTCTCGCTGATCGCCGCCGCGCTCACGCACTACCTCTACGGAGGGCTCAGGATCACCTCCCCGGGCGCGCGCGCCACGGCCGCGGCGACCGGGCACCTGTCGGTGCTGCTGGGCATCTTCGTCGCCCTGAAGGCGGTCGCCTACTGGCTCGACCGCTACGGACTCGCCGTGAAGTCCAGCGACTTCAAGGCGACCGGCAACTGGACGGGCCTCAGGTACGTCGACGCCAACGCGTATCTGCCCGCCAAGACGATCCTGTTCTGCATCGCCGTCATCTGCGCGCTGCTGTTCTTCGCCACCCTGTGGCGGCGCACCTGGCAGCTGCCCGTCATCGGCTTCGGCCTGATGGTCCTCTCGGCGATCCTCATCGGCGGTCTCTACCCGGCGATCGTGCAGAAGTTCCAGGTTCAGCCGAACGAGCAGGCCAAGGAAGCGCCGTACGTCGAGAAGAACCTGAAGGCGACCCGCGAGGCCTACGGCATCGACGGCACCCAGGTCTCGGAGTACGCGGGCAAGAGCGACACCAAGGACAAGACCAAGCAGCGCGACGACGCCGACACCACGGCGAGCATCCGTCTGCTGGACCCGAACATCGTCTCGCCGACGTTCCAGCAGTTGCAGCAGATGAAGAACTACTACGCGTTCCCGACCAACCTGGACGTCGACCGGTACAGCAAGGACGGCAAGGACCAGGACACGGTCATCGGACTGCGCGAGCTGAACCTGAACGGCATTCCGAAGAACAACTGGATCAACGACCACTTCCGCTACACGCACGGATACGGCGTGGTGGCCGCCAAGGGCACCACGGCGACCTCCGGTGGCCGGCCCGTCTTCACCGAGTCCGACCTGCCGTCCAAGGGCGACCTGGGGACGTACGAGCAGCGGGTCTACTACGGCGAGAAGACCACGCAGTACTCGATCGTCGGCGGTCCCCAGAAGGAGATCGACTACTCCGACGACAGCGGTGAGAAGACCACCAGCTACAAGGGCGAGAGCGGGGTCAGCCTCTCCAGTCCGGTCAACCGGGCCGCGTACGCCGTGGCGTTCGGCGAGCCGCAGATCCTCTACTCGGGCGCGATCGGCGAGGGTTCCCGGATCCTCTACAACCGCACCCCCAAGGACCGCGTCGAGGCGGTGGCCCCCTGGCTGACCATCGACGGCGACGCCTACCCGGCCGTGGTCGACGGCAAGATCCAGTGGATCGTCGACGCCTACACCACGACCAACGGCTACCCGTACGCCTCCCGCACCACCCTCGGTGACACGACGGCGGACTCGCTCACCGCGACCAACAACCAGCGCGCGGTGGTGGCCCAGCAGAACCAGGTCAACTACATCCGCAACTCGGTGAAGGCGACCGTCGACGCGTACACCGGCGAGGTCAAGCTCTACCAGTGGGACACCAAGGACCCGGTCCTCAAGACCTGGATGAAGGCGTTCCCGAACACGGTGGAGCCGAAGACGGCCATCTCGCAGTCGCTCATGGACCATCTGCGGTACCCGCAGGACCTGTTCAAGGTCCAGCGCGAGCTGCTCACCCGCTACCACGTGAAGGACGCGCAGACGTTCCTCAGCGGCAGCGAGGTGTGGCAGGTCCCGGACGACCCGACCAACAGGTCGGGCAACGCGGTGCCGCCGTACTACCTGAGCATGCAGATGCCCGACCAGCAGGCGCAGACGTTCTCACTGACGACGACGTTCACGCCGAACGGCCGGGACAACCTGAGCGCCTTCATGTCGGTCGACTCCGAGGCGGGCACCAGTGATTACGGCAAGATCAGAATCCTGAAACTGCCGACCAGCGAACCCGTCGACGGGCCCAAACAGGTCCAGAGCCAGTTCAACTCCCAACAGGACATCGCCGAGTCGATCAGACTTCTGAAGGGCGGGGACTCGGAAGTCGAGTACGGCAATCTGCTGACGGTTCCGCTCGACGGAGGACTGCTCTACGTGGAGCCCGTCTACGTACGCGGTGGCGACCTCAAGTACCCCTTGTTGCGCAAGGTGTTGGTGACCTACGGAGGCAACACCGCCTTCGAGGACACGCTCGACCAGGCGCTCAACAAGATCTTCGGGACGGACAGTACGACCAGTCCACCGGCCGACACGGGGACCACCCCACCGCCGACGTCGAGCAACCCGACGGTCCAACAGGCGCTCACCGACGCCCAGAAGGCCTTCGACGCGGGCCAGGACGCCCTCAAGAAGGGCGACTGGACGGCGTACGGGCAGGCACAGAAGGATCTTCAGGACGCGCTGAAGCGGGCCGAGGACGCTCAGGCCAAGGCCGACAAGAGCGCCACCGGTGGCAGCGGCGGCAGCAAGAGCAACGACAAGGGCAGCAGCCCGAGCAGTAGTCCGAGCCCGAGTGGCAGCAGCAGTCCGAGCCCCAGCGGCAGCGGTAGTCCCAGCGGCGGTACGACCTAGGGCGGCGGTACGGGCCAGGGCGTCGGCCGGTCCGCCGGGCCGGTCGGCGGCTGGTCCGGTTCTTGGCTCAGCCGCTGGTCAGAGGCCACCTCCGCCGCTGGTCAGAGGCCCCCTCCGCGCCGTGGTACGGTTGCAACACAACGGCGCGGGGTGGAGCAGCTCGGTAGCTCGCTGGGCTCATAACCCAGAGGTCGCAGGTTCAAATCCTGTCCCCGCTACTGAAAAGCGAAGGCCCGGATCCTCACAGGATCCGGGCCTTCGCTGTGTGCGCACACGTGTACTGCACCCGTATGACGACCTGAGTAGGACGCGTGCGCGGGGTGCGTGCGACGACCATGGGCGACGCGCCGAAGGCTGCGCCATCCGTGGGGAGTTGGGAAAACTGTGTTTGACTTGTCTCTCTGTGGGCATGTCGACAAAACGCTGAAGTGACCTCACTGACTGCGGTATACCAGGTGTACCCAGGTTGCAGGTGGTGCGACGATGGACGTTATGGGGGACAAGGCAACTCTGTTGGATACAGGGCGTTTTGTGCAGCCTTCAGACCGGGACGAAACCGGCGAGGCTGCCGAGGAAGCACGTCAGCGGCTCGCCGCCGAGGCCGGCGACGTCGAGGCGATGAGTGTCCTCGGAGCGATGCTGCTGCGCCGTGGCGATCTCGACGGAGCCGAGCCTCAGTTGCGCGCGGCCACCGCCGCCGGTGACCGCGCCGCCGCCAACAACCTTGGTGTCCTCCTGCATCAGCGCGGGTACGCCGACGAGGCCGCCGGGTGGTGGCGGATCGCCGCCGTCGCCGGGTCCGCGGCCGCCGCGCACGCGCTCGGGCGCTATCACCGGGAGCGGGGGGACGAGCCCGCCGCCGAGTACTGGCTGCGCCAGTCCGCCGAGCAGGGGCATGCCCTCGGGGCGTACGCGCTCGCCGATCTGCTGGAGCACCGCAGTGACGTCGGCGCGGAGCAGTGGATGCGGGCGGCCGCCGAGCGGGGGCACCGCGAGGCGGCGTACCGGCTCGCGCGCACGCTCGACCGCAAGGCCGCGGACGCGGGCGAGGGCAGGGGCGACAACGGTGTCATCGGCGTCATAGGAGCCGCCGGTGAAGAGGCCGAGCAGTGGTACCGGCAGGCCGCCGCGCGGGGGCACCGGCGGGCCGCGCTGCACCTCGGGGCGATCCTGGAGAAGCGGGGGCACCTCAAGGAAGCGGGGCGCTGGTATCTGACGTCCGCCAAGGACGGAGAGGCGCGGGCCGCCTGCGCGCTCGGGTTCCTGCTGCGGGACGCGGGGGACACGGAGAGCGCGGCCGTGTGGTGGCTGCGGGCCGCGCAGGACGGGGACGGGAACGCCGCGAACGCGCTGGGGGCGCTGCACGCCGAGCGCGGCGAGACGCAGACCGCCGAGCGGTGGTACCGGGCCGCCATGGACGCCGGTGATGTGAACGGCGCGTACAACCTCGGGCTGCTCTGCGCCGAGCAGGGGCGGACCGCGCAGGCCGAGCAGTGGTATCGGCGGGCCGCGTACGCGGGGCACCGTGAGGCCGCGAACGCGCTGGCGATCCTGTTGCTTCAGGTCGGGGACTCGGCCGGGGCCGAGCCGTGGTTCTCCAAGGCCGCGGAGGCCGGGAGTGTGGACGCCGCGTTCAATCTCGGCATCCTGCATGCCGGGCGGGGGAGCGAGGACGACGAGGAGGCGGCGCTGCGGTGGTACGAGCGGGCGGCTTCCGCCGGGCACACCGAGGCGGCGCTGCAGGTCGGTATCGCGCGGCTGCGGGACGGGGACGAGCTGGAGGCGGAGCGGCATCTGAGGTGTGCGGCGGGGGGCGGTAGCGCGGAGGCCGCGTACCGGCTGGCCGCCGTGCTCGACGCTCGGCGGCCGCCGGCGCCCGCGCATGAGCTCGGGGAGCCGGCGCAGGAGAAGAGCGAGTGCGAGGAGTGGTACGAGCGGGCGGCCTCCCTGGGGCATCGGCGGGCGCAGGTGCGGGTCGGGATGCTCGCCGCGGCTCGGGGTGATGTGGTGGAGGCGGCTCGGTGGTACCGGTCGGCCGCGGAGGCCGGGTCTCGGAACGGGGCCTTCAATCTGGGGCTGCTGTTGGCTCGGGAGGGGAGTGAGCCGGAGGCCGCGTTGTGGTGGACCCGGGCGGCGGATGCGGGGCATGGGCGGGCGGCGCTTCGGCTTGCGCTCGTGTATGCGCGGCGGGGGGAGTTGGCGGAGGGGCAGCGGTGGGCTGATCGGGCGGTTGCGCTGGGGCCTGCGGAGGTGGCTGAGCGGGCGGCTCGGTTGCGGGATGCGTTGCGGCAGGAGTTGTCTGCGTGAGTTTGTGGCGGTGGGTGGGGGCTGGTCTCGGGGTGTTCTCGCCCCCGCCGCCCCTACCCGACCCATCCCCGGGGCTCCGCCCCGACCCCCACCAGGGGCTCCGCCCCTGAACCCCGGCGGGGCTGCGCCCCTGCACCCCACCAGGCTGGCCCTGGCCTCCTGCGGGGCTGCGCCCCTGCACCCCACCAGGCTGGCCCTGGCCTCCTGCGGGGCTGCGCTCTAGGGCCCAGTCGGTCCGTACCCCTGGACCTTCGCGGGGATGCGTGCCCTGCCGGGCTGGGCCTGGACCTTCGCGGGGCTGCGCCCCTGCGTCCTGCCGGGCTGGCCCTGGCCTCCTGCGGGGCTGCGCTCTAGGGCCCAGCCGGTCCGTGCCCCTGGACCTTCGCGGGGTGCGCGCCCTGCCGGGCTGGGCCTGGGCCTCCGTAGGGCTGCGCCCCTGCGCCTCGCCGGGCCCTGCCCCGGACTCGCGCGGGGTTGCCCCCTGCGCCGCGCCGGGCTGTGCCTCTGGACCGCCGGGGGCTCCGCCCCTGCAGCCCCGTCGGGGACTGCGCTTCCGTACCCCGTGGGGCTCCCGCCCCCGTACCCCGTGGGTGCTTCTCTTCTCGTCGTATCCCCGGGGGTGGCCCTGGAGCCCCCTCGCCCGTGTTCAAGGGGGCGTCTATGGGATTTGCACTGGTCCACCTGGTTGACGTAATGTTCAGTTCATCGACGCGGGGTGGAGCAGCTCGGTAGCTCGCTGGGCTCATAACCCAGAGGTCGCAGGTTCAAATCCTGTCCCCGCTACTTGAAGGCGAAGGACCCAGATCATTGAGATCTGGGTCCTTCGGCGTTTAGCCGGGGTGGGGGGACACGGGGAAGCCCCGGCGTTCGTGGAGGCCGGGGCTTCGGGGAGTCAGGCTGAGGCGCAGGTGGGGCACAGGCCCCGGTATGTCACCTCTACGTCCGAGACCGTGAAGCCGAAGCGCTCCGAGTCGGGGAGGTCGGCGAGCGGGTTGCCGCTCGGGTGGACGTCTCGGATCGAGCCGCACTGGGCGCAGACCAGGTGGTGGTGCGGACGGTGCGCGTTCGGGTCGTAGCGCTTGGCGCGCTTGTCCGTCGCGACTTCCAGCACCTCGCCGAGCGAGACCAGCTCCCCCAACGTGTTGTAGACGGTCGCCCGGGAGATCTCGGGCAGCTTGGCGACGGCCCGGGCATGCACCTCGTCGGCCGTCAGATGGACGTGATCGCCGTCGAGGACCTCGGCCACGACACGCCGCTGCGCGGTCATTCGCCAGCCGCGTCCGCGCAGTCGTTCCAACAGGTCACTCATACAGGCCAGCTTAACAGCAAGGTGACCAGATCCCGAATGGGTGTGAATTTGGATGAGTGCTTGATTTGGATTTAGTCTAATGTAGGATCGGTTCGGCATTGGACGTTGGGTGGGACCGGGCAGGACCGGTCCGGAATGACGCAGGAGGCGCACGTGACGCAGGGACCGCTTACGACGGAGGCCGGCGCGCCGGTGGCCGACAACCAGAACAGCGAGACCGCGGGCGTCGGCGGCCCGGTGCTCGTTCAGGACCAGCTGCTTCTCGAGAAGCTCGCCCACTTCAACCGTGAGCGCATCCCGGAGCGTGTCGTGCATGCCCGTGGCGCCGCCGCCTACGGCACCTTCACGGTCACCGCGGATGTCACCCCGTACACCCGCGCCGCGTTCCTCTCCGAGGTCGGCAAGCAGACCGAGACCTTTCTGCGGTTCTCGACGGTGGCCGGCAACCTCGGCTCCGCGGACGCGGTCCGTGACCCCCGCGGCTTCGCGCTGAAGTTCTACACCGAGGAGGGCAACTACGACCTCGTCGGCAACAACACCCCGGTGTTCTTCATCAAGGACGCCATCAAGTTCCCCGACTTCATCCACACGCAGAAGCGCGACCCGTACACCGGTTCGCAGGAGGCCGACAACGTGTGGGATTTCTGGGGCCTCAGCCCCGAGAGCACGCACCAGGTCACCTGGCTCTTCGGCGACCGGGGGATTCCTGCCTCCTACCGGCATCTCAACGGGTACGGCTCGCACACGTACCAGTGGAACAACGAGGCCGGCGAGGTCTTCTGGGTCAAGTACCACTTCAAGACCGACCAGGGCATCAAGAACCTCACCCAGGCGGAGGCCGACAGGCTCGCCGGCGAGGACCCCGACTCCCACCAGCGCGACCTGCGCGAGGCCATCGAGCGCGGCGAGTTCCCGTCCTGGACCGTGCAGGTGCAGATCATGCCGGCGGCCGACGCGGCGACCTACCGGTTCAACCCCTTCGACCTCACCAAGGTGTGGCCGCACGAGGACTACCCGCCGATCGAGATCGGCAGGCTGGAGCTCAACCGCAACCCGGAGAACATCTTCGCCGAGGTCGAGCAGTCGATCTTCTCGCCGGCACACTTCGTGCCGGGTATCGGGCCTTCCCCCGACAAGATGCTTCAGGGGCGGCTCTTCGCCTACGGCGACGCGCACCGCTACCGCGTCGGCATCAACGCCGACCACCTGCCGGTGAACCGCCCGCACGCCGCCGAGGCGCGCACGAACTCCCGTGACGGCTCCCTGTACGACGGCCGCCACAAGGGCGCGAAGAACTACGAGCCGAACAGCTTCGGCGGTCCGTTCCAGACGGACCGGCCGCTGTGGCAGCCGATCGCGGTGACCGGCCACACCGGTGAGACCGAGGCGCCGTCCCACTCCGAGGACGACGACTTCGTGCAGGCGGGCAATCTGTACCGCCTGATGTCGGAGGACGAGCAGGGGCGTCTGATCGCGAACCTGGCGGGTTTCATCGCCAAGGTCTCCCGTGACGACATCGCCGAGCGCGCGATCAACAACTTCCGTCAGGCTGACGAAGACTTCGGCAAGCGGCTGGAGGCCGCGGTCCGGGCCCTGCGCGGCTGACAACCAGCACTGGATCGCTTGTCGTGGACGGTGGGCCGGATCCCTCTGAGTGATGGGGGTCCGGCCCGTCGGCATGTGCGGGCCCGGCAGCGGTGCCCGGGAGGGGTGCCGGGGCGTCTACGCGGGTACCCGCTGCCGCTTCGGAGCCCAGCAGCGGATGATGTCGCGGACCGAGACGATGCCGACCGGGCCGTTGCCGTCGAGCACGATCAGGTGTCGGAAACCGCCGTGTGCCATCGCCGCCGCGGCTTCCTCCAGGGTCCAGACGGGGGCGGCGAAGACGACGTCGGTCGTGGTGTGGGTGCCCGCGGTCTCGGTGTCCGGGTTCTGACCGAGGGCGATCGAGTTGAGGATGTCGCGTTCGGTGAGGATGCCGAGGCCGGATGAGTCCTCGTCGTGGACGACGGCCGCGCCTACGCGGCGGGAGGACATCAGGCAGGCCGCCTGGCGGAGTGTGTGTGCCGGGCCGATGGTGAGGACCACCGTGCTCATGGCGTCGCGGACGAGCATGGGCTGGAGCCACCTCCTTGGTGAAGCGCCAAGAGAAGCGATTCACAAGTTCACAAGTGGGGGGACTCTCAGAGTCGCAGTTAAAGGGAGGGTCAACAAGAGGGCGTGCGGTGAGTTTCGGGGGCGCCCATGGGTCACAAGGGCACGCCATCGGCTCTTCAGTACCGCTGGTTCAGATAGCCCAGCAGCTCGTCGTGGAGGATGCCGTTCGAAGCGGCCGCGTTGCCGCTGTGCGGCCCCGGGCGGCCGTCGAGGCCCGTGAAGGATCCGCCCGCCTCGGTCACCACGATCGCGTTCGCCGCCATGTCCCACAGCGACAGCTCGGGCTCCGCGCAGATGTCCACCGAACCCTCCGCCACCATCATGTACGGCCAGAAGTCGCCGTACCCGCGCGTGCGCCAGACCGCCTTCGTCAGGTCCAGGAAGCCGTCGAGGCGGCCCTGGTCCTCCCAGCCGGACAGCGAGGAGTACGCGAAGGACGCGTCGGCCATCCGCGAGACCTGGGAGACCTTCAGGCGTGTGGCCGAGGACAGGCTGCGGCCGCTGAACGCGCCGTG
The DNA here is from genome assembly GCF_019091445.1 of Streptomyces sp. GbtcB7. Taxonomy (NCBI): domain Bacteria; kingdom Bacillati; phylum Actinomycetota; class Actinomycetes; order Kitasatosporales; family Streptomycetaceae; genus Streptomyces; species Streptomyces sp. GbtcB7. Next base: position 53,974 of record NZ_JAGXJM010000010.1, read on the forward strand.
CCCCTTCGCCGCCCACCAGCGGCGGCCCAGCGCGGGCGCGGAGACCACTCCGACCACCGGCTGGTAGCCGCCCTCGCCCGCTTCCATCAGGGAGATCAGCGTGGCCCAGACGGGCACCCCGCGGACGTAGTTCTTGGTGCCGTCGATCGGGTCGATCACCCAGCGGCGCGGGCCGGTGCCCTCGATGCCGTACTCCTCGCCGAGGATCGCGTCGCGTGGCCGTGCCCGCTGGAGGTGGCCGCGGATCAGCTCCTCGGCGGCCTTGTCCGCCTCGCTGACCGGTGTCATGTCCGGCTTGGTCTCGACCTTGAGGTCGAGCGCCTTGAACCGGTCCATCGTCGCCGCGTCGGCGGCGTCCGCCAGGACATGGGCCAGGCGCAGGTCATCGCGATAGTCGGGCATGACTGCACCGTATATGGCCCACTCGGGCCACAGCCATACGGCCCGGGGGATCATCGGGCACGGTCATGGGGCTCGGGGCGCCTCCGGGGCGCGGGCCGCACGGCCTGGTTGATCATCGCGGCGTGCGGCGGTCGACGCACGCCCCTCAACGCCGCCGCGAACCCTTGACAGTGCCCCTGTGCGCGTCAAATCTGAGCTGCAATGCCGCCCGCTCGCCCCCAGGGAGGCGAAAGATGCCTGCAGCGCGGGAATCCCTTCTGGATGCCGCCTATACGGCGCTCGCACACCGCCCGTGGTCCACGGTGCGGATGGTCGACGTCGCCGCCGTGGCCGGTGTGTCCCGCCAGACGCTCTACAACGAGTTCGGAAGCAAGGAGGGGCTCGCACGCGCCCTCGTACGGAGGGAGGCCGACGGCTATCTCGCCGGTGTCGAGCGTGCGCTGGCCGCCCACGCGGACGCGCGCGAGCGGCTGGTCGCGACCGCCGAGTGGACCACGTCGGCGGCCCGGGGCAACGCGCTCGTACGGGCCATGCTGACCGGGTGCTGGAGTGAGCGGCTGCCGTCGCCGACGCTCTCGGCGGTGCCGTCGTCGTCCGCGGTGCCCGCGCAGCGCAGGGCGGACGGGCCGTTGCCCTCGCCGGCGGACTTCGTGGCGCTCGTACGGGATCGGGCCGTCGCGGCGTTGTCCGGGCCCGGGGCGATGCGGGCGGACGTGGGGGAGTTGGCCGGGGCCTGTGAGTTGGTGGTGCGGTTGTCGTTGTCGTGTGTGGCGGCTCCGCCGGGGGAGGGGGGAGTGACGGAGCTGGTGCGAGGTGCGCTGCCGCGGCAGTGGAGATGACTCGCCTACTGGGGTGCCGGGGAGCGTGCGTCGGCGGGTGCGGCGTCGTTGTGGCTGGTCGCGCAGTTCCCCGCGCCCCTGTCGGGGCGCCTCAGTGGGCGGAGCCCGAGAGTTGGAGGCCGATGACGCCGATGATGACGAAGCTGATGGAGACGATCTTGAGCGTCGACACCAGGTCGCCGAGGAAGATCATGCCGTAGATGGCGGTGCCCGCCGCGCCGATGCCGGTCCACACCGCGTACGCCGGGCCGACGTCGAGCTTCTTCAGGGAGAGCGTCAGCAGGCCGAAACTGCCCAGCGCGAAGACGCAGAAGGCGACCGTCGGCCAGAGTCTGCTGAAGCCGTGCGAGAGCTTCAGACAGACGGCGAACCCGGTTTCGAGCAGTCCCGCCACAACGACCAGCAGCCACGCCATGTCTCGTCCTCCCGTGTCCGCACGTCGACTGCTTCGCCTGGCCTGCCGGCTAGGTGCGATTATGCATTTGCCGACCGGCTAAGCACTTACCGACGGGCCGCCCACGCAAACAACGCGGAGGTCACAAGGGGGCTCAGGGGACTCAGTCACCGTCCGTGCGCTCCCGCGTCGCCAGCAGCCGGCGCAGGGAGTAGAGCCGCTGCGGGTCCGCGTGGCCGTCCGCCACCCACTGGTCCAGCGCGCAGTCCGGCTCGTCGTGGCTGCACGCGCGCGGACAGCCCTCGGTACCGGGTTCGAGGTCGGGGAAGGCGTGGATGACCCGGGACGGGTCGACGTGGTGCAGGCCGAAGGAGCGGACGCCGGGGGTGTCGATGACCCAGCCCTCACTGCCCGGCAGCGGGATCGCGCGCGCCGAGGTCGTGGTGTGCCGGCCGCGGCCCGTGACGGCGTTCACGTGACCGGTGCTGCGCCGCCGCTCCAGCGAGACCAGCGCGTTGACCAGGGTCGTCTTGCCGACGCCGGAGTGCCCGACGAACGCCGTGATCTTGCCGTCCAGCTGCTTGCGCACCCGGTCCACCGCCGCGCCGCTCTCCAGCTCCGCACGGCTCGTCACGACGTAGGGGACGCCCAAGGCCCCGTACAGCTCGAGGAGTTCGTCGGGCGGGGCGAGGTCCGACTTGGTCAGCACCAGCAGGGGCTCCAGGCCGGCGTCGTACGCCGCGACCAGGCAGCGGTCGATCAGGCGGGGGCGCGGCTCGGGGTCGGCGAGGGCGGTGACGATGGCGAGCTGGTCGGCGTTGGCGACGACCACGCGCTCGTAGGGATCGTCGTCGTCGGCCGTGCGGCGCAGCACCGAGCTGCGCGGCTCGATGCGGACGATGCGGGCGAGGGTGTCCTTCTCGCCGGACAGGTCACCGACGATCGCGACGCGGTCCCCGACGACGGCGGCCTTGCGGCCCAGCTCGCGGGCCTTCATCGCCATCACGAGGCGGTCCTCGACGAGGCAGGTCAGACGGCCCCGGTCGACGGTGACGACCATGCCCTCGACCGCCTCCTCGTGCTTGGGGCGGATGTTCGTACGCGGACGGTTGCCCTTGCGGTTGGGGCGCTGGCGGATGTCGTCCTCGTCGGTGTGCTTGCCGTAGCGGCGCATGATCCCGGTCCGCCCGTCAGTTCCCGAGCATTCCGGTCCACAGATCGGGGAAGTCCGGCAGGGTCTTCGCCGTCGTCGCCACGTTCTCGATCTGTACGCCCTCCACCGCCAGCCCGATGATCGCGCCGGCGGTCGCCATGCGGTGGTCGTCGTAGGTGTGGAAGATGCCGCCGTGCAGTCGGCGCGGGCGGATGTGCAGGCCGTCGGCGGTCTCGGTGACGTCACCGCCGAGTTCGTTGATCTCCTTGGTGAGCGCGGCCAGCCGGTCCGTCTCGTGCAGGCGCAGATGGGCCACGCCCCGCAGGGTGGACGGGGAGTCGGCGAGGGCCGCGACCGCCGCGATGCCCGGGGTCAGCTCGCCGACCTCGCTCAGGTCCACGTCGATGCCGTGGATGGCACCCGAACCGGTGAACTCCAGACCGCTGTCGTTCAGTTCGCAGGAACCGCCCATCTCGGTGAAGATCTCCCGCAGCCGGTCACCGGGCTGGGTGGTGTGCGCGGGCCAGTCGGGGACGACGACCGTGCCGCCGGTCACCAGGGCCGCCGCCAGGAACGGCTGGGCGTTCGACAGGTCCGGCTCGATGATCAGGTCGCGGCCGAGCAGCGCGCCGGGCGTGACCCGCCAGACGTTGGGCTCGCCGCCCGACTCCGGGGTGTCCACCTGCGCGCCGACCGCGCGCAACATGTCGACCGTCATCCGGATGTGCGGCATCGAGGGCAGCGTCGAGCCGATGTGACGGACCTCCACCCCCTGGTTGAAGCGGGGGCCGGACAGGAGGAGGGCGCTCACGAACTGGGACGACGAGGACGCGTCGATCTCCACCGGGCCGCCGTCCAGGGCGCCGCCGCCGTGCACGGTCAGCGGCAGCGCGCCGCGGCCGTCGTCGTCGATGCGGGCGCCGAGCAGACGCAGCGCGTCGATCACACCGTTCAGCGGGCGCTCGTACGACCGGGGGTCGCCGTCGAAGCGGATGGGGCCGTCCGCGAGGGCGGCGACCGGGGGCAGGAAGCGCATCACGGTGCCGGCGTTGCCGACGTCGACCGTGGCCGGACCCTGGAGACCCGAGGGGATGACCCGCCAGGCCTCGCCGGAGGCGTCCGGGCCCGCGGCGACCGTGGAGCTGGACGCCACCGTCTCCTCGATACCGACGCCCATCGCGCGCAGCGCGCCCGCCATCAGCAGCGTGTCCCGGGAGCGCAACGGGCGGCGCAGCCAGCCCGGCTCCGAGGCGAGCGCGGCGAGGACCAGGGCGCGGTTGGTGACCGACTTGGACCCCGGCACGTGGACCGTCGCGTCGACGGCTCCGCTCGCGTGCGGGGCGGGCCAGAGGGCGGTGTGGGCGGGGTTCGCGGTCATGCGCCCACTTTAGTGGGTGGGGGTGGGGGTAGATCTTGATCAAAAGTGACGGAATGTGAGCGAAAGTTTCAGGGGCGCCTCAACGCCCCCGCGCTCAACGCCCCCGCGCTCGACGCCCTCGTACTCAAAGCCCCAGCAGCCAGCGGCCGCCGCCCAGCAGAGAGCACAGGGACACGGCGTGGAACAGGAACAGCCACAGCCCCGCCGGGACGTGGGTGAGGCGGGAGAGCTGGTCGGCGTCGGAGTCGCCGGCGCCGCCCCGGCTGCGCTTGGCCTGGAGCTCGAAGGCCGGCCGGACGCCGCCGAGCAGCAGGAACCACACGACGGCGTACGCGAAGGCCGCCTGTACCTGTGGTCCGGTGAGCCAGGACACCACCAGGAACGTGCCGCCGGTGAGGACCACCGTGAGCGCCCCGTAGGCGTTGCGGATCATCACCAGCATCGCGACGAGCAGGGCCGTGGCCAGCCACAGCAGCAGGGTGATGCGGCCCAGGCCCAGCAGCGCGGCGCCGCCGAGGCCGAGCAGCGGGGGAGCGGTGTAGCCGGCCGACGCGGTGAGGATCATGCCGAGGCCGGTGGGCTTGCCGCGGCTGACGGTGAGGCCGCTGGTGTCGGAGTGCAGCCGGATACCACTGAGGCTCCGCCCGGTCAGCAGCGCCACCAGCCCGTGGCCGCCCTCGTGCGCGATGGTGATGGCGTTGCGGGAGACACGCCAGACGCCGTGCGGGACGATCACCGCGAGAGCGGCGACCATGGTGGCTATCACCACCCACAGATCGGGGTCCGGCTGGGTGCCGGAGACCTGGTCCCACAGCGAGGCCAGCGAGGTGGATGCGGTGCTGTCCATTGTCTGCGGTGGCTCCCTCTGGTGTCGCGGAATCTGGCAGTGTGGCACGTATGTGCGGACGGTATGCAGCGAGTCGTAGGCCCGAGGATCTCGCAGGAATCTTTGAGGTCGAGAAGTGGGAGCCCGAGGAGACCTTGGACCCCGACTACAACGTGGCTCCGACCAAGGACGTATATGCCGTCCTCGACCGCCCCCTTAAGGACGCGGAGAGCCCGAAGCCGGTTCGCCAGCTGCGTAGGCTCAAGTGGGGGCTCGTCCCGTCCTGGGCCAAGACGCCCGAGGGCGGCGCCCGGATGATCAACGCCCGCGCGGAGACCGTGCACGAGAAGCCCTCGTACCGCCGTGCCTTCGCCGCCCGGCGTTGCATCGTTCCCGCCGACGGCTACTACGAGTGGGTCACCGGGTCCGCCGAGCGCGATCTCGAGGTCGAGGGCAAGAAGAAGCGGCCGCGCAAGCAGCCGTACTTCGTGCTGCCCGCGGACGGCTCGGTCTTCGCGATGGCAGGACTGTACGAGTTCTGGCGCGACCGGACGCTCCCCGACGACCACCCCCGGGCCTGGTGGGTGACGTGCTCGGTGATCACGACCGAGGCGGAGACCTCGCCGCTCGCGGTCGCGCCCGCCGAGGGGCCGTACGCCCTCGCCGACATCCACCCCCGGATGCCCCTGATGCTCACCCCGGACCGCTGGGACGCCTGGCTCGACCCGGCCCGTACGGACGTCGACGGCCTGCGCGAGCTGCTCGCGCCGCCGCCCGCCGGGCTGATGCGCGCCTATCCCGTCTCCACGGCCGTCAGCAACGTCCGCAACAACGGACCGGAGCTGCTGAAGGAGCTGGAAGGCCCCGAAGAGGGCACACTCTTCTGACGTGACGGAGGTCATGGAAGCCTTCCGTGACAGAGACCATGGAAGCCTTCCGTGACAGAGACCATGGAAGCCTTCCGTGACAGAGACCATGGAAGTCCGACGTGACGGAGATCATGGACGCGATCGAGACGGTCGAGACGGACGCCGGTACAGCACGCGTCACGTGGCACCGGGCCAAGAAGCCACGCCTCGTGCTCGCTGTGAGTCACGGCGCGGGTGGCGGTGTCGAGGCGCGCGATCTCCAGGCGCTGGCCGCGGTGCTGCCCGGACACGGCGTGAGCGTCGCGCTCGTCGAGCAGCCCTGGCGGGTGGCCGGGAAGAAGGTGGCGCCCGCGCCCAAGACCCTGGACGTGGGATGGCGGGGCCTGTGGCCCACGGTCGCGAAGCCCGGACTGCCGGTGGTCGCGGGCGGGCGCAGCGCCGGAGCCCGCGTCGCCTGCCGTACGGCGACGGAACTCGGCGCCACCGCCGTCCTCGCCCTCAGTTTCCCGTTGCATCCGCCCGGCAGGCCCGAGAAGTCCCGCGCCGACGAACTCCTCGGCGCCGGGGTGCCCACCCTCGTCGTCCAGGGCGGCAACGACCCGTTCGGCAAGCCCGCGGAGTTCCCGAAGGGCTCGCACGATCTGATCGAGGTGCCGTACGGCGATCATGGCTTCGCCGTGCCGAAACGGGCACCGATCGACCAGGACGCGGCCCTGGAGATCATCACCGACGGCGTCGTGAGGTGGATCGCGTCACTCGGGTGACGCACGGGAATGTCGGGCGGTGGACCACTGTTGTGTCGAGCAGACAGCACGGAGCGTGCTGAACCGTTCGAACGAGAGGAAGTCCGCCGCATGGGTTCGACCATCTGCCCGAACCGCAGCAGTAGCCCTGAGCTGGACTGGACGGTGCTGCACGCGGCGAAGACCGCCCCCGTTCGAGCGGCGGCGGGTGTGGATGTTCGTCTATCCTCCGATTCGAGTGGGACCGGTTTCGGTCCTGCCACGTCGCTGGAGGAGGTGGGTCCGGTCACTGGGACCGACGCAGGGACCGATCACGGCCAGGCGGAGCAGCCCGAGGGCCAGGGCACGAGCACGGAGTCGTCCGCCGAGCGCACCGCGCGCTTCGAGCGGGACGCGCTCGAATTCCTCGACCAGATGTACTCGGCCGCCCTGCGCATGACGCGCAACCCGGCCGACGCCGAGGACCTGGTGCAGGAGACGTACGCGAAGGCGTACGCGTCCTTCCACCAGTTCCGCGAGGGCACCAACCTCAAGGCTTGGCTGTATCGCATTCTCACCAACACCTTCATCAACTCGTACCGCAAGAAGCAGCGCGAACCCCAGCGCAGTGCGGCCGAGGAGATCGAGGACTGGCAGCTCGCGCGTGCCGAGTCGCACATGTCGACCGGTCTGCGCTCCGCGGAGTCGCAGGCGCTCGACCACCTGCCCGACTCGGACGTCAAGGCTGCGCTGCAGGCGATCCCCGAGGAATTCCGCATCGCGGTCTATCTCGCTGATGTAGAAGGCTTTGCGTACAAGGAGATCGCGGACATCATGGGGACACCCATCGGTACGGTGATGTCCCGGCTGCACCGGGGCCGTCGCCAACTGCGCGGCATGCTCGAGGACTACGCCCGTGACCGCGGGCTGGTCCCGGCCGGCGCCGGAGAGTCGAACGAAGCGAAAGGCTCGGGCTCATGAGCTGCGGAGAGCCGCACGAGACGGATTGCAGTGAGGTACTCGACCACCTGTACGAGTTCCTCGACCATGAGATGCCGGACTCGGACTGCACCAAGTTCGAGGTGCACTTCGAGGAGTGCTCCCCGTGTCTCGAGAAGTACGGACTCGAGCAGGCCGTGAAGAAGCTGGTCAAGCGGTGCTGCGGCCAGGACGACGTGCCGACCGATCTGCGCGCCAAGGTCATGGGTCGCATCGACCTGATCCGGTCCGGTCAGACCGTGCCCGAGCACGACGTCACCGCGACGCCCCAGGAGTCCTGAACTCCCCGGGGAGATCGTCCGGTTATCACCCGAACGTGCTAATCCGCGGGCTCCGAGCCCGCGGATTCGGCCATTGCCGCCCCCGTACCGTCCCCACCGCCCTAGGCTCCGGAGCCTGACCGGGGCAGGGGACGTCCGGGGGAGGGAACGAGGCGATGGGGTCGATTCCGACGTGGGCCCGTGTCTACGTCGTCTGTGTCGTCCTGGCCGCGGTGGCCTGCCTGGCTCCGCTGCCCGCCGTTCACGCACCTTGGTGGATCGTCGCCCTGCTCGCCGCGCTGTACGTCGGCTGCGAGCGGATCCCCTTCCCGCACAGCCCCAAGGGTGCCGCCGCCCGCGTAGCCGAGCGGGGCGCCCCCCGAGGGCTGGGCACCTTCCTGCCCGTGCTGCTCGCCGGGGCCTTTCTGCTGCCGCCGCCGGCCGCCGCGCTCGTGGCGCTGCCGGGCGCGCTGCTCGCCCGTGTGGAGCAGCGGCCGCAGTGGCTGCGCCGGGTCTGGCGCGCGGCCCAGCTCGCCGTCGCGGTCTGGGCGGCGTCCCGGGTGCACTGGGCGCTGGGCGGCCGGGACGCGATCGCCCTGCCCCACTTCCCGTACGCGCTCGTGCCCGCCGGGGCCGCGGTGCTCACCTTCTGCCTGGTCCTGACCGCGCTCGACGGCGGAATCCTGGCGCTCGCCGAGCGGGTGCCGGTGCGGGGTGCCTGGCGCGGGCTCTTCTCGCGCTCCCTCGCCTCCGTCGCCGTGCACGGGCTCGCCGGGCTGATGATGGCGGTGCTGTGGCGCAGTCCGTACGGTCCCGTCGCCGCGTTGCTCGTCCTGCTGCCGATGTACGTCTCCTGCTGGGCGTTCGCCCAGTACCACCGGGAGCGGGCCGCCCACCAGGCCACCATCCGGGCCCTCGTGCAGGCCGTCGACATCAAGGACGGGTACACGCGCGGGCACAGTGAGCGGGTCGGGCAGGCGTCCATGATGATCGCCCGTGAGCTGGGCATGGACGACGAGCGCGTCGAAGTGCTGCGGTTCGCCGGGATCCTGCACGACGTGGGGAAGCTGGGCGTCCCCACGCGGCTCCTGCGCAAGGACGGGCCGCTGACGCCGGAGGAACGGCGGATCATCGAGCTGCATCCCGAGTACGGGCACGAGATGGTGCGCGGCATCGGCTTTCTCGGCGAGGCGCGGTCGGCGATCCTGCACCACCATGAGCGGATCGACGGGAGCGGGTACCCGTACGGGCTGGTGGGACGCCAGATCCCGGAGTTCGCGCGCGTGGTGGCCGTCGCCGACGCGTTCGACGCGATGACGTCGACCCGGTCCTACCGGCGGGCCCGGCCGGTGCCGGTGGCGCTGGAGGAACTGGAACGGTGCGCGGGGGCGCAGTTCGATCCGGGGATGGTACGGGCCCTGGTGCGAGCGCTGAACCGACACGGGTGGCATCCTGCGGTGACCGCGGGGATTCACCCGCCCGCTCCACCCGTTTCCAGTCGGACAGAGAGGAACCCGACAAACAAAACCGGGTCCTCGGCGAGTACGGACGGCTGCTCGATGGGCGCCGACGGGCCGTCGACCGGCGCGGACCGGGACCCGACAGGTGTCGACCCTCCGTCGAGCGGCGTCGTCGGGCGGGGGCGGTCATGAGTGCCGTCGGGGTGGAGATTCCCGGGTACGGGGTCGTCGGGCGGGCCCCGTTCACCCTCACCCTCGTTCACGCGGTCGCCCTGCTCCTCGCCGTTGTCTCGCTGGCCGTCGTCCTCTGGCACGGTCTCGACGAACGAGGCGTCGCGCTCGCCTTCGGGATCCTCATCGCCGTGGGGGAGCTGACCCGCTGGAGCGGGGCCGAGGAGCGGGAGTCGGCGCCCCTCGCCGCCGCCGGAGCCCTCGCGTACGCGCTGCTCGGCGAGAACGCCGGACACCGCACCGACCACGGCGTCCTCGAGATCGTCGCCGTCGTCGTGGCCGCGGCCCTCATCGGCTGCGTACCGCACGTCGCCCAGGGCCGCGGGCCCACCGCCGACCACCTCACCCGGCGCGTCCTCACCGTCGGCTTCGCCGCCGTCTGCTTCCAACCCCTCTACAACCAGGGAAGGTTGATGGGCTGGGGCGGCCCTTCGTACGCCCTGCTGCTGGTCTCCCTGCTGGTGCTCACCGCGCTGTGCGACGCCGTGCTCGCGGCGGCGATGGCGCACGCCCGGACCCGCTGGCCCTTCGGACCACTGCTGCGGGACGAGCTGCGGGCTACGCTCGGCATCGGGTCGGCGGTCTGCGCGACCGGGGCCGTCATGTCGCTCGCGGTGGCGGTCGTCGGGCTGTGGGCGCTGCCCGTGTTCTCGCTGCCCCTGCTGCTCACCCAGCTCTCCGTCCGGCGGTACGCCGCCGTGCGCGTCACCTATCGGCAGACGATCGCCTCACTCGCGAGGGCGACCGAGATCGCCGGGTACACCCCCACCGGGCACGCCCGGCGGGTCGCCGCGCTCAGCCGGGCCGTCGGCCGTGAGCTGGGCCTGTCCGAGCCCGATCTGACCGTCCTGGAGTACGCGGCGCTCATGCACGACATCGGACAGCTCAGCCTCGTCGACCCGGTGCCGGCCGGCGCCACCTCGGTGCTCTCCGCCGACGAGCAGCGGCGCATCGCCCTCCTCGGCGGCGCCGTCGTACGCCAGACCGGCGTGGACGCCGAGGTCGCCGTGGTCGTGGAGCGGCAGGCCGATCCGTACCGGGAGCAGCCGGTCACGGCACGGATCGTGCGGGCCGTCAACGCGTACGAGGAGATGGCAAGGGAAGCAGGCCCGGGAGGGCCCCTCACCGCCCTGGAGAAGCTGCGCCTGGCCACCGCCCGCGACTATCAGCCCGAGGTAGTGGAGTCGCTGGCCAGGGTCCTGTTGCGGGGCACCCTTACCCTGCCCCAGGCTGGGTAACCCATGGGTAATGAGCGCCCGTCCAACGGTCCGTGGTTGGATGCGAGGAAGAGGGTGTTCGGGGGCACGGGCCGGCCCGGGGCTGCGCTGTCTTCAAGAAACTCTTCAAGGGACCGGCAGGCGGGAAACGCAAGGAACTGGCAGGCGGGAATCGTGAGGATCTTCGGCAAGGGACGGCACCGGCCCTCCGCCTCATGGCGGCAGGCCACCGATCGCGCGTTCACGCTGATCGGCGACGGCCGGTACGAGGACGCGGGAGCGCTGCTGACGCGCGCCGCGGACCTGGAGCCCTGGCTGTCGGAGTCCTGGTTCAACCTGGCCCTGCTGCACAAGTTCCGGCACGACTGGGAGCAGGCGCGGGCCGCGGGCCTCAGGGCCGTCGCACTTCTCGACCGGGAGGCGGGCGCCCCCGACTGGTGGAACGTCGGGATCGCCGCCACCGCCCTGCAGGACTGGCCGCTGGCCCGCCGTGCCTGGCAGGCGTACGGGCTGCGGGTGCCCGGCGGGGCCGCCGTCTCCGGGGAACCGGTGGGCATGGACCTCGGCAGTGCGGCCGTACGGCTGTCGCCGGAGGGCGAGGCCGAGGTCGTGTGGGGGCGCAGGCTCGATCCGGCCCGGGTGGAGGTCCTGTCCATTCCGCTGCCGTCCTCGGGGCGTCGCTGGGGCGAGGTGGTTCTGCACGACGGTGTGCCGCACGGGGAGCGGACGACCGCCGCCGGGCACGCCTATCCGGTCTTCGACGAGATCGAGCTGTGGGCGCCCTCTCCGGTGCCCACCTGGGTGGTTCTCCTGGAGGCCGCCACCGAGGAGGACCGGGACGCCCTGGAGCAGCTCGCGGCGGACGCCGGCTTCGCCGCGGAGGACTGGTCCTCGTCCGTACGGCTGCTGTGCCGGATGTGTTCCGAGTCGCGGATGCCGTCCGACGAGGGCGACGGTGAGCATCTCGACCCGCACGACCACAGCGAGCCCGGGCATCCGGGGCCGCTCGGTCACCGCACCGACGGGCAGCTGTGGGTGCCGGAGCGGGAGTGCGGGGTGGCTGCGCCGGCTCCGCTGGTCAGGGGGTTGCTGGACGGGTGGGTCGCGGACAGCCCCGACTCCCGGGACTGGCGGGATCTCGAAGAGGTCTGCTGAGCGCTTGCGGGTTCACCGCGGGCCGGTGGGGGCTTGTCGCGCCCACGCGGCGGAGCCGCAGATCAACACAGTCCCGCGCCCTCGCGGGGTGCCACCCCCGTACCCTGTATGAGCACCACACCCCTGGTTTCGAGGAAGGCGTACGTCGGTCATGGCGCAGCAGGACACCGAGCAGCAGCACTCTGGAGTGCTCCCCGTGGACGACGAGGGCTTCGTCAACGACACCGAGGACGGTGAGGAGCGCGAGGCGGCCTACCGTGAGCGCGGTACCTCGCGGCCGATCACGGTCGTCGGCAACCCGGTGCTGCACAAGGAGTGCAAGGACGTCACCGAGTTCGGGCCCGAGCTCGACCAGCTGGTCGCCGACATGTTCGCCAGCCAGCGCACCGCCGAGGGCGTGGGCCTGGCGGCCAACCAGATCGGCGTCGACCTCAAGGTCTTCGTCTACGACTGCCAGGACGACGAGGGCAAGCGGCACGTCGGTGTCGTCTGCAACCCCGTCCTCGTCGAGCTGCCCGCCGAGCAGCGCCGCCTCGACGACAGCAACGAGGGCTGCCTCTCGGTGCCGACCGCGTACGCGCCGCTGGCCCGCCCCGACTACGCGGAGGTCACCGGGCAGGACGAGAAGGGCAACCCGATCAAGGTGCGTGGCACCGGCTACTTCGCGCGCTGCCTCCAGCACGAGACCGACCACCTGTACGGCTACCTCTACATCGACCGGCTCTCCAAGCGCGAGCGCAAGGAAGCCCTGCGGCAGATGGCCGAGAACGAGCCCCGCTACCCGATCGTCGCGAACGACTGAGTCGCGGCAGGACAGTTGGGGCCGGCGCGCACGCGCGGGTCGGCCCGAGCGGCGTCTGGTCAGGGGGAGCTCCCTGACCAGGCGCCGTTCGTATGTGCGTCGCACATTCGATCCCCCGTGCTCCTCTAGTGATCCATATTCAGTCACACAAGGGGAGATTCTCAGCACTGTGGGGTAGCGAGTGGAGTAAATCCGTTCCCAGAACGGTCAGTTGTGGTGCTGAATGGGAAGTGCGGGGATACGCAACGGCGCACGCCCGGCACAGCGGGAGGGGCGCAGCGTCAACTGGCGGCTGAGAGGGGTTTGTTCGTGCATGCATTCTCACACGGCACTTCATCGACACCGACCGTGGTCGCGGTTCCACCGGCGCTCTCTCTCCCGGTGATCGAGTCCGCGTTTCCCCGTCAACTGCACCCGTATTGGCCGAGGCTCCAGGAGAACACACGTTCGTGGCTGAGGGAAAAACGCCTCATGCCGGCGGACAAGGTCGACGAATATGCCGACGGCCTTTGCTATACGGACCTGATGGCGGGCTACTACATTGGCGCTCCCGACGAGGTCATGCAGGCGATAGCGGACTACAGCGCGTGGTTCTTCGTCTGGGACGACCGCCACGACCGCGATGTCATCCACGGCAGGCCCGGCGCCTGGCGGAGGCTCAGGTTCCAGCTGCACGCGGCTCTCGACTCCCCCAGGGAGCACCTGCACCACCGGGATCCCCTGGTCGCGGGGTTCGCGGACAGCATGGTGCGCCTGTACTCGTTCCTGACCAAGAAGTGGAACGCGCGCTTCGCCCGGCATTTCCACGCGGTGATCGAGGCGTACGACCGGGAATTCCGCAACCGTGTCAACGGCACCGTGCCCACGGTCGAGGAATATCTGGAACTGCGGCGGCTCACCTTCGCGCACTGGATCTGGACCGACCTTCTGGAGCCGAGCGCGGGCTGTGAACTTCCCACCGCCGTGCGGAACCATTTCGCATATCGGCGGGCGGCGCTGCTGAGCCAGGAATTCGCCGCCTGGTACAACGACCTCTGCTCGCTCCCGAAAGAAATCGCGGGCGACGAGTTCCATAATCTCGGAATCAGCCTCATCCATCACGAGGGGCTGACACTCGAAGAAGCGATCCAGGACACCCGGCGGCGGATCGAGGGATGCATCACCGAATTCCTCGACGCGGAAAAGGACCTCAACCGGTTCTCCGACACCCTCGCGGACGGCACCGTGCACGGCAAGGAATTGAGCCTCGCCGTGAAAGCGTGCCTCGGCAATATGCGGAACTGGTTCAGCTCCGTGTACTGGTTCCACCACGAGTCCGGCCGGTACACCGTCGACAGCTGGGACGACCGCTCCACACCCCCGTACGTCAACAACGAAGCGGCAGGTGAGTCATGACCGTCGAGTCCGTGAAGCCCGCGCAACCCGCGGCACCACAGCTGCCCGTCCCACCCCTGGCCGGGGGCGGCGTACCCGTCCTGGGCCACGGCTGGAAACTGGTCCGCGACCCGCTGGGCTTCCTCGCCCGGCTCCGCGACCACGGCGACGTCGTACGGCTCAAGCTGGGCCCCAAGACGGTGTACGCGCTCACCTCGCCGGCCCTCACCGGAGCGATGGCGCTCAGCACCGACTTCAAGATCGACGGACCCCTCTGGGAGTCCCTGGAAGGCCTGCTCGGCAAGGAGGGCGTCGCCACCGCCAACGGGCCGAGGCACCGTCGCCAGCGCCGCACCATCCAGCCCGCGTTCCGGCTCGACATCATCCCCGAGTACGGACCGATCATGGAGGAGGAGGCGCGTGCGCTCGCCGAGCGCATGGGGTCGGGCGAGCCCGTCGACTGCACCTCCGAGTCGTTCCGCGTCGCCGTGCGCATCGCGGCCCGCTGTCTGCTGCGCGGCGAGTTCATGGACGAGCGCGCCGAGCGGCTGAGCGTCGCGCTCGCCACCGTGTTCCGCGGTATGTACCGGCGCATGGTGATCCCGGCGGGCCCGCTCTATCGGCTGCCGCTTCCGGCCAACCGCAAATTCGACCGCGCATTGGCCGATTTGCATCTCCTCGTCGACGAGATCGTCGCCGAGCGCCGCGCATCCGGTCAAAAGCCGGACGATTTGCTGACGGCATTGCTGGAAGCGAAGGACGAGAACGGCGAGCCGATCGGCGAACAGGAGATCCACGACCAAGTCGTAGCGATACTCACGCCCGGCAGCGAAACCGTGGCCTCCACGATCATGTGGCTGCTGCAAGTACTCACCGAACACCCGGAACACGCCGCTCGGGTGGCCGAGGAGGTCAAATCCGTCGTCGGGGACCGGCCCGTCGCATTCGACGACGTCCGGAAGCTGACGTACACCAACAATGTCGTCGTCGAGTCGATGCGGCTGCGCCCCGCCGTATGGATTTTGACCCGGCGGGCGGTGACCGAAACCGAACTCGGCGGCTATCGGATACCGGCCGGTGCCGACATCGTCTACAGCCCGTTCGCCATCCAGCGTGATCCGCGCTCGTACGACGGGCATCTGGATTTCGACCCCGACCGCTGGCTTCCGGAACGCGCCAAGGACGTCCCGAAGCACGCCATGAGCCCCTTCAGTGTGGGCAACCGGAAGTGCCCGAGCGACCACTTCTCGATGGCGCAGCTCAGCCTGATCACGGCGACGGTGGCGTCCCGGTGGCGGTTCGAGCAGGTCTCCGAGTCCAATGACGCGACCCGCGTCGGCATCACCCTGCGTCCGTACCGGCTGCTGCTGAGGGCCCTGCCGCGGTGACCGTGCGGCGTCGTCCGCGGTGACCCCGTGTCCGTACCGGTGCGCGTTCAGGCAGCCCGCGGGCCCCTGAACGTGCGCCGGTACGCCTGCGGGGTCGTCCCCAGGCTCCGGACGAACTGGTGGCGCAGCGCGGCCGCGGTGCCGAACCCGGTGCGGCCCGCGATGGCGTCCATCGTCTCGTCCGACGCCTCCAGCAACTCCTGTGCCAACAGCACCCTCTGGCGCAGGATCCAGCGGTACGGGGTGGTGCCGGTCTCCTGCTGGAAGCGGCGTGCGAAGGTGCGCGGGGACATGTGGGCGCGGGCCGCGAGCTGCTCGACGGTCACCTCCCGGTCGAGGTGGCGCTCCATCCACACCAGCACCTCGCCGACCGTGTCGCAGGTGGAGCGGGGCAGCGGGCGCTCGATGTACTGGGCCTGCCCGCCGTCCCGGTGCGGGGGCACCACCATCCGGCGGGCGATGGCGTTGGCGACCTCGGGGCCCTGTTCCTTGCGGACGATGTGCAGACAGGCGTCGATTCCGGCGGCGGTGCCGGCCGAGGTGATCACCGGGTCCTCGTCCACGTACAGCACGTCCGGTTCGACGATCGCCTTCGGGTACTGCCGGGAGAGCTCCTCGGCGTGGTGCCAGTGCACGGCGCAGCGCCGCCCGTCGAGGAGCCCGGCCGCGCCGAGCACGAAGACACCGGAGCAGACGCTGAGCACCCGGGCGCCGCGGTCCGTGGCGCGGTGCAGGGCGTCGAGCAGTTCGGGCGGATAGGACCGGGACACATAGGAGTTCCCGGCGGGGAGAGCGATGAGGTCGGCGCTCTCCAGCCGCTCCAGGCCGTGCTCCGTGGTCAGCGAGAACCCCGCGTGGGTGCTCAGGGTCGGGCCCTCGGCGGAGGCGACCGCGAAGTCGTAGACGGGCAGGCCGTCGTCGCTGCGGTCGATGCCGAACACCTCGCAGACGACCCCGAGTTCGAAGGGGTGCACACCGTCGAGCAGGACCGCGGCCACGTTTTTCAGCATGTCCGCCAGTGTGCCTCGTCAATGGCAGGAAATCGAGGGTGTACGGCAGTCCTGCCACTGACGCCGAAGGGCGAGCGGTACGACAGTGGTGTTCATGAAGACACTCACGGACACCACCGCCGGAATCCTGACCGTCCTCGCGCTCTTCGTGGTCGTGGCCCTGCCCGCGCTGATCGGCGCGGCCCGCGAGCGGCGCATCGACCGTCAGCTAGGACTTCGTGACCAGCACCGTGACCGTCCACTCCTGAATGCCCTTGCACGACACCTTGCCCGGGGCGGTCGCGCAGAGCGGCCGGGACGAGGTGAGGTGGGCGGTTCCCGCCGAGACCGCCTTGAAGGCGGAGCTCGCGTCGCCCGCCTGGAGAACGACGCCGCTGTTGGTGGCCTCTAGCCCGGTGCCGCTGACCTTGACGGGTGTCCACGGCCGACTGGTGGTGCCGTCCAGGGTGAGGCGGAGTACGCCGCCGGCCGTGAGGCAGTACGTGTGGCCGGTGTCGGCTGCGCCGAGCTCCGCGGGAGCCGTGTCACAGCTCGGGTGGCTCGTCGTGGGGGACGGCGACACGGTGCGGCTGCCGCCCGCGTCACCGCCGCCCTGTGTGCCGCAGCCCGCGACGAGCAGCGTCAGGGCCGTGAGGGCGAGGATCCGATGGTGGGTCGTACGGCGCATGGGGTGGCACCTCCTTGTCGCTTGGACGTGCCACCCCCGCATCAGGATCCACACAGGGACACAGGGCCCTGGCCGCGACGCCGGCCAGGGCCCCACTGGTCAGCTGGTCGTGACGGCGGTGTCGTCGACGACGAAGCTGGTCTGGAGCGAGGAGTCCTCGACCCCGCTGAACTTCAGGGTGACGGTGGACCCGGCGAACGAGGACAGGTCGAAGGTCTTCTGGGCGTAGCCGGAGGCGGCGTTGAGGTTCGAGTACGTCGCGAGGGTGGTCGATCCGGCGGTGACCGTCAGCTTGTCGTACTGGCTGCTTGTGGTGGTCTCCGCGGTGTCGATGTGCAGGTAGAAGGTGAAGCTGGCCTTGCAGCCGGACGGGATCGTCACCGACTGGGAGAGCGTGTCGGTGTGCGTCGAGCCGTAGCCGTCCAGCCATGCCTTGTACGAACCGGCGTGCGCGGCCTCACTGCTGGAGTTGGTGATCACGCCGCTGCTGGCGCTCCAGGTGGTGTTGCCCGACTCGAAGCCCGGGTTGCCGAGCAGCTGCGCCGAGGTGCAGGTGCCGCCGCCGGAGGTGCTGACGGTCCAGGTGAAGGAGGCGGAGCCGGAGGCACCCGTGCTGTCGGAGGCGGAGACGGTGACGCTGTACGTACCGGCCGTGCTCGCGGTGCCCGAGATCCGACCGGTGGAGCTGCTGATCGAAAGACCGGTCGGCAGACCGCTCGCGCTGTAGGTGAGGGTCGCGCCCGCGCTGTCGCTCGCCGAGATCTGCAGGCTGACCGAACCGCCGGTGGTGGTGGACTGGCTGCCCGGGTTGGTGACGGTCACCGTGTTGCCGGTGCTGGTGCCCGAGGCGAAGGCGGTGGTGCCGTTCGGGGTGCCCCAGCCGGTCGGGCCGTCGTAGCCGGTGGCCGCGGTGCAGAAGTACGAGGGCGAGCAGGAGCCGTTGTTGCCGCTGGTCACGTCGTACAGGTTCGAGGTGTGGGAGTACGGGTACTTCGCCGGGTAGTCGCTGGAGCTCGGGGTGCCCGCGAGGGCGTACACACCCGCGATGATCGGCGAGGAGGCACTCGTACCGCCGTAGACCGCCCAGCCGGAGCCGCCGTAGGTGTCGTAGACGGCCACGCCGGTGGCGGGGTCGGCGACCGCGGAGACGTCGGCCTCCATGCGCTTGGAGCAGCCGGTGTCGGTCTGCCAGCTCGGCTTCGCGTCGTACGCGGAGCAGCCGGACCCGGTGCCCTCGGTGCTGCTCGTCTTCCACACGGACTCGGTCCAGCCGCGGGTGTTGGAGCTGGTGGACAGCGCGGTGCCGCCGACGGCCGTCACGTACTGGGACGTGGCCGGGTACTCGGCGCCGTAGGCGGAGTCACCGGAGGAGACGGTGATGGCGACGCCCGGGTGCTTGAAGTACGAGGTGTCCTCGCTGGTCTGCGAGGAGGACTCGGAGCCGCCCCAGCTGTTGGAGACGAACTTCGCGCCCAGCGTCACGGCCTCGTTCTCGGCGGTGCCGAGGTCGGAGTCGGTGGCCGAGTTGGCCTCGACGAGGACGATGTTGCAGTTCGGGCAGACCGCGCTGACCATGTCGATGTCGAGCGCTTCCTCACCTGCCCAGCCGGTGTCGTTGGTCGGCAGGGAGCTGGTCGAGCCGGTCTGGCTGACCTGCTTGAAGCAGCCGTTGGCCTTGGTGCAGGCCGACAGGCCGAACTGCGAACGGTAGGTCGCGAGGTCCGACTCCGCGTTGGGGTCGTTGTACGCGTCGACCACGGCGACGGTCAGGCCGGAGCCGCCGGTGGAGGGCAGGTTGTAGGCGCTGTGCAGGTTGGCCGGGCTCAGACCGGACACCGCGGCGGCGGCGTTCGGCGAGATCGCGGCGGCCAGCTTCTGCTTGATGTCGGTGCGGCGCTGCGCGAAACAGGCCGCGTGACCGGCCGTCGGGGCGCCGCACAGGTGCGTGGTCGGCACCTTCTGGCCCGCCTTGCCCGTGGAGTGCACGGCCTGCGCGGCCGGGGCGGTCAGGGCCTTCGCGTTCTGGGCGGCCCGGGAGGGCTTGGCGGTGGTCGGCGCCGGCTGCGCGTTCGCGGCCGGGGCCGCCATGAGTCCGGCGACCGTGAGGGCGAGGGCGGGCGCGGCGGCGGTCAGAAGTCTTCGCAGTCGCCGGGCGGGCCTGCTGGGGGGTGTCTCACGCATGGGTGCTGCCTCCATCGGTTTGAGGCCGGTGCCGTGCGGGCCGGGGTAGGGCCGCGCACGGCTCCACAGCCGGAAGTGGGGGTTCTCGGCGTTGCGTGGCAGGCCCGTGACGCGCGTAGCGTGAGAGAAGTGCGGATGCGACATGGGCATGCCAATTCGGTCGTCCTGTCGTGCCGCTGTACGTGACATGTCAGGACGGCCAGAACCTAGCCGGGGCCGATGACCCCCGGATAGCCACGCCCGAAGAACTTTGCCGCCCCATAGGGGGTCCATGGACGGTGCATGGACGGCCCATGGACGAGACGCGGTGATGCCGGGCCGCGACATGCGGCCCGGCATCACCGGTGTCGTACCGTCAGAAGTCCTCGTACCGCCGGAAGTTCTCGTCCGTCAGAAGTCCTCGTCGAAGCCGACCGAGCCCTCCACCGCCACCTGGTACGCCGAGGGGCGGCGCTCGAAGAAGTTGGTCAGCTCCTGGACGCCCTGGAGCTCCATGAAGGAGAAGGGGTTCTCGGAGCCGTACACCGGGGCGAAGCCGAGGCGCTGGAGACGCTGGTCGGCCACGCACTCCAGGTACTGGCGCATCGAGTCGGTGTTCATGCCCGGCAGACCCTCACCGCACAGGTCGCGCGCGAACTGCAGCTCGGCCTCGACGGCCTCCCTCAGCATGTCGGTGACCTGCTGCTGGAGCTGGTCGTCGAAGAGCTCCGGCTCCTCCTTGCGCACGGTGTCCACCACCTCGAAGGCGAAGGACATGTGCATCGTCTCGTCGCGGAACACCCAGTTGGTGCCGGTGGCGAGACCGTGCAGCAGACCCCGGCTGCGGAACCAGTAGACGTACGCGAAGGCGCCGTAGAAGAAGAGGCCCTCGATGCACGCGGCGAAGCAGATGAGGTTGAGCAGGAAGCGACGCCGGTCCGCCTTGGTCTCCAGACGGTCCAGCTTCTCCACCGAGTCCATCCACTTGAAGCAGAACTCGGCCTTCTCGCGGATCGAGGGGATGCTCTCGACGGCGTCGAAGGCGGCCGCGCGGTCCTCCGGGTCGGGAAGGTAGGTGTCCAGCAGGGTCAGATAGAACTGGACGTGGACCGCTTCCTCGAACAGCTGCCTGGAGAGATACAGGCGCGCCTCGGGGGAGTTGATGTGCTTGTAGAGGGTCAGCACGAGGTTGTTCGACACGATCGAGTCGCCCGTCGCGAAGAACGCGACCAGCCGGCCGATCATGTGCTGCTCGCCCTGCGAGAGCTTCGCCAGGTCGGCCACGTCCGAGTGGAGGTCGACCTCCTCCACGGTCCAGGTGTTCTTGATGGCGTCCCGGTAGCGCTCGTAGAAATCGGGGTAGCGCATGGGGCGGAGCGTGAGTTCGAAGCCCGGGTCGAGCAGGTTCTTTTCGGTGGAGCTCATTACTGGCAGGCCTCGCAGGACTCGGGGTTCTCAAGGGAGCAGGCGACGGCGTCCTCGTCGGGGATCGCCTGCACGGGGATGGTCTTCTCGGGCTGGGCCTGCGCCTGGGCGGCACGGGCGATACGGGTCGCCGGGCGGGAGCGCAGGTAGTACGTCGTCTTCAGGCCCGACTTCCAGGCGTACGCGTACATCGAGGAGAGCTTGCCGATGGTCGGCGTCTCCAGGAAGAGGTTCAGGGACTGCGCCTGGTCCAGGAACGGGGTGCGGGCGGCGGCCATGTCGATCAGGCCGCGCTGCGGGATCTCCCAGGCCGTGCGGTACAGGTCGCGGACGTCCTGCGGCACCCAAGTGAAGCCCTGCACCGAACCGTTGGACTCGCGCAGCGCCTCGCGGGTCTGCGCGTCCCACACGCCGAGCTTCTTCAGCTCGTCCACCAGGTAGGAGTTGACCTGGAGGAACTCACCGGAGAGCGTCTCGCGCTTGAACAGGTTGGACACCTGGGGCTCGATGCACTCGTACACACCCGCGATGGACGCGATGGTGGCGGTGGGCGCGATGGCGAGGAGGAGGGAGTTGCGCATGCCCACGGCGGCGATACGTTCCCGCAGGGTCGCCCAGCGCTCCGGCCAGGTCAGCTCCACGCCGTAGTGGTCGGGATGCAGGACGCCACGGGCCGTACGGGTCTTCTCCCAGGCCGGGAGCGGGCCGCTGCGCTCCGCGAGGTCGGCCGAGGCCTCGTACGCGGCGAGCATGATCCGCTCGGCGATCCGGGTGGAGAGGGCCTTGGCCTGCGGGGAGTCGAAGGGGACGCGCAGTTTGAAGAAGACGTCCTGCAGGCCCATCGCTCCGAGGCCGACGGGCCGCCACTTCGCGTTCGACCGGCCGGCCTGCTCGGTCGGGTAGAAGTTGATGTCGACGACACGGTCGAGGAAGGTGACGGCGGTACGGACTGTCTCGTCCAGCCGCTCCCAGTCGATGTCCCCGTCGACCACGAAGGCGCCGAGGTTGACCGAGCCGAGGTTGCAGACCGCCGTCTCCCCGTCGTCCGTGACCTCCAGGATCTCGGTGCAGAGGTTCGAGGAGTGGACGGTGTGGCCCGGCTCCGCCGTCTGGTTGGCGGTGCGGTTGGCGGCGTCCTTGAAGGTCATCCAGCCGTTGCCGGTCTGCGCGAGGGTGCGCATCATGCGGCCGTAGAGGTCACGGGCCGGGATGGTCTTCTTGGCGAGGCCGGCCGCCTCCGCCCTGCGGTACGCCGCGTCGAACTCGTCGCCCCACAGGTCGACCAGCTCGGGCACGTCGGAGGGCGAGAAGAGGGACCACTGTCCGTCGGTGTCGACCCGGCGCATGAACTCGTCCGGGATCCAGTGCGCGAGGTTCAGGTTGTGCGTACGGCGGGCGTCTTCACCGGTGTTGTCGCGCAGTTCCAGGAACTCCTCGATGTCGGAGTGCCAGGTCTCCAGGTAGACCGCGGCCGCGCCCTTGCGCCGGCCGCCCTGGTTCACCGCGGCGACCGAGGCGTCGAGGGTCTTCAGGAACGGGACGATCCCGTTGGAGTGCCCGTTCGTACCGCGGATCAGCGAACCGCGCGAACGGATCCGGGAGTACGAAAGACCGATGCCGCCCGCGTGCTTCGAGAGGCGGGCCACCTGGTGGTAGCGGTCGTAGATGGAGTCCAGCTCGTCCAGCGGGGAGTCGAGGAGGTAGCAGGACGACATCTGCGGGTGCCGCGTACCGGAGTTGAAGAGCGTGGGGGAGGAGGGGAGGTAGTCGAGGCGGCTCATGAGCCCGTAGAGCGCCGCGACCTCGTCCAGGGCCCGGTTCGTGTCGTCCTCGGCCAGGCCCGACGCCACGCGCAGCATGAAGTGTTGGGGGGTCTCGATGACCTTGCGGGTGATCGGGTGCCGGAGCAGATAGCGGCTGTGCAGGGTGCGCAGGCCGAAGTAGCCGAAGCGGTCGTCGCCTTCGGTGTCGATCAGCGCGTCCAGCCGGGCCGTGTGCAGCCGGACGAACTCCGCCGTGCGGTCGGCGATCAGGCCCTCGCGGTGACCCGCGGCGATCGACCCGGAGAAGGACGTGACGCCCTGCGAGGCGGCCTCCGCCGCGATGCTGATCGTCAGCAGCCTGGCCGCCAGCCGGGAGTAGACGGGGTCCTCGGAGATGAGGCCCGCGGCCGCCTCGGTGGCCAGCTCGCGCAGCTCCGTGTCGTCCGCGCGCGCGGACCGGCCGCGCAGCGTGGCGGCGGCGACCCGGCCGGGGTCGGCGTCGGGGAGGTCGGCGGTGAGGTCGGTCAGGGTACGCAGCAGCGTGGTACCGGGACCGTCCGTCTCCACCGGGACCTGCTTCCGCTCCTGCTGTGCGAAAGCGGTAGCTGAAGCCGGGTCGGCTGGCGCGATGGTCACTTGGGGCTCTCCCTCGCTCGGCACGGGGCCTGGCGGAGGGCAGGGCAGCTCACGAGCGCACACGGCGTCGCGTCCACCGGCCCATTCCGCGAGGCCCGGACGTCATGCACCCGGGCCGGATGGCCGGGCGCGCTGTCGGCAGGTCCTCGGACTGACGCGAGTACATGGGCGCAGGTGTGCGAACACGTACAAGTACACCGTTGCGGGACAGTTCCGGATTTGCACCGGATTCCCCTGCGGCGACAGCGAGCATGAGCATACATCTTGTGCCGGGCTGCGGTGACACCCCCAGATGTTGTGTCGTGCCGGTTTCAGAGTGTCAACTCATAGGTGAGGAGAGTGATGTCGTCGAGGTCCGGGAGCGGGTTCCAGTCGCGGTCGGGGGTGCGGGTGAAGCCGAGGCGTTCGTAGATGCGGTGGGCGGCGTGCATGGTGCGCTGGGTGGAGAGCACGACGCGTACGCAGCCGGCGGTGGCGCGTGCGTGGTCGACGCAGGCGCGGACGAGGGTCTCGCCGGCGCCTCGGCCGCGGGACTCGCGTGCGACGGCGAGCATCCGGATCTCGGCTTCGCCGGGGCGGGCTATGTCGGCCATGGGGCCGCCGCGCGGTACGAAGGTCACGGCGCCGAGGACGTGGTCGTGGTCCACGGCGACGAGGACCTCCGCGGCGGTGGCCCGTTTCGCCACGTCCCGCAGTTCGCCGAGGTACTCGTCGCTCTCCCCGAAGTCGAGCAGGCCGTCGCCGAGGTAGGCCTGTGCGGTGATCTCGCCGATGCGGTCGTATTCGTGGGGGTGGGCGTGTCGAATGCGGATGTCCATGCCGGTGAGTGTGCAACAGGGCGCGGGAACGGGCCGCCGGATTTGTGTCCGACGGCCCGTGGGGGTTGTTGGCGCGGTTCTTCGGCTGCGGGTGGGTGGGGGCTTGGCGCGCCGTTCCCCGCGCCCCTGGGGCACGGGGCTGCGCCCCGGCGCCCCAGGCTTTTAGGGGCGCGAGGAACTGCGCGACCAGCCCCCACCGCCCCGCAGCCAACGCACCACCCGGGGGTCTGGGGGCGGAGCCCCCGGGCTCAGTGGGTGGAACCGGCCGTGGCCGGCGGGAGCTCCGTCTCGACGCCCGCGTCGCCCGCGTCCGCCGTGTAGTCCTCCGGAGACGTCTCGTCGACTCCGTCCGGCGCGTTGAAGGCGCGGAGGGCGAAGGTGAGGACGACGCTCACCACGACGTTCAGGACGAAGGCCGTCAGACCGATGTAGCCGATCTCCCCGATGCCCGGGATCTCCTTCGAGCTGCCGCCGAAGTGCTTCTGGGTGGGAGAGGCGACCCCGTACGCGGCGAGCGTGCCGTACAGCATTCCCACCGCCCAGCCCCCGAGCAGCGCCCAGCGGTGGAACCAGCGGGTGAACAGGCCACCGACCAGCGCCGGGAAGGTCTGGAGGATCCAGATGCCGCCCAGGAGCTGGAAGTTGATCGCGACCGTCTTGTCCATCGTCAGGACGAAGACCAGCGCGCCCACCTTCACAAGGAGCGACACCAGTTTCGAAACCCTGGTCTCCTGCTGCGGGGTCGCGTCCGGCTTGATGAAGTCCTTGTAGATGTTGCGGGTGAAGAGGTTCGCGGCCGCGATGGACATGATGGCCGCCGGTACGAGTGCTCCGATGCCGATCGCCGCGAAGGCCACCCCCGCGAACCAGTCCGGGAACATGTTCTCGAAGAGCTGGGGTATGGCGAGCTGGCCGTTGGTGACCTTGACTCCGGCCGCGATCGCCATGAACCCGAGCAGGGCGAGCAGCCCCAGCATCAGGGAGTAGAGCGGAAGGATCGTGGTGTTGCGGCGGATCACCTCACGGCTGCGGCTGGAGAGCGTCGCCGTGATCGAGTGTGGGTACATGAACAGCGCGAGCGCCGATCCGAGCGCGAGCGTGGCGTACGTCCACTGGCCCGCTTCGGCGGGCACGAGCCCGCCCGCCCCCGCCGCCGTGTACTTGTCGCTCGCCGCCTTGAAGATCTCGTCGAACCCGCCCAGTTTGATCGGGATGTAGATGATGGCCACCGCGATCACGATGTAGATCAGGGTGTCCTTCACGAACGCGATCAGGGCGGGGGCCCGCAGCCCCGAGGAGTAGGTGTACGCGGCCAGCACGCCGAACGCGATGAGGAGCGGAAGGTCCTTCACGAACCAGTTCGTGTTCTCGCCGCCGCCCACGCCCATCACGTCCAGGACGGCCTGGATGCCGACCAGCTGGAGCGCGATGTACGGCATGGTGGCGAGGATGCCGGTCACGGCCACGGCGAGGGACAGGCCCTTCGAACCGAAGCGCCCGCGCACGAAGTCCGAGGTCGTCACGTAGCCGTGCTTGTGGGAGACCGACCACAGGCGGGGGAGGAACGTGAAGATCAGCGGGTAGACGAGGATCGTGTACGGAACGGCGAAGAAGCCTGCCGCGCCCGCCGCGTAGATCGCCGCCGGTACGGCGACGAAGGTGTACGCCGTGTAGAGGTCACCGCCGAGCAGGAACCAGGTGACCCAGGTGCCGAACGACCGTCCGCCCAGGCCCCATTCGTCGAGGCTGTGCTCGTTGTCCGGCCTGCGCCAGCGCGCGGCCAGGAAGCCCATGACCGTGACGGCCAGGAAGAAGAAGATGAAGACGCCGAGCGCGACGCCGTTCACGCCGTCCTTCACTTCGCCGCACCCCCGCCCTGGGACGCGCGGGCGCGCTGGTCACGCTGCCACAGCTGGTACGCGGTCACGGTGAGCGCCGTGGACACGAGCACCCACAGCATCTGGTACCAGTAGAAGAACGGGATGCCGATGAACGCCGGGTCGGTCTTGGCGTAGGAGCCGACCCACAGCATCGCCACGAACGGGGCTATCAGGCACAGGGCGATGACCACCCGGATCGGTGTCACCACCGGCGGTTCGACCTTCGGCGCGTCTGACACGTCTGACACGTCTGACATACGGCGGCTCCGTCCCCTCGCTGTTCACCTGTGCAATGCGCAGGCAATCTAGGCGACGGTGTCAGCCAAGCGGAACCCCTCGTCCGTATCTCGGTCCGGGCAACGTGGCAGGTGCGCTACTCCTGCGGGCGCTTGAGCCGTGCCACGAACTTGTACCGGTCGCCCCGGTACACCGACCGCACCCACTCCACCGGCTCGCCCTGCCGGTCCAGCGAGTGCCGGGAGAGCATCAGCATGGGCAGACCGACGTCGGTGCCGAGCAGGCCGGCCTCGCGCGGGGTGGCCAGCGAGGTCTCGATGGTCTCCTCGGCCTCGGCGAGATGGACGTCGTACACCTCGGCGAGCGCGGTGTAGAGGGACGTGTACTTCACCAGGCTGCGGCGCAGGGCGGGGAAGCGCTTCGCGGAGAGGTGGGTCGTCTCGATGGCCATCGGCTCGCCGCTCGCGAGGCGCAGCCGCTCGATGCGCAGCACCCGGCCGCCGGCCGAGATGTCGAGCAGCTCGGCGAGGGTGTCGTCGGCGGTGATGTAGCCGATGTCCAGGAGCTGCGAGGTGGGTTCAAGGCCCTGGGCGCGCATGTCCTCGGTGTACGAGGTGAGCTGGAGCGCCTGGGAGACCTTGGGCTTCGCGACGAACGTGCCCTTGCCCTGGATGCGTTCGAGGCGGCCCTCGACGACCAGTTCCTGGAGGGCCTGGCGCACGGTCGTGCGCGAGGTGTCGAACTCGGCGGCGAGGGTGCGCTCGGGCGGTACGGGCGTGCCGGGCGGCAATGTCTCCGTCATGTCGAGCAGGTGCTTCTTGAGGCGGTAGTACTTGGGCACGCGCGCGGTACGGATGGGGGCCCCACCCTCGTTCTCCGCACTGCTGACGTCGGTGCTCATGCTCTGCCTTCCCGGCTCCGGGTGCCGAAGCGACCGACATCCCGTCGGCCACGGCTCACATCGTGGCACGGCTTCGTGTGCGAGTGTCCCCCCGCACGCTCCGTGATCCCCTCTATATACCGTCGGCGTACCCGTTGGTCTAGTCCATAGTGTGGACTCGGGTCGACCAAGAGGTATGTGAGGCCGGTGAACGCCCCCGCCGTTTATGCCACTTACCTACTTAAAGGTCCTTGCATATGTAGGTCCCATAACGGACGACCAGTCGGGCTTACACACCCTTGACACCCCTCTAGGTCTAGGCCAAGCTCCCCGTACTGGTCTACACCATTGGTCCAGTCCCAGTCCCACGGGCAGTACTCGGCAGCGCTTCGGCATGTGTCACCGCGGTGGGCAGGGGGGTTTATGGCATCCCTGAGGAGGGTGGCGTGAAGCGGAAGCTGGCAGCCGCGATCGGTATCGCGGGCATGATGGTCTCCATCGCGGCGTGCGGGAGCAGCGACAACAAGTCCGGGGGGTCGGACAAGGGCGCGGACGCGAAAGCCCTGACCGTCTGGCTCACGGTGGACGCGCAGAACAACTGGCCCGAGCTGGTGAAGGCCGCCGACGCGGCGCTGCAGAAGGCGCACCCCGGCGTCAAGATCAACCACGAGTACTACGGCTGGCCGGACAAGAACACCAAGCTCGACGCGGTCCTCGCCACCGACAAGGCGCCCGACGTGGTCGAGATGGGCAACACCGAGATGCTCGGCTACATGGTCAAGGGCGCCTTCGCTCCCATCGACGCGTCGAAGCTCGACAACTCGTCCGCGTGGCTGGACGGCCTCAAGGCCTCCGTCACCTACGACGGCAAGACCTACGGCGTGCCGTACTACGCCGGTGGCCGCGTCGGCAACTGGCGCAAGGACGTGGCGGCTTCGGTCGGTGTCAAGACGCCCCCGAAGACGTACACGGAGCTCATCTCCGACCTGGACAAGATCCAGAAGAAGGA
Source organism: Streptomyces sp. GbtcB7 (assembly GCF_019091445.1). Lineage (NCBI taxonomy): Bacteria > Bacillati > Actinomycetota > Actinomycetes > Kitasatosporales > Streptomycetaceae > Streptomyces > Streptomyces sp. GbtcB7. The sequence goes on from NZ_JAGXJM010000010.1 coordinate 81,928, forward strand.
GGGGAGCAAGTTCAGCGCCTGGTACCAGCCGACGCGTGACTGGTACGCCGCGATGTCCTTCGTCTACGACGCCGGCGGCTCCATCGCCAAGGAGGACGGCGGCCAGTGGAAGGCCAACCTGTCGTCTCCGGAGTCCATCAAGGGGCTCAACGACTGGAAGACCATCGTCGACAAGTACATGCACGGCGACAAGACCAAGGACGAGTCCGACCGTTACATCGTCTACGGCCAGGGCAAGTCCGCCATGATCTTCGGCGCCGCGTGGGAGGGTGCGACCTCCGAGGACCCGAAGAACGACAAGACCGGCAAGCTCAAGGGCAACCTCGAGAACTTCGTGATGCCCGGCCCGTCCGGCAAGAACATCCCCGTCTTCCTCGGCGGTTCCGACCTCGCCGTCCCGGTGAAGTCCAAGGCGCAGGCGCTCGCCGCCGAGTGGATCAACGCCTTCACGGGCTCCGCCGGTCAGAAGGGTCTGATGGCCAAGGGCAACCTGCCCAACAACAAGACCGACCTCGCCACCCTCAAGAACGACCCGGCGACCGTGGTTCCGGCCACCGCGGCCGAGTCCAACTGGTTCGTGCCGATGGCTCCAGGCTGGGGCCAGGTCGAGAAGGCCCAGGTCCTGCAGACCATGCTGCAGAACATCGGCACCGGCAAGAAGTCGGTCGAGGCCGCCGCGAAGGACGCGGACGCCGCGATCGACAAGGTCATCAACACCAAGTGACGTGAGCGCGGGGCGTGGTGGGACCCCGGGGCACGTCCGGGGCTTCACCCGGGGTGCGTCCAGGGTCCGCCCTGGGTCCGCCCGGAGTGTGCCTCCGGGGGTACGTCCGAGTATCTCCGAGTGCGTCCGGGTCGATCCAGGAACGTGCCCGGGATGTTCCCGGGCACGCCTGCCGGGGCCCTCTTCGGGCCAGGGTTCCTGCCGCTTCCCGCACGACCGCGCGGGACCCGGCGACGTACGACCGTGCGAGGCCGGGCCGCGTACGGCCGGGTGGGTCGGGCCGGTCCACGACCGGGGCGGCCCCCGACCGGAACCGACCGCACCAGGTTCGGACCACGCACGACCCACACCGAACAGGACCGAACAGGACCGAGCAGGGCGGGGCAGGGCCGCCTCGCGCACGACCGAGAGGGCCCGCCCCGGCGAGCGCCCCGCGTACGACCGCGGGGGCCCGCCCCCGTGCATGACCTGTGCGGGTTCGGCCCGCGTACGACCGTGGGGGTCCGCCCCTGTGCACGACCCGCGCGGGATTCGAACTGTGCACGACCGTGCGGGGTTCGGGCCGTGCACGACCGTGCGGGGTTCGGGCCGCGTGCAACCTGGGCGGCTTTCGCCCGGATATGACCGCACCGGGTTTGGACCCTGTACGACCGCGAGGGTCCGCCCCGTGTGGGATCGCGAGGGTCCGCCCCCGCGCAGACCGTGCGGAGCCGGGCCGCGTACGACCGTGCGAGGCGCCGGCCGCGTACGGCCCGGGCGTGTTTCGCCTGTGTTCGACCGTGTGGGGCCTGCCCCGCGTACGACCCCGTGCGGGGCTTCGACCACGTACGACCTGAGGGACCGCTGAGGAGCGCGCGATGAGTGCCGCAGACACGACCACCCCCGCCAAGGTGCCGCCGCCGCGGCAGGCACCGCCACCGGCCGTCCCCAAGGCGCCACGCAGAAGGCGGACCTCGGGCGGAGCGGCGGTCCCCTGGGCCCTGCTCGCGCCCTGTCTGCTGATCCTCGCGCTGGTCATGGGCTATCCCCTGGTCCGCCTGGTCACCCTCTCCTTCCAGAAGTTCGGGCAGTCCCAGCTGTGGGGCTTCCAGCCGGCCGAGTCGGTCGGCTTCGACAACTTCGGCAAGGTGCTGGGCGACAGCGAGTTCTGGACGGTCGTCGTCCGCACGATCGTCTTCGCCGTCGGGTCCGTCGTCTTCACCATGGTCATCGGCATGCTGATCGCGCTGCTCCTCCAGCGCGTCTCGGGCTGGGTGAAGATGCTGATCAACATCGTGCTGGTGGCCAGCTGGGGCATGCCCATCATCGTGGCCACCACCGTCTTCAAGTGGCTCTTCGACTCCGACTACGGCGTCTTCAACGCGCTGCTGAGCAAGCTGCCGGGCGTCGACATGATCGGCCACAACTGGTTCGCCAGCGGCCCCCAGGGACTGGCCGTGATCATGCTCCTGGTGGTGTGGGGCGCGGTGCCCTTCGTCGTCATCACGCTCAGCGCGGGGCTGACCCAGGTGCCGAGCGAACTGGAGGAGGCGGCCCGGCTGGACGGCGCCGGCGCCTGGGGCGTCTTCCGTTACGTCACGCTCCCGATCCTCAAGCCCATCGTCGTGATGCTCACGACGCTCTCCGTCATCTGGGACATGGGCGTCTTCCCGCAGGTCTTCGTGATGCGGGGCGGTCATCCGGAGGCGGAGTTCCAACTGCTCACCACGTACTCCTACGACCGCGCCTTCGTCGTCAACGACTACGCGCAGGGATCGGCGATCGCCCTGCTGACCGTGCTGTTGCTGCTGGGCGTGGTCGCCGTGTACATGCGTCAGATGCTGCAGATCGGAGAGGTCGAATGAGCACCCTCGCCACGGCGGGCCGGCGCCGGGGGAAGTCCAAGCTCGGCTGGAACCTCCTCGGCCTCCTCGTCTTCGTCACCGCGGGCTTCCCCGTCTACTGGATGCTGAACACGGCGTTCAAGCCGGCGAAGGACGCCATCGACCCGGATCCGAGCCTGTTCCCCACGGGGCTCACGCTCGACAACTTCCGTCGCGCGCTGGACATCGCGGACTTCTGGGGCCCCGTCGGCCGCAGCCTGATCGTCTCCCTGTCGGTCGTCGTGATCGGCGTCGTGGTGGGGATGCTGGCCGCGCTGGCCATCTCCCGCTTCGCCTTCCGCGGTCGCAAGATCGTGATCGTCGGCATCCTCGCGGTCCAGATGATCCCGCTGGTCGCCATGATCATCCCGGTCTTCCTGCTGCTCAACGACCTGAACCAGTACGACAAGCTCTCCGGCCTGATCATCACGTACCTGACCTTCATCCTCCCCTTCACGGTGTGGACGCTGCGCGGCTTCATCGTCAACATCCCGAAGGAGCTGGAGGAGGCGGCCATGGTCGACGGCTGCTCGCGCACCGGAGCCTTCATACGGGTGGTCTTCCCGCTGCTCGCGCCCGGCATGGTCGCCACGTCCGTGTACGCGTTCATCCAGGCCTGGAACGAGTACCTCTACGCCCTGATGCTCATGAGCCAGGAGCACCAGACCGCCACCGTCTGGCTCGGCAACTTCACCACCAAGCACGGCACCGAGTACGCCCCGATGATGGCCGGCGCCACGATGATGGCCGTGCCGATCGTCGTGCTCTTCCTCATCGTCCAGCGCAAGATGGCCGCGGGGCTGACCGCGGGCGCCGTGAAGGGATAACGCCACCCGATGACGACACTCGCCAGTGGTACGACCGCGTCCTCTTCCGGCCAGAACGGCCTGGCACGCGACGCGCTCACCGTCCTCCAGCCCGGCTTCACCGGAACCACCGCCCCCGACTGGCTGCTGCGCCGCCTCGGCGAAGGGCTCGCCGCCGTCGGCCTGTTCGGCCGGAACATCGCCTCTCCCGAACAACTCGCGGCCCTGACGGCCCAGTTGCGCGCCGAGCGCGACGACGTCCTGGTCGCCATCGACGAGGAGGGCGGCGACGTCACCCGCCTCGAGGTCCGCGCAGGCTCCTCCTACCCCGGCAACCACGCGCTGGGCGCGGTCGACGACGTGGAGCTGACGCGGGAGGTGGCCTCGGCACTCGGCCACCGCCTCGCGGCCTGCGGGGTGAACCTGAACTGGGCCCCCTCGGCGGACGTGAACTCCAATCCCGACAACCCGGTCATCGGCGTACGGTCCTTCGGCGCCGACACCGACCTGGTGGCCCGGCACACCGCCGCCTACGTCACCGGGCTCCAGTCCGCGGGCGTCGCGGCCTGCACCAAGCACTTCCCCGGCCACGGCGACACGGCGGTCGACTCGCACCACGAGCTGCCGCGCATCGACGCCGACCTGTCGGTCATCGAGGCCCGCGAACTCGCCCCGTTCCGCGCCGCGATCGCCGCGGGCACACGCGCCGTGATGAGCGCGCACATCCTGGTCCCGGCGCTGGACCCGGACCGCCCGGCCACGCTCTCCCGCCGCATCCTCACCGGCCTGCTCCGCGAGGAACTCGGCTACGACGGCCTCATCGTCACCGACGGCATGGAGATGCGGGCCATCGCCGGGACGTACGGCATCGAGCGGGGCAGTGTCCTCGCCATCGCGGCCGGCGCGGACGCGATCTGCGTGGGCGGCGGGCTCGCGGACGACGAGACGGTACGGCGCCTGCGCGACGCCCTCGTCACGGCGGTGCGCACCGGTGAACTCCCCGAGGAGCGCCTCGCGGACGCGGCGGAGCGGGTACGGGCACTGGCCCGTTGGACGGCGGCGGCCTCCGCGGCTCCGCCGGCCGCCGAGCGGGAGCCGGCCGACGTGGGGCTCGTCGCCGCCCGGCGCGCGCTGACGGTGACACGCGCGCCGTCGTACGAGCCGGTGGGCGCGGCGCCGTTCGTCGCCGCCTTCACCCCCGTGGCGAACATCGCCGTCGGTGACGAGACCCCCTGGGGCGTGGCCGCGGAACTGGCCCGGCTGCTGCCCGGCACGGAGACGGGCAGCTTCGCCGGGGAGGGGGCGGCAACGGCGGCCCTGGCCGCCGCGGGCAGCCGCCACGTCGTCGCTGTCGTCCGCGACGAACACCGCCACCCCTGGATGACGGCCGCCCTGGACACCCTGTTGAGGGAACGCCCCGACACGATCGTGGTCGAGATGGGCATCCCCCAGGCCCCGCCCCGGGGCGCCCTCCACATCGCCACGCACGGCGCGGCGAGGGTGTGCGGCCGGGCGGCGGCGGAGGTCATCGCGGGGGAGTGACGGCCCGCGAGAAGGAGCACGCAGGCCAAGAAAGAAGGAAGGTGCCGGACCCCAGGGGCCGGCACCTTCCTTCTTACTTTCTTCCGCTGCGTGCTTTTCTTCGCGCCCTCGGGGTCAGATCCCCTGCCAGTCCGGCTTGTTCGCGAACGTGTGCCGGAAGTAGTCCGCCAGCTTCAGCTTGGACGCGGCGGCCTCGTCCACGACGACCGTGGCGTGCGGGTGGAGCTGGAGCGCCGAGGCGGGGCACACCGCGGCCACCGGCCCCTCCACCGTCGCCGCGACCGCGTCCGCCTTGCCCTCACCCGTGGCCAGCAGGACGAGATGCCGCGCCTCCAGGATCGTGCCGATGCCCTGGGTGATGACGTGGTGCGGCACCTGCTCGATGTCGCCCTCGAAGAACCGCGCGTTGTCGACCCTGGTCTGCTCGGTCAGCGTCTTGATCCGGGTCCGCGAGGCGAGCGAGGAGCAGGGCTCGTTGAACCCGATGTGCCCGTCGGTGCCGATCCCGAGCAGCTGGAGGTCGACGCCACCGGCCGTGGCCAGCGCCTTGTCGTACGCCTGGCACGCGGCCTGCACGTCTTCGGCGGTGCCGTCCGGGCCCATGAACGCGTCCATGCCCAACCCCAGCGGTGCGAGCACCTCGCGCCGCAGCACCGACCGGTACGACTCGGGGTGCTCGGCCGGCAGTCCCACGTACTCGTCGAGCTGGGCGACCCGCGCCCGCGAGGCGTCCACGGCACCGGAGCCGACCTTCGCCGCCAGCGCCTGGTAGATGGGCAGCGGCGTCGAGCCGGTGGCCACGCCGAGCAGAGCGTCGGGCTTGCGCCGGAGCAGCTCCGCCATGGCCTCGGCGATCAGCTCGCCGCCCGCCTTGGCGTCGGGAACGATGACAACTTCCACGCTGGGCCTGCCGATCTGGAGAGTGGCTCGCCGGGAACCGTGAGGGAACACATGTGGTGTAGACCAATCTAGCAAAGGAGTCCCACCCGCGGCCCGTCACGGCTTCTCGACGTATCCAGGCCCGCCGCCCGGACGCCCGCTCGCCACCCCCATCAGCAACGGCACACCCGACAAAGCCCTGCCCACAGCCGATGAGATGCTGATAGCGATCCTCTCGATCCGCACCGCACGCACCACCCCGTATCGGCCACGGTCGACGCGTACGACCGGAACGTCCCCAGGAGGCCCCATGTCCGCCCCTACCCCGGACCCCCGGACCGACGACGACCGCCCGGGTCGGATCATGGCCCGCGAGATGGCCGAGCAGCCCGACGTGCTGCGCCGGATCCTGGAGGCGGGCGCGCCGCGGGTCCAGGAAGTGGCCCGGCAGATCGCGGCCCGCGAGCCCCGCTTCGTACTGCTCACCGCCCGCGGCACCTCCGACAACGCCGCCCTGTACGCGAAGTACCTGCTGGAGATCCAGCTGGGCCTGCCGTGCGGGCTCACCTCGATGTCGACGACCACGGCGTACGGCGCGCGGCCCGATCTCACCGACGTCCTGGTCATCACCGTCAGCCAGTCCGGCGGCTCCCCGGACCTGGTCGCCTCGACCCGGGCCGCCCGTGAGGCCGGCGCCATCACGCTCGCGGTGACCAACAACCCGGACTCACCGCTGGCGGCCGTCTCCGAGTACCACCTCGACATCATGGCCGGACCCGAGAAGGCCCTGCCCGCCACCAAGACCTACACTGCCTCCCTCCTCACCCTCTATCTCTTCGTCGAAGGACTGCGCGGCGGCGACGGCGCCGCGGCCAAGGCGCTGCCCGATCTCGCCGCGCATCTCCTCACCCGCCAGGACGAGATCCGTACGCTCGCCTCCCGCTACCGCTTCGCCGAGCGCATGGTGATCACCTCGCGCGGCTACGGCTACCCCACGGCCAAGGAAGCGGCCCTGAAGCTGATGGAGACCAGCTACATCCCCGCCCTCTCGTACTCCGGCGCCGATCTGCTGCACGGCCCCCTCGCCATGGTCGACAACATCTCCCCGGTCATCGCGGTCGTCACCGACGGCAAGGGCGGCGAGGCGCTCCAGCCCGTGCTCGACCGGCTGCGCGGGCGCGGCGCCGACCTGGTCGTCATCGGCCCCCGGGCCCAGGTGGAACAGGCCTCGGCCGGGTTCGTCCTGCCCACCGAGGGGGTGGCCGAGGAGCTCCAGCCGATCCTTGAGATCCTTCCGCTCCAGCTCCTGGCCTACGAGGTCACCATCGCCCGCGGTCAGGACCCGGACGCGCCGCGCGCCCTGGCGAAGGTGACGGAGACCCGCTGACCGACGCGTCCCCCGGGCGGGTGGACGAGGCCAAGGTGATCCGGCCCCGTTCATGAGCCGATCCGGCCCCCACCGGGGGTCGAACCGGGCTAGTCTGCGTGGTGGATGCTGTTGGAAGTTCGATAAAGAGACAACAACAAACATCCGCCGGCGCATGGACGCGGCACGTGGTCTAGTCCACAATGTGCAGGTAAAGCCTTCGATCGACGAAGCGTCGCTTACGGCGAGGCGTTGATCCACACAAGCATCCGTCTTCCCCGCACAGGAAGGCGGACCGAGGAACCGGCGCTCTCTGCCCTGACTGCTCCGGGTCCTCTCCTTCGGCCGACCGGGACCGCACACCCCGCGGCCGTTGCTGCTCCGGGCTGCGGTGCCGGGAGGGTTGAGGGTCCCTCCCAGGCGCCGCGGCCCGCGGGTGTTTTCGGAGCCGGGCCAAACCCCCAGGTAGGCTCGCAGATGTGCCCTCCATGAACGACCTCGTCCGCCAGCACACCGCTCTCGGTGACTCCGATCTCGAGTGGTTGCATCTGCTGGTCTCGGAGTGGCAGTTGCTCTCCGACCTCTCCTTCGCCGACCTCGTGCTGTGGGTTCCCACCCGCGACGGCACCCGCTATGTCTCCGTAGCGCAGATGCGGCCCAACACCGGCCCGACCTCGTACCAGGACGACATGGTCGGCCACCTCGTCCCACGCGGCCGCCGCCCGCTGCTGGACGCCGCGCTGGACGAGGGCCGGATCGTCCGCGAGGGCGATCCCGAGTGGCGCGAGGAGGTGCCGGTACGGGTCGAGTCCATTCCGGTACGGCGGGAGGGGCGCGTCCTCGGTGTCATCGCGCGCAACACCAATCTCCTCACCGTGCGCACCCCGAGCCGGCTGGAGCTGACGTACCTCCAGAGCGCGTCCGACCTTGCCCAGATGATCGCCGCCGGCTCCTTCCCGTTCTCCGGCCAGCAGGTCGACATGGACGCCTCCCCGCGGGTCGGCGACGGACTGATCCGCCTCGACGCCGACGGCATCGTCCAGTACGCGTCCCCGAACGCGCTGTCCGCGTATCACCGCCTCGGCCTCGCCTCCGACCTGGTGGGCCACCACCTCGGTGTGACCACCGCCGAACTCGCCCCGTCCCGGGGTCCGGTGGACGAGGCCCTGTCCAAGGTCGCCAGCGGCTGGGCACCCCGCGAGTTCGAGATCGAGAGCGCCGACGGGGTGATCCAGCTGCGCGCGATCCCGCTCAAGCCCAAGGGCACCCGGGTCGGTTCGCTCGTCCTGCTGCGCGACGTGACCGAACTGCGCCGCCGAGAACGCGAGTTGATCACCAAGGACGCGACCATCCGGGAGATCCACCACCGGGTCAAGAACAACCTCCAGACGGTGGCGGCGCTGCTGCGGCTCCAGGCCCGGCGCATCGAGTCGGAGCGCGGCCGTGAGGCCCTGGAGGAGGCCGTACGGCGGGTCGGCTCGATCGCCATCGTGCATGAGACGCTGTCTCAGAACCTGGACGAGCGGGTGGAGTTCGACGAGATCGCCGACCGGGTGCTCGCCATGGTCGCCGAGATCTCGCCCGGCAAGGTCACCGGCCGCCGTACCGGCCGCTTCGGCATACTCGACGCCGAGGTCGCCACCCCGCTCTCCATGGTGCTCACCGAGATCCTTCAGAACGCGCTGGAGCACGGCTTCCGCGAGGGCGATCGGGGCACGGTCGAGGTCTCGGCGGTGCGCGGCGGCACCAGCAAGGAGGCCCGCCTGCTGGTCACCGTCCAGGACGACGGGGTCGGTCTCCCGGAGGGCTTCGACCCGCACCGCTCGGGCAACCTCGGGCTGCAAATCGTACGGACGCTGGTGGAGGGCGAGTTGGGGGGCAGCTTCGACATGGTGGCGGCCCCGGAGCGCGGCACGCAGGTCATCCTGGACATTCCGGTGCGGGCACACAAGTAGGAGTACGCGTAGGGGCGCGAGCAGAAGTACAAGCAGAAGTATCTGACGCACCCACAAGTCGCGCATGACAGTGGCCCCGGGCCAGAAGGTCCGGGGCCACTGCTTACGTTGCTATGCGCATCGGGGGTACTGCGCGCTGCGGCTCGGGGGCGGGAGATGCGTACTCGCTGTACGCGCCGCCGGGCTCAGGCTCGTTACGGGGTGGGGTGTCAGGCGGTGGCCTGACGGGCCCGGTTGCGGGCGGCACGGCGCTTCATCGCGCGGCGCTCGTCCTCGCTGAGGCCACCCCAGACGCCGGAGTCCTGGCCGGACTCGAGCGCCCACTGCAGGCACTGCTCCATGACGGGGCAGCGGCGGCAGACGGCCTTGGCTTCCTCGATCTGCAGCAGCGCAGGACCGGTGTTGCCGATGGGGAAGAAGAGCTCGGGGTCTTCCTCGCGGCAAACGGCGTTGTGACGCCAGTCCATGGCTGCTACCTCTCCTTGGTATTACATGCACGTTGCTTGTGAATGTGAACGCTTTCACGAATCCCTCAACAAGTGAAGGGCCGACTGCCAGGATTACCTGACGTGGTCCTGTGATTTGAGGAGGGGTTCTGGCTCTCTGTGGGGCCGATGTTGCGGGCCGTCCCGATCGCCACGTAGAGACTCGCAAACCTCAGCGGCGGATACAACCCCTTCTGGAAAGTTTTTTTTGATTCCTCGGTGTCGACTAGGTCACAGCCGTACTTCCATGGGGTGGACCCTGGTCTAAACGTTCGAGTGAAAGGACTTTGGGCCCTTCCGCTCACACAATCACACGCAGTGCACGGCGTACGCCTGTGAACGTCACGCTAGTGCGCAGTCCCAGGTGGTCGCCGTCCATCTGGAGGGGGAGCGGCGCCTTCGAATGCAAGGTGAAGTCGGTCAGGTCGTGCAGGGACAGGGCGTGCTTGCCGTGGGGTCCGCGCTCGGGGGACGAAGTGAGCAACTGGGTGGCATACCGGGCAACCGCGCCCGTCGACATGCGGTTGAGAGCGAGTACGTCGAGCCCGGTATCGAACGAAGCCTTAGGTGACGCGTACACCGGACGATTGCCGAGAAACGTCCAGGGCGAGGTGTTGCAGATTATGGACATCACAAGATCGGTGACCGGATCCTGGCCGGGCTGCTCCAGTGTGATCGTTCCGTGCCTGCGGTGAGGTTCGTCCAAAAACTGACGTGCCACTTGGCGCAAATACAGGGCATGAGTGGAACGCTTGCCGCGCTCGCGCTGCTGTTCGACCCGGCCGATCACGCCCGCGTCGAAGCCGAGTCCCGCGCAGAAGGTGAACCAGCGGGAGGGGACGGATTCGTCCTCGGTGCCGGGGGTGCCCGCGGCGAGACCGAGGCCGATCGCGCGCTCGCGGTCCTCTCTGAGCGCGTCCAGCAGGGCGCCGGTGGCCTCCACGGCGTCGTTGGGCAGGCCCAAGGCGCGGGCGAAGACATTGGTGGAGCCGCCGGGGACCACCGCGAGGCGGGGCAGACGGTCCAGGTCGGGGCCGTTGTGCAGGAGACCGTTCACGACCTCGTTGACGGTGCCGTCGCCGCCGAGTGCGACCACCAGTTCTATGTCGTCGCTCTCCGCGGCCTGCCGCCCGAGGTCCCGGGCGTGCCCGCGGTACTCGGTCGTGACCACCTCGAGCTTCATCTCGCTCGCCAGCGCGTGGATCAAGACATCGCGCGTGCGCGCACTTGTGGTGGTAGCTGCCGGATTGACCACGAGAAGTGCACGCATGCGATGCAGCGTACCTACCGAGGGGTACTGGTCCCAGACAGAGTTAGGGATCCGGTAAGAGATAGGGGCGTGAGTCTCGACACGGTGAGGTGCGGGAGGCGGTGGGGTGGCGGCCGGGGTCGGGCCGCGCGCCGGGGCCCGAGGGATACCCTTCGGGGGTGAGCGCTGAGCAGATCCCCACCCCTGAAGCCCCCTCCGCAGAGCCCCGTCCCGGACGGCTGACCGCCGCGGCCGCGCTGGCCGCGCTGGAGGGGCTGGTCCTCGCCGTGGGGGGCGTGTGGATGCTCGTCCTGGGGGCCACGGGTGACTCGGGAGACCGGCAGCAGGGCGTAACCCTGGGTGTGACGCTGATCGTGCTCGCGCTGCTGCCCCTGCTGGCCGCCCGCGGCCTGCTGCTGCGCCGCGGCTGGAGCCGGGGGCCCGCGGTCATCACCCAGATCATGGCGCTGCCCGTCGCCTACAGCCTGCTCCAGGCGGACAGCGTGGCGATCCCCGCCGGAATCGCCCTCGCGGCGGTCGCGATCACGGCGCTGGTCCTACTCGTCAATTCCGAGACCACCCGGGCGCTGGGCATCCGTGGCCCCGGTGCCGCCGAGGAAACCAAGTAGCTTCGGCCTGCCGGCGGGGTCCACACCGGTTGCGCGCCCGCTGAGAAGGCGGGATCAGCGCCGGGACGGCTGGGCTCGTCCGCCTACCGGGGACTCCGTGGCGACGCCCCCGCTCGGCGGCTGCTCGGTTACTCCTCGACCAGGAGCTTTTCGCGGAGCTGGGCGAGGGTGCGGGCCAGCAGGCGGGAGACGTGCATCTGGGAGATGCCGACCTCCTGTGCGATCTGCGACTGGGTCATGTTGCCGAAGAAGCGAAGGAGCAGGATCCGCTTCTCTCTCGGGGGGAGGTCCTCGAGCAGGGGCTTCAACGACTCCCGGTACTCGACGCCCTCCAGGGCCTCGTCCTCCGCACCCAGCGTGTCCGCGACCGCCGGGGACTCGTCGTCCGTGTCGGGGACGTCCAGCGACAGCGTGGAGTACGCGTTGGCGGACTCCAGGCCCTCCAGGACCTCCTCCTCCGAGATGGCCAGCTTCTCGGCCAGCTCGTGGACCGTGGGAGAGCGCCCGTGCTGTTGCGACAGCTCGGCCGTCGCCGTCGTCAGGGCCAGGCGCAGTTCCTGCAGGCGCCGCGGCACCCGCACCGCCCAGCCCTTGTCGCGGAAGTGCCGCTTGATCTCACCGACGACCGTCGGAGTCGCGTACGTCGAGAACTCGACGCCGCGCTCCGGGTCGAAGCGGTCGACCGACTTGATCAGGCCGATGGTCGCGACCTGGGTGAGGTCGTCCAGCGGCTCACCGCGGTTGCGGAAGCGGCGCGCGAGGTGCTCGACGAGCGGGAGGTGCATGCGGACGAGCTGATTGCGCAGCTCCGCGTACTCCGCGCTGCCGTCCTGCAGCTTGCGCAGCTCGATGAACATCGCCCGCGCGCCGCTGCGGTCGTGCGGGTCGTGCTGGATGTGCTGGGCGCTCGGCCCGTGCTGCGTGCCCTGCACGCTCTGCACCCCTGGCTTGTCGTGTCGCTCGTGCTCGCTCATAGTCCCGCCCGTCACCAGCCGCCGCCCTTCCGAGGACGTGCTCGGCGCGGCACCCTCCGGATCCCGTTGCCCGTCGTCCTGGCCGGAGAGGCTCTCCTGTGCGTCCTCCGGGTGCGGCCGGGCCTGTTCGGGGATGCCGTCGACGCCTTCCACCGCGCGCCGCGGCCCGTCGAGGCCGTCGACGCGTCCGGCGGGAAGCTCCCGTGTGCCGCGCTCTTCGTCCCGCACCGGCCCGTCCCCGTTCCTCACGCCGGCCCGGGTCCCGCGCCGCGCTGTTTGTAGAGGCTGATCGAAACGGTCTTGTCCTCGGCGACGGTGGAGTCGACCTTGCCCGCGAGCGCCGACAGGACGGTCCACGCGAACGTGTCCCGTGACGGAGCGTGACCATCGGTGGTCGGAGCGGAGACCGTCACCTCGAGCGAGTCGTCGATGAGTCGGAAGACACAGCTGAGCACCGATCCGGGGACGGCCTGCTGCAACAGAATCGCGCAGGCCTCGTCCACCGCGATGCGGAGGTCCTCGATCTCGTCGAGGGTGAAGTCCAAACGGGCCGCGAGACCGGCCGTAGCCGTACGCAGCACCGACAGGTAGGCACCCGCGGCCGGCAGCCGGACTTCCACGAAGTCCTTCGTCGCGGGCTCGCCTGCGATCTGGGACACCCTCACCTCCAAGGTGGTACAAGCTCTTTCGAGCTCTTTTCGGGGGCCGAGGGTCGCCCCCCGGGGTAACGCGCTAGGTGGTTCAGCGGTGACGCTACCGCGCTCCCAACTTTTCTGTCCTGGGGACCCCGTCCCTTGCTGTCACTCATAGTAAGCCTATGAGTACGCACAGTGGCTAGGGGTCTGCGGGCCCAAATAGGAAGAGCGCGCGCCGGGTTGACGTACCCAGGCGTCAGACGGTCGAACCGTCCGGGCCGTGGGTCACGCCAGTACGTGGTCGACGAAGCACCAGCGCCAGCTCTCACCGGGCTCGAAGGTCCGCATCACGGGATGTCCGGTCTCCTTGAAATGCTCCGTCGCGTGCCGCAGCGGCGAGGAGTCGCAGCAGCCGAGGTGCCCGCAGCTCAGACACAGCCGCAACTGCACCGGATGTGTACCGGCGGCCTGGCACTCCAGGCAGGTCTCGCTCAGCGGTCCGGGTTCGGGGTGCGGCAGCTCGTCGGCGTGCGTGCACTGTTTCATGATTGCCAGGTTACGTCGGGCGTGCGGGATGTCGCGCGAAAACGAGGGCGGGCGGAAGACGATGGACGTATTGCCACTGCTGTTGCTGGTCGCGGGGAGCGCCGCGGTCGCCGGGCTCGCCCGTCGTACCCCGGTGCCGGCGCCGCTGTTGCTCGTCGCGGCGGGCCTGGCCGTCTCGTACGTCCCTGGAGTGCCCGGATACGAACTCGACCCGGAGATCGTGCTCCCGCTGGTGCTGCCCCCGCTGCTGTACACGGCGGCCACCGACAGCTCGTACCTCGATCTTCGGGCGCATATGCGGCCCATCGCGCTGCTGTCGGTGGGGTACGTGCTCTTCGCGACGCTGGCCGTCGGCTGGGCCGCCTATCTGCTCGTGCCGAGCCTGCCGCTGCCCGCGGCGCTGGTCTTCGGAGCGGTGGTGGCGCCGCCGGACGCGGTGGCGGCCACGGCGGTGGCGCGCCGGGTGGGGCTGCCCTCGCGGATCACCACGATCCTTCAGGGCGAGTCCCTGGTGAACGACGCGACCGCGATCACCGCCTACAAGGTGGCCCTCGCCGCCGCGGTCGGCGAGGGCGCGACCTGGGCGGGCGGTGTCCGTGAGTTCCTCCTCGCGGCGGTCGGGGGTGTGGTCGTCGGTCTCGTCCTGATGGTTCCGATCCACTGGTTGCGCACGCACCTGAATGAGGCACTTCTCCAGAACACCCTCTCCTTGTTGATCCCCTTCGTCGCCTACGGGATCGCCGAGCAGGTGCACGCCTCCGGAGTGCTCGCGGTGGTCGTCGTCGCGCTCTACCTCGGGCACCGTGCCTGGGAGGTGGACTTCGCGACCCGGCTCCAGGAGGAGGCGGTGTGGAAGATGGTCGCGTTCGTCCTGGAGTCGGCGGTGTTCGCCCTGATCGGACTGCAACTGCCGGTCGTCCTCAAGGGCCTCGGCCAGTACCAGGGAGCCCAGGCCGCCTGGTATGCGGTGGCCGTCTTCCTGGTCGTGGTCGCCGCCCGGTTCGTGTGGGTCTATCCCGCCACCTTCCTGCCGCGGATCCTGTCGGCGCGCGTCCGGGAGCGCGAGGGGTCCCCCACCTGGAAGGGCCCGTTCATCATCGGCTGGGCCGGAATGCGCGGGGTGGTCTCGCTCGCCATCGCCTTCTCCATCCCGCTCACCGTGAACGGTGGTGCCTCCTTCCCCGATCGCAACCTGCTCCTCTTCCTCACCTTCACCACCGTGATCGGGACCCTGGTCGTCCAGGGGCTGACCCTGCCCCCTCTCATCCGCCTGCTCAAGCTGCCGGGGCGCGACGTCCAGGCCGAGACGCTCGCCGAGGCGAACGCCCAGGCGCAGGCGTCCCGGGTCGCCGAGGAGCGCCTCGACGCACTCCTCACCGACGAGCGCAACGCCCTGCCCCCGCCGCTCGCCGACCGGCTCCGCTCGGTCCTGGAACGCCGCCGCAACGCCGTCTGGGAACGGCTCGGCGCCGTCAACCCGGTGACCGGGGAGACCGCCGACGACACCTACCGCCGCCTGTCCCGCGAGATGATCAGCGCCGAACGCGAGATGTTCGTGAAACTCCGCGACCACCGCTACATCGACGACGAAATGCTCCGCACGCTCCTGCGCAGACTCGACCTGGAGGAGGCGGCGGCCTACCGGGAAGCGGCGTGAGGCGCCGTACGAGGGCTCAGAACGGTGCCCCGGTGATCACCGCCGCCACCGTCGTCCCCCGTGTGAACGCCCTCTCTTCCACCAGGGTGACAAGTCCGTAGAGCATCTTGGCGACATAGAGACGTTCCACGGGCAGGTCGTGGCGCTGTTCGAAGTCCGCGGCGAAGGTGTCGAGTTCGGGCGTGGTGCGGGCGTAGCCGCCGAAGTGGAAGCGGTCGTCGAGTGACCAGGTGCCGCGCCGGCCGCCGAAGGCGGCTTCCTGGAGGGCGCTTATGTCACTCCCCAGGAAGCCGCCCTTGAGGACGGGGATCCCCAGGGCCCGCTGGTCGGGGGCGAGGCCGGCGGCCAGGCCGGCGAGGGTGCCGCCGGTGCCGCAGGCCAGGGCGGCCACGTCGACACCGCCATGGCCCCGCAGCTCCGCGCCGAGTTCCCGGCAGCCGCGTACGGCAAGGGAGTTGCTGCCGCCCTCCGGGACGACGTACGCGTCCTCGGCGTCCACCGAGCGCAGCAGGGCGGCCAGCGTCTCCGGTTCGCTCTTGCGGCGATACGTCGATCTGTCGACGAAGTGCAGTCGCATGCCGTCGGCCGCGCAGCGGGTCAGTGAGGGGTTGAGGGGGCGGTCGGCCAGCTCCTGGCCGCGGACCACCCCCACGGTCGTCAGCCCGAGGAGGCGGCCCGCGGCGGCGGTGGCGCGCAGATGGTTGGAGTACGCGCCGCCGAACGTGACCACCGTGCGGCCCGCCGCCGCGCGGAGGTTCGGGGCGAGCTTGCGCCACTTGTTGCCGATCAGCTCCGGGTGGATCAGATCGTCCCGCTTGAGCAGCAGCCGCACGCCACGGCGCGTGAAGCGCTCGTCCTCGACCTGACAGAGCGGCGAGGGCAGCCTCGGCCGCAGAGCGGTCGGGTCGAGCGCTTCGGGGACGTCCGGAGTGGCCGGGGTGGTCGGGCCGTCCGGGGTTGCGGGGCTGGGCACCCCACCATTGTCGGACACCTGTCCGGTATGCGGGCGGCCACCCCGCGCCCGTCCGTCACTTGAGGCGGTCGCGGACGCGCTCTCTCATCGAGGCCATCGTGAAGCCGCGCGGGTCGACCTTGCCCGGCTGCCACTCCAGGTGGCCGATGACCGAACGCTCCGTCCAGCCGTGGTGGCGGCAGATCGCGGCCGCGACCTTCTCGATGGCCTCCAGCTGTACCTCGGGCCACGGATCATTTCCGTCGCCGAGGTTCTCGCACTCGAAGCCGTAGAAGTGGCGGTTGCCGTCGGCGTTCGCCTCGTTGTCCGGCGGGAGCGCCTTCTCCGCGATCACGGCGCGCAGCACGTCGTCGTCACCCAGACCCGCGTGGTTGGCCCGGCCGTAGCCCACGAGGTGCAGGACACCGTCCTTGGTGATGACGCCGTGGCACAGCGGACCGGGCAGGTCCGGGCGGCCCGCACGGCAGATCCCGACGGTGTGCTCGCTGCCCGAGGTCACCGAGTGGTGGATCATCACGCCGTACACCGGACCCCAGGGCCCCTTGTGATTGCGGTTGTGATGCTCCCAGTCGCCGACCTCGACGACGGTGACGCCTTCCTCCCTGAGCTGGTTCAGGAAACCGCCCGCGGACATGGGTGGGGCCATGGCCACCTCCTTCGCACTGCGCGGCGGCCACCGGTCGCGGCCGTCTCGTACCGCAGCTTGTACCCGGAACCCAGGGCTCCGGCCCAGCCGTTCGTACGGCGTGCGAGTCGATCCGGTCAGGGGCGCGGGCGCGTCTGACCAGCGCGTTCACGGCGCGTTCGCGGTGTGTCCGCGAGGCCTGTCAGGAGCGCAGGAACGCGTCCCCGTTCACGGAGATGTGGCTCTCCAGCGCCTGCAGGGCCTGCTGGGTCGCCTCGGGGGAGCCGCTGCCGCGCCGCTCCGCGTAGTACGCCGCGCCCAGTTTCTTCAGGAGGTCGCCGCCCGCACGCTGCGCCTGCACCTCGTCGAGCTTCTGCTTGCCCTGCGTGAGCCCTCGCTGCGCCTGTTCCTTGGCGCGGTCCAGGAAGCCTGCCATTGCCGTCTCCTGTCGTCGTCCGTCACCGCGTCAAACGGTTGGCCTGATCTCGGAGTTCCCGCTCGCAACGGCTCCGCGCTGTTCGAAGGCGAGGGCTGCGGCTGTTCGAGGACGACGGCGCCGGCTGTTCGATCGATCGACAAAAGTGGATCCTCTGCCCAATCCCCCGTGATCCATTCCCGCTCATTCGTGTAATAGCACCGGCACGCTCCGTGATGGAAGGCTGGTCGGCGCAGATCAGCGCACGACCGGGAGGGCAATTTTCATGTCGGTAGGCGAAGAGGTCCGTGCGGGGCAGGGCAAGCCGCAGCAGAGTCTCGGCACATCGGCCGCGCGGAACCTGGCCACCACCACCAAGTCCGCACCCCAGATGCAGGAGATCAGCTCACGGTGGCTGCTGCGCATGCTTCCGTGGGTGAACGTGCAGGGTGGCACGTACCGCGTGAACCGGCGGCTCAGCTACTCCGTGGGCGACGGCCGCGTGACGTTCGTGAAGACCGGTGACCGTGTGCAGGTCATCCCCGCGGAGCTCGGCGAGCTGTCAGTGCTCCGCTCGTTCGAGGATCAGGAGGTGCTCGGCGAGCTCGCCCAACGGTGCCAGCAGCGGGAGTTCGCACCGGGCGAAGTGCTCGCCTCGTTCGGCAGCCCGTCCGACGAGGTGTTCCTGCTCGCGCACGGCAAGGTGCAGAAGATCGGCACCGGCCCGTACGGCGGCGACGCGGTCCTCGGCGTCCTCGCCGACGGCGCGTACTTCGGCGAGCAGGCGCTCATCGACCCGGACGCCATCTGGGAGTACACGGCCCGCGCCGTCACCGCGGTCACCGTGCTCGCGCTGGCCCGCCAGGACCTCGAGCAGGTCGCCGAGCGCTCCGACTTCCTGCGCGAACACCTCACGTCGCTGCGCGCGATTCCGGAGCAGCGCACCAACAAGTACGGCGAGAAGGAGATCGACCTCGCGGCCGGCCACACCGGGGAGGAGGACATCCCCGGCACCTTCGTGGACTACGAGGCGGCGCCGCGCGAGTACGAACTGAGCATCGCCCAGACCGTGCTGCGCCTGCACACCCGTGTGGCCGATCTCTACAACCAGCCGATGAACCAGACGGAGCAGCAGCTCCGCCTCACCGTCGAGGCGCTGAAGGAGCGCCAGGAGCACGAGCTCATCAACAACCGGGAGTTCGGACTGCTCAACAACTGCGAGTACGACCAGCGGCTCCAGCCGCACGAAGGCGTGCCCAGCCCCGACGACCTGGACGAGCTGCTCAGCCGCCGACGTGGCACCAAGCTGTTCCTCGCCCACCCGCGCGCGATCTCCGCGTTCGGCCGCGAGTGCAACAAGCGCGGACTGGTCCCCGAGAGCGTCGAGATCGCGGGCAACCGCATCCCGACCTGGCGCGGTGTGCCGCTGTTCCCGTGCAACAAGATCCCCGTCAGCGACGCCCGTACGACCTCGATCATCGCCATGCGTACCGGCGAGGCCGAGCAGGGTGTCATCGGCCTCCAGCAGGCGGGCATCCCGGACGAGATCGAGCCGAGCCTGTCGGTGCGCTTCATGGGCATCAACGAACAGGCGATCATCTCCTACCTGGTGACGGCGTACTACTCGGCGGCGGTTCTCGTGCCGGATGCCCTCGGCATCCTGGAGAACGTCGAGATCGGCCGCTGGCGGTGACCTTCCCGACGCCGGCCACCGTGTTCCCGCCCGATCAGGCGGGAACACCGAGGGCGAGGCGGAGTCCGGCCGAGACCCTGGACGGGCGGGGCCTCATCGGCAAGCCCATGGAGGGCAGGCCCTCGGACGGCGGTTCCGCGGACGGGCCGGACGGCGGTTCCGCGGACGGGAGGCCCATGGATCGGCAGGTCGCGCCCGGCCCGGTCGACGGACAGGAGGCGGCGGGCATCCTGGAGTACGCCCGGGCGTCCGTCGACCCCGAGCTGCGCAGGGCCGTCGACTCGCTGCCGGGATCCATGCGCCGGATCGCGCTCTACCACTTCGGCTGGGAGCACGCGGACGGCACCCCGGCGGCGGGCAACGCGGGCAAGGCGATCCGCCCGGCCCTGGTGCTCACCGCCACGGGAGCGCTCGGCGGTCGGCACACGTCGGCCGTGCGGGCGGCGGCCGCCGTGGAGTTGATCCACAACTTCACGCTGTTGCACGACGACGTCATGGACCGGGACACCACCCGCAGACACCGCCCCACCGCGTGGACCGTGTTCGGCGACGCCGACGCGATCCTCGCCGGGGACGCCATGCAGGCGCTCGCCCAGCGGCTGCTCGCCGAGGACTCGCACCCGGCGTCCCAGGCCGCCGCCGCCCGGCTCGCGTCCTGCGTCGTCGAGCTGTGCGAGGGGCAGCACGCGGACACGGCCTTGGAGAAGCGCGGACCCGTCGAGGTCACCCTCGACGAAGTGCTCGCCATGGCCGAGGCCAAGACCGGCGCGCTGCTCGGCTGCGCGTGTGCGCTCGGCGGGCTGTACGCGGGGGCGGACGAGGAGGACGTCGACGCGCTGGACGCGTTCGGCCGGGAGGCCGGCCTCGCCTTCCAGCTGATCGACGACGTGATCGGGATCTGGGGGGACCCGAGCCGCACCGGCAAGCCGGCCGGGGCGGACCTCATCGCCCGCAAGAAGTCCCTGCCCGTGGTCGCCGCGCTCGCCTCCGGCACCCCGGCGGCGAAGGAACTCGCCGAGCTGTACGGAGTTCCCTACGAGGAAGGGGAGTTGGAGCGCACGGTACTGGCCGTCGAGCGGGCGGGCGGCCGTGACTGGGCGCAGCTCCAGGCGGCCGACCGGATGTCCCGGGCGATGCACGAGCTGTCCCGGGCGATCCCCGACCCGGAGGCAGCGGGCGGCCTCCTCGCGCTCGCGGAGTTCGTGACGCGGCGCAGCAACTGACCCGTTCGAACCTTCGGATGACCCGTTCGATCCTTCAGAAGGGCGGTTGAAGACCCCGGGGCCTCCGGGACCGTACGGCACCTGACCTCCGTACGGCACCGGGCTCCGGCCGGAGCGGGTCCCGCACATCCCCACGGTGCGCGGGGCCCGCCCCACTCAGGCCCGGACAGGCCCGACAGCCCCGGCAGGCCCGGCAGGCCCGACAGGCCCTAGGCTGCAACAGCCGTACGATCAGCGGCGGTTGAGGCGAGAGGGTGGGACATGGGCGTGGTGATCCGGCCGGCGGACGAGGGCGATCGGGAGCTGGTCACCCGGCTGCTCGACGAGGCGTTCCAGGACGACCCGGTGAGTGTCTGGGTCTTTCCGGACGCTGCGCACCGCCGCGCCAAGCACCCCGGGTTGATGGGGATGTTCGCCGAGGTCGTGCTCGCCGAGGGTCGCGTGGACGTCACGGAGGACGGCACGGCGTGCGCGCTGTGGCTGTCCGTGCCCGCCGACGCCGGCCACGCCGACGAGGAGGACGACGGTCCCGTACGGCTGCGTGAGGCCGTCGACCCGGACAACGAGCGGGTCGAGCTGATAGGCCGCCTGACGGCCGGGATCCATCCCGCGGGCCGCGCCCACGAGTACCTGTGGATGATCGGCGTGGCGCCGGAGCGCCAGGGCGAGGGCCTCGGCACCGCGCTCGTCCGGTCGGTTCTCGACCGCTGCGACCGCGAGGGTCTGCCCGCCTATCTGGAGGCGAGCAACGCCGGCAGCCGCCGACTCTACGAGCGTCTCGGCTTCGCCCTCACGGGGAGCCCTCTCGACCTGCCGGACGGTCCGCGGATGTGGCCGATGTGGCGCGAGCCGCAGCCCGGGCGGGGGGCCTGATCGGGTTCAAGAGCGGCGTCTTCGTGCGGACGTACAGCAGGAAGCGCTGAAGCGTCTCCCGACCTACCCTGAATGCATGGGCACCGATGAGCATGTCTGCCCCGCCTGCCGGCAGCCGGTCGCCACCGTCGTGCGGCGCCACAAGACGCTGGGCGCGTTCGTTCCCGTATGGGGTCCCGGCCCCTGCCACAACCCGGAGTGCGAGACGTATGTCGGCGAGCCCGGCGCCGGAGTCGGGGCCAGGTCCGGAGGCCGCGCGGAGGCCCGGTCCGTACCCGGGACCGGATCCCAACCCGGCAGGGACACCGGGGAGCCCCGGGAGCATCCCAGGGAGTCCGTCGCAGAAAATGAGGAAGCCGAGGGAGCCGACTCATGAAGTACCTGGTGATGGTGCAGGGTACGCAGGCGGACTATGAGGGCATGCGGGGCAAGGGCTCCGCGCACGCCCCGGCCTGGAGCGAGCAGGAGCTGCAGGCGATGTACGCGTACATGGGCGCGATCAGCGACGACCTCTCGAAGTCCGGTGAGCTCGTCGAGGGGCAGGAGCTGGCCGAACCGGCACAGACCCGCCTGGTCACGGCCGGGCAGGACGGGAAGGCCGTCATCTCCGACGGGCCGTACAGCGAGACCAAGGAGCTGATCGCCGGCTACTGGGTACTGGAGTGCGAGAGCCTGGAGCGGGTCACCGAGATCGCCGAGCGCGTCACCCGCTGCCCAGGCCCCGAGGGCGCCACGAACTATCCGGTGGTCATCCGCCCCATCCTGGACGGCGCCGGAGACATCTGAGCGGGATGCGCCCGCGGGACCCTCGGTCTCCCCGAGCGGCGCTACTTGGAGACGCGGGCGGCCCGGCTGAGGCCGTAGCGTGTCGGCATGTCCGAACCCTTGTTGCACCTCACCGAGCGCTCCCTGTGGGACGCGGCGCGCGCGTCCGGCGCGTACGAGATGTCCACCCGTGGCCGCACCCTCCAGGAGGAGGGCTTCATCCACTGCTCGCTGCGGCACCAGGTCCCCGGGGTCGCGTCCTTCCTGTACGGCGGGTACGACGGCCCCGACGAGCTGGTGCTCCTGGTCATCGATCCCGAACGGCTGGACGTGCCGGTGCGCTACGAGGCGGTCAAGCCCGGGGGCGAGGAGTTCCCGCACATCTACGGGCCGATTCCGGTGGCGGCCGTGGTGGACGTGGAGGTGTGGGAGTCCGCGTAGGGCTGTCCGCCTCGGGCCGTTCGCTTCGGGGCGCCCGCTTCGGGCCGTTCGCTTCGGGTCGTTCTTCGGATCAGGCCGGGGCCGGGAGGCTGCCCGTCGCCGGGTCCCGGCCGGTCAGGCAGTACGTGCCGCCGACCGGGTCCCTCATGACGGCCCAGCGGGCGCCGTGGCCGACGAGCACGGCGCCGAGCCGCTCGTGGTGGGCGCGTACCGCCTCGATGTCCGAGCAGGCGATGTCGAGGTGGGCGGTGGCGGGGCGGGCGGTGTCGAGGCGTTGCAGGAGGATGCGGAAGGGGAGCCCGGCGGGCGGCCTGAGCAGGTGGAACTCCGGGAGCGCGCCGGGGTGCGACTCCCATCCGGTCAGGGCGCTCCAGAAGGCGACTTCGGCCTCGAAGCGGGAGGGCGCCACGTCCAGGCACACCTGGTCGAGGCGGCTGGTGGTGCCGGTGGGGCCCGGGACGACCGGAGGCCGCGCCGACTCGCCGTGCCAACGGACCGCGCAGAACGGCTGACCACCGGGTGAGCGCAGGACGACCAGGTCCTCTTCGGTGGTGACGATCTCGGCACCGAGCCGCCGGGCCGACTCCGCCAGCGCCCGTACGTCCTCGACGGCGAGGTCGAGATGGGCGCCGCCCTCGCCCGCGTCGACGCCCTGCGCCTTGACGCAGGCGTCGGTGCCGTCGGGCAGCAGGGTCACGAACTCGCCCTGCTCACCGCGTGGTTCGGACAGCTTCGTCGCCGTGACCGCGGTCCAGAAGCCGTAGGCGCGATCGAAGTCCTTCATGGGCCGGTCGACGAAGGCGTAGGTCCATCGAATGGGGTCAGCCATGGGTCGTTTCCCGCTCCCTCTCAGACACCGTGTGCGGCTCGTACCGTCTCCTGTCCGATCAGCCCGCGCAACGATGTTTTCACCCGTGAGACGAAGGCGTCCCGCGTGCCGGGGGAGAGGACGTCCAGGGACAGATAGGGGTTCAGGTCCTCCAGCTCCACGAGGAGCAGCTCGCCGTCGGGGGCCCGGCAGGCGTCGACGCGCTGGATGCCGTACGCGATGTCGTTCCAGTCGACGAACCGCTGCGCGAACTCCCGGTCCCGCTCGGTCGGCTCGTACGGTTCCAGGGCCCAGCGCTCGTCCGGGCGGGGGGCGTACAGGGCGTACTGGAAGGTGTGGTCGACGAAGTAGAAGGACACCTCGTAGCGGAAGTCGATGCGTGGCTGGACGAGGATGTTGCCGTACGACAGTTCGGGCAGCCGGTCGCGCGGTACGAACTCCAGGCCGATGGAATCCGCTCCCAGCTTGGGCTTCACGACGTAGGTGTCGACGTCCGGAAGCCGGTCGAGGTCGTCCGCGCGGTCGATGGTCGGGATGACCGGGAACCCCGCCGCGGTGAGGTCCAGCAGGTACCCCTTCCCCGCCATGTCTCCCTTGCCGGACAGCTGGTTGTACACGCGGACACCTTCCGTGACCGCCTGCTTCCGGAACGCGTCGTACTGCGCCTGGTAGTGCAGCACGGGCCCGCTGTTCCGCACGACCACGGCGTCGAAGCCGGTCATCAGCGCGGCCGCGTCCAGGGGGTGGCACACGGCGAGGTCGAACTCCTCGCGCAGCCGGGAGGTGAGGAAGATGTCCTCGTCGCAGTACCGCCGCCCCTTGGCCGGGTAGGCCAGGTCACTGACGTAGAGGACGCGGGGGCGCGCGGACGGCATCGATGACTCCTCGGACTACGGGACTTCAGACGTTCCGTTCCATGGGCGACCCGCTCCCACGGAACACACGGACGTAGTCTGCCTCCCGTCGGCCGAGGCGGGGGTGGCCGGGGTCAGGCATCGGGGCGTTCGGTGAAGCGCAGGAGGTTGCCCGCCGGGTCGCGGAAGGCGCAGTCGCGGACGCCGTACGGCTGGTCCATCGGCTCCTGGAGGACGTCGGCGCCGGAGGCGCGGACGCGTTCGTAGAGGGCGTCGCAGTCGGCGGTGGAGAAGATGACACCGCGCAGGATGCCCTTGGCGAGGAGCTCGGCCATGGCCTGCTTGTCGGCGGGGGAGATGTCCGGGCTCGCGGCGGGGGGCTCCAGGACGATCTGGACGTCCGGCTGGAGCGGGGAGCCGACCGTCACCCAGCGCATCCCCTCGAAGGCGACGTCACCCCGGACCTCCAGGCCGAGGACGTCCCGGTAGAAGGCGAGCGCTTTGTCATGGTCGTCCACGGCGATGAAGCACTGTGAGAGTTTCAGATCCATGGCCCCACGCTAGGACCTGTCCGGCCGATCACGGCGGAGACGCGGGGTTTGGTGCGCACATCTGCGGCGTTGTCGTCGGTCGCCATGGCTCCGCCATGACTCCCTCCTCCGCCTTGCAGCTGCACGCACCAAACCCCGCTCACCGGTATCGACGAGGCGCCGCAGCTTTCCTCCACCGTGATCGGCCGGACAGGTCCTAGAGCCGTGTACCCGGTTCCGCTTCCGGGTTGCGGTGGCGGGTCGGGCGGGTGAGGCGCTGGGCCACGCACGGCGGGATCGGGGCGCCGTGGTCGTGCGGCCGGGCCCGGTACGCGCTCGGGGTCTCGCCGACCAGCTCCGTGAAGCGGGAGCTGAACGAACCGAGCGACGTACAGCCCACGGCGAGGCAGACCTCCGTGACCGTCAGGTCGCCCCGCCGCAGCAGGGCCTTGGCCCGCTCTATTCGGCGGGTCATGAGATAGCTGTACGGCGTCTCCCCGTACGCCGCCCGGAAGCTCCGCTGGAAGTGCCCGGGTGACATCAGCGCGGTGCGCGCGAGCGCGGCGACGTCCAGCGGCTCCGCGTACTCGCGGTCCATCCGGTCGCGTGCCCGGCGCAGCCGGACCAGATCCTCCAGAGTCATTTCTTCAGGATGGCACGCGCCACTGACAGAGGCCGGTGGGTCAAGGCCGCGGACGGGACGCAGCCGCCGGGCCGGGGGCGACGAGCAGGCCGGCGAGCAGCTGGAGACGCTCGGCGTCGGGCCCGCCCTCCTCGGCGGTGAAGGCGATGAGTACGGGGCCGGTGGCGTCCGGCATCGGGTACGCGTCCCAGTCCAGGTTCAGCTCCCCGACCAGCGGGTGACGGACACGCATCCGGCCGCGCGTGGTCTCCGCCACGTCATGACGTGCCCACAGGCCCGCGAACTCGTCACTGCGGACGGCGAGTTCACCGACCAGCTCGACGGCGCGCGGATGTCCCGGCTCGGCCGCGACCTGCGTGCGCAGCATCGCGACCAGCTCGGCGACGGTGGCGGCCCGCTCCGGGCACGTCCGGTCGGCCTCCGGGTGCAGCAGCAGCGACAGCAGATTGCGTTCGCTCCGCGGGCGCTGGGTGAACTCGCCGAGCAGGGCACCGGCGAGCGGGTTCCACGCCAGTACGTCCAGGAAGCGGCCGACGACCACGGAGGGGGAGGTCATCGTGCGCAGCAGCCGCAGGGTGGTGGGCGGCACCTCCTCGGGCGCGTGGTGGCGCGGGCGCCTCGCGGGCGTGCGCGCGGCGGCGGCGAGGCTGTGCAGATGCCGGGTCTCCTCGGCGGTGAAGTTGAGGGCGCGCGCGAGGGCGTCCAGGACCTGCTCGGAGGGGCGTACGTCGCGGCCCTGCTCCATGCGCTGGTAGTAGTCCGAACTGACCCCGGCCAGCAGGGCCAGTTCCTCGCGCCGCAGCCCGGCGACGCGCCGCCGCGGACCGGGTTCCAGACCGACGTCCTGCGGCCGCAGTCGGGTGCGGCGAGTCCGGAGGAACTCCCCGAGTTCGTGTCGGGGATCGTCGCTCACCGCGACGGGCTCGTCGGTCACGGCTTCAGTATGCCCGCGGCGCGGCCCGCGAGGGTGGGTCTGCCGGACCCAGGAAAGCCGAACCCGGGAAAAGGCGAACGACCGTGATGCCGCGGCCCGGTACCAGGATCTGAACCGCAACAGCCGACCGCGGAAGGGAACAGCGCCATGAAGGCCGCTCAGATCACGAGTTACGGCGACGCGGCGGACGTGCTGCGGATCAACGACGTCGACCGGCCCGCCCCCGGCGCGGGTGAAGTACTGGTCCGCGTCGAGGCGTCCAGCGTGAACGGCCACGACGTGATCGTCCGTTCCGGGGAGATGAAGATCGTCTCGGGGCGCCGGTTCCCGCTCGGCACAGGGCTGGACTTCGCCGGTGTCGTCACCGGATCCGGCACCGGCGTCGAGGGCCTGCGGGTCGGGGACCGGGTGTGGGGCACGGTTCACCCCCGGCAGCGGCACACCATCGGCGGGGCGGCCGAGTACGTCGTCGTCCCCGCGGACCGGCTCGCGCCCGCCCCGGCGGCACTCTCCGCGGCCGACGCGGCCTCCCTGGTCGTCGCCGGTGCGACGGCGCTGATCGCGGTGCGGGACACCGTCCGCCTCGCGCCCGGAGAGAAGGTCCTGGTCCGCGGCGCGGCGGGCGGCGTCGGCACGGCCGCCGTCCAACTCGCCCACGCCCTGGGCTGCCACGTGACCGCACTGGCCCGCGCCCGTCACGCCCCCGCCCTCACCGACCTCGGCGCCGACGAGGTCCTCGACCACGGCTCCACCACCTCGGACCGGATCGGCCCCTTCGACGTCGTCGTCGACACGGTCGGCACGGAACTGAACTGCTACCGGAGCCGGTTGGCCAAGGGCGGCCGAATGGTCACCGTCGGACTGTCGGCCCCCGCCCTGGCCGCGATCGCGGCATCCAGCGTGTACGGCGCCCGTCGCGTCCGCACCTTCAGCGCCAACCCCGACGCCACCGTGCTGCGCGCCCTGGCCGACCACGTCACCTCGGGAGCGCTGCGCCCGGTGGTGAACGGCGTGTACCCACTCGCGGACATCGCCGCGGCGCACCAGGCCTTCGAACGCGGCGGCGTCGTCGGCAAGCACGTGGTCGCCGTATCCGAATGACGTCGGACGAACGAAGCCCGAACGAAGCCCGGACGAAGGACGAACGAAACGTCGGCGGAAGGAGCCCGGCGGAAGAGTCCGGCGAAAGAAGACCGCACCCGGACCGTCAGGGACGCCGTGTTCGGCGTCCCGCGGGCCGGGTGCGGGCAGCGGGACCGCGTGACCGGAGAAACCGAACAGGTCGCGGGTCGAGCCGTATGACCAAAGGTCAGGCCTTCTTGGTCTCCCAGAAGATCTTGTCGATCTGGGCGATGTAGTCCAGCGCCTTCTGGCCCGTGGCCGGGTCCGTGGACGCCTTGGCGGCCGAGAGGGCCTTCAGGGTGTCGTTGACCAGCTGGTGCAGCTCCGGGTACTTCTCGAAGTGCGGGGGCTTGAAGTAGTCGCTCCAGAGCACCGACACGTGGTGCTTGGCGAGCTCGGCGCGCTGCTCCTTGATGACGGTGGCGCGAGCCTGGAAGTGCGGGTCGTCGTTGCCGGCCATCTTTTCCTGGACGGCCTTCACCGACTCCGCCTCGATGCGGGCCTGGGCCGGGTCGTACACGCCGCAGGGCAGGTCGCAGTGCGCGCTGACCTTGACCTTGGGGGCAAACAGGCGGGAGAGCATTGAGCTGTCCTTCCTCGTGATCGTCTTCTCAGGTGGGACATTACTCCGTGGGAGACGTCTTTTCTCGAGTGCCCCCATGGGCTTAGGACAAAAGTCCAGGGTGAGACTGGGACTGGTGGAGGATGGACCGGGGAGGTGCCGGTGATGCCGGAGCTGTCGCAGGAGACCGAGCGTGGGAGGGCCGTGCTGCCGTTCGGGGCGGCCGAGGTGAGGGGGCCCTCCATGGTGCCCACGCTCCAGCACGGAGATCGGCTCGTCGTGCAGTACGGGGCCCGGGTCAGGCCCGGTGACGTGGTCGTTCTGCGCCATCCGTTCCAGCAGGACCTGCTGGTCGTGAAGCGGATCGCGGAGCGGCGCGAGGGGGGTTGGTGGGTGCTCGGGGACAACGCCTACGCGGGTGGGGACAGCACCGACTACGGGACCGTGCCCGAGGACCTCGTCCTCGGGAAGGTGCGTTTCCGCTACCGGCCCCACCTGCCGGGTCAGCGCTCGCCGCTCGCGGTCGTCCGTTGGGCGCTCGGCGCCGCCAGGCCGGTGCTCTCCGACCGGTCGGCCTCCAGGCGTTTGCGGGCCCGGTAGGCGGCCACGTTGGCGCGCGTCGCGCAGCGGTCCGAGCAGTAGCGCCGGGAGCGGTTCGTCGACGTGTCCAGGTACGCGTTGCGGCAGGGGGCCGCCTCGCAGAGGCCGAGGCGGTCCACGCCGTACTCGGTGAGGTGGAAGGCGAGTCCCATGGCGGCGATCGCCGCGTAGCCCGCGGTCGCGTTCGACGGGTGGTCCGCCAGGTGCATGTGCCACAGCGGGCGCCCGTCGTCGTCCCGGTGGTCGTGGCCGGAGATCTGCGGGCTGACGGGGAACTCCAGGAGGAGTGAGTTCAGCAGGTCCACGGACAGGGTCTCGTCGCCGCCGTCGGCCGCCTCGAAGACGGCGCGCAGCCGGGCGCGGACCGACCGGAAGCGGGTGACGTCCGCGTCCGTGGCGCGGCGGGCCGCGGAGGAGTTCCCTCCGAAGAGGTCCCGGACCGCCTCGACCGAGGTGAGCGAGTCCTTGCCCCGGGTCGGCTCCTCGGTGTTGACGAGGCGTACCGCGTAATCCGAGTAATAGGCCAGTTCCACTTGTAGTCCTTACGGAGGCGCTCTATCGTCGTGCGTGCGGTCAGGTAACGGCTGATTGCGCTTCCAGGGTATTACGCGGGCGAGTGAAGACGAACGGAGAAGAGGCTTCCATGACCGTCGGCACCGGAATCGACAGCGACGAGATCCATGGCAACGGCACCGACTGGCACGCCTGGCAGGAGAGCTGGGACCGGCAACAGGAGTGGTACATGCCGGACCGCGAGGAGCGCTTCCGGGTGATGCTCGACATGGTCGAGGCCCTGTGCGGCCCGGAGCCGCGCGTCCTCGACCTGGCCTGCGGCACCGGCACCATCACGGCCCGGCTCCTCGACCGCTTCCCGAAGGCCACCAGCACCGGCGTCGACCTCGACCCGGCGCTGCTCACCATCGCCGAGGGCACCTTCGCGGGCGACGAGAGGGTCTCCCTCGTCACGGCCGACCTCAAGGACCCGCACTGGGCGACCCGGCTGCCGTACGACTCGTACGACGCCGTCCTGACCGCCACCGCCCTCCACTGGCTGCACAGCGAGCCCCTCGCGGTCCTCTACGGCCAGGTCGCGGAGCTCGTCCGCGACGGCGGCGTCTTCATGAACGCCGACCACATGATCGACGAGTCCACGCCCCGGATCAACGAGGCCGAGCGCGCCCAGCGGCACGCCCGGATGGACCAGGCCAGGGCGCGCGGGGTGCTCGACTGGGCCGCCTGGTGGGAGCTGGCGGCCCAGGACCCCGCCCTCGCCGCGCCGACCGCCCGCCGCTTCGAGATCTACGGGGAGCACGCCGACGGCGACATGCCGTCCGTCGACTGGCACACGCGCGTGCTGCGCGAAAAGGGCTTCGGGGAGGCGCGGGCGGTGTGGCGGTCGCCGTCCGACGCGCTGGTGCTGGCAGTGAAGTAAGCAGGCCGCCGGGGTCCGGACGAAGAATCCGGGCGCGGTCCGGACGAAGAAGGGGCGGTACGGGAATCCCGTACCGCCCCTTCACTCTTGTCCGTGGCTCAGAGCACCTTGGACAGGAACGACTGCGTCCGCTCGTGCTGCGGGTTCGTCAGTACGTCACGCGGGTGGCCGGACTCGACCACCACACCGCCGTCCATGAAGACCAGCGAGTCGCCCACCTCGCGGGCGAAGCCCATCTCGTGGGTGACGACGATCATCGTCATGCCGGACTCGGCGAGGTCGCGCATGACGTCGAGGACGTCACCGACCAGCTCCGGGTCGAGCGCCGAGGTCGGCTCGTCGAAGAGCATCAGCTTCGGGTCCATCGCCAGCGCGCGGGCGATGGCGACACGCTGCTGCTGACCGCCGGAGAGCTGCGAGGGGTAGTTGGCCGCCTTGTCGGCCAGGCCGACGCGCTCCAGGAGCTGCTCCGCACGCGCCCGGGCCTGGGTCCTGCTGATGCCCTTGACCTGGACCGGCGCCTCCATGACGTTCTCGAGCGCCGTCATGTGCGGGAACAGGTTGAAGCGCTGGAAGACCATGCCGATGTCCCGGCGCTTCAGCGCGACCTCGCTGTCCTTGAGCTCGTACAGCTTGTCGCCCTTCTGGCGGTAGCCCACCAGCTCACCGTCGACGGACAGCCGGCCGGCGTTGATCTTCTCCAGGTGGTTGATGCACCTCAGGAAGGTCGACTTGCCGGAGCCGGAGGGGCCGATGAGGCAGAAGACCTCGCCGGGCTTGACCTCCAGGTCGATGCCCTTGAGGACCTCGACCGCGCCGAAGGACTTGTGGACGCCTTCGGACTTCACCATCGGCGCACCGGAAATGTCTTTGCCGGTTTCCTTCTCGGTCATGCCGTCGCCCCCTTCCGGCTCGACAGGGACGTCAGATTGGCCTTGATCTTCTGCCACGGGGTGGGCGGGAGCTGACGGCTCGAACCGCGGGCGTAGTACCGCTCGACGTAGTACTGGCCCACGCTCAGGACCGAGGTCATGATCAGGTACCAGGCGGCGGCCAGGAAGAGCATCTCCACCGGGGCGCCGGAGGTCTGTCCGATGTCCTGGGCGTACCGCAGGAGCTCGTAGTACTGCACTGCCGACACGAGGGAGGTCGTCTTGAGCATGTTGATGACCTCGTTGCCCGTGGGCGGCACGATCACGCGCATCGCCTGCGGGATGATGATCCGCCGCAGCGTCTTGCCGTGGCTCATGCCCAGCGCGTGCGAGGCCTCGGTCTGGCCCTCGTCGACCGAGAGCAGACCGGCACGGCAGATCTCGGCCATGTACGCGGCCTCGTTCAGGCCCAGGCCCAGCAGCGCCGTCAGGAACGGCGTCATGAAGCTGGACCAGTAGTCCTTGTAGATCGGCCCGAGGTTGATGTACTCGAAGACCAGACCCAGGTTGAACCAGACGAACAGCTGGACGAGGACCGGGGTGCCGCGGAAGAACCAGATGTAGAACCACGCGATGGACGAGGTCACAGGGTTCTTCGACAGGCGCATCACCGCGAGCAGGATGCCGCCGAGGATGCCGATCGCCATCGAGAGCACCGTCAGCAGCAGCGTCTGGCCGACGCCCTTGATGATGCGGTGGTCGAAGAAGTAGGCCGGTACGGCATTCCAGTTGATCTTGCCCTGGCCGAACGCGTAGATGATCGCGACGAGCACGGCGATCGCGATGACGGCCGAGAGGTACCGTCCGTAGTGCCGGACGGGGATGGCCTTGATGGCCTCCGGCCCGGCCGGAGGAGTGTCCTCCGGCCCTGCCGTCTTGTCGATGTCAACAGTCACGGGTGTTGTTGCCTTTCAGTGCCCGCTCGCGCCCGCGGTCACTTTCCACCGTTGACCGCGGCCGTCTTGACGGCGCCGGCCTCGACGCCCCACTTCGCTATCACCTTGTCGTACTCGCCGTTCTTGATGATCGCGTCGAGCGCGGCCTGCAGTGCGTCGCGAAGCTGCGTGCTGGACTTGGCGACCGCGATGCCGTACGGCGCCGCCTCGACCTGCTCGCCGACGAGCTCGAAGTCCTTGCCGCCGCCCGAGGTCTTCACCGCGTACGCGGCGACCGGGAAGTCCGAGGAACCGGCGTCGGCGCCACCGGCGCGCACCCGGGTCTGGGCCTGCTGGTCGTTGTCGTAGGACTCGATGGCGATCTTCTTGCCGCCCGTGCACTTCTTCGACTCGGACTTGGCGAGGTCCTCCGAGACCGTGCCGCGCTGCACCGCGATCTTCTTGCCGCAGAGGTCGGCCCAGGTCTTGATGTTCTGGGTCTTGCCCTTGGGGGTGTAGATCGAGACACCCGCGGTGAAGTAGTCGACGAAGTCGACGCCCTCGCCGACCTTCTTGCCGGTGTCGGCGTCGACACCGTTCTGGCGGTCCGCGGTGTCCGTCATCGCGGACATCGCCATGTCGTACCGCTTGGAGCGCAGACCCGTGATCAGGGTGTCGAAGGTGCCGTTCTGGAACTCGAACTTCACCCCGAGCTGCTTGCCCATCGCGTCCGCCAGATCGGGGTCGATACCCACGGTCTTGCCGGAGCTGTCCTTGAATTCGACGGGCGCGTACGCGATGTCGGAGCCGACCTTGATGACACCCGCGTCACGGATCGACGCGGGCAGCTTGGAGGCCAGCGGAGCTGAGGCGGCGCTCGAGGAAGAGCTGTTGGAGTCCTTCTTGGTCTGGTCACCGCAGCCGGTGAGAACCAGGGCCCCGGCGACCGCGATCGCACCGACCGCTGCTATACGGGACTGCGCGGCGGTCGTACGACGGGTGGAGCTTGCGGTCATGGTGGGTTCCTCCGGCGGATGAGGGAGTTGCCGATGGGTCGACGAGAACACACACCTTTGGGTGTCGCGACCTCGTGTGATGACGGCATCTTGCCATTCGGACCGCGCGCTTCAGGGGACTCGCTATGTCAAAATCGGATAACGGGTGACCCCCGAACCGCCACGGACGGCTCCATCAGGGCCGGACCTTGTGCGGGAATCCCTCCTTCCGGCCGGAAGATCTTCGGCGCATCTCATGATGCGGGCCGCCACTACTCCGCACTTGTAGTGTCTTGAGGTCATGTCCTGGACTTGTCCACATATCCAGGTATGAGTCATGTCACCGGCGTGTGAGCTTCGCGGTATGGACTCGTCGCCGACCTGGTCCGTCCGGTAAGAAGGTTCTCAACACCCCTCATCCGGGGCTCAGGGCGCGTGTGCGGCGCGCCCGTCGCGTATCCGCCCGTACGCACCACCACGGCGGCAGGGTTACGCGGTGCCCGCCCACCCCTCAACCAGGAGTGGTCACCCTCAAATCAATGAAGACTTAAGGGGTAAAACAAAGTGGCAGCGGAGATCGTCAATCCTCGCAGCGACAGCAGTACGGGTCTTGAAGGCGACGTGGAGCCGGTCAATTCCGCCGGCTCCGTCGACACCGTCGGTTCCGACGGTTCCGTCGACTCCCTCGACTTCGACCCTGCCTTTGCGCTGCACCGTGGCGGCAAGATGGCCGTGCAGGCCACCGTGCCCGTCCGTGACAAGGACGACCTGTCCCTGGCGTACACGCCCGGCGTGGCGAAGGTGTGCAGCGCCATCGCCGAGCAGCCCGAGCTCGTCCACGACTACACGTGGAAGTCGTCCGTCGTCGCTGTGGTGACGGACGGTACGGCGGTGCTGGGACTCGGTGACATCGGCCCGGAGGCCTCCCTTCCCGTGATGGAGGGCAAGGCCATCCTGTTCAAGCAGTTCGGCGGGGTGGATGCCGTGCCGATCGCGCTGGACTGCACGGGCGTCGACGAGATCGTGGAGACCGTGGTCCGGCTCGCTCCCTCGTTCGGGGGCGTCAACCTGGAGGACATCTCGGCGCCGCGGTGCTTCGAGATCGAGCGCAAGCTCCAGGAGCGGCTCGACATTCCCGTCTTCCACGACGACCAGCACGGGACCGCGATCGTGACGCTGGCGGCGCTGCGGAATGCCGCGAAGCTGACCGGGCGGACGCTGGGTGATCTGCGTGCGGTGATCTCGGGGGCGGGGGCGGCCGGGGTCGCCATCGCCAAGTTCCTGCTGGAGGCGGGGATC
This sequence comes from Streptomyces sp. GbtcB7, assembly GCF_019091445.1. Lineage (NCBI taxonomy): Bacteria > Bacillati > Actinomycetota > Actinomycetes > Kitasatosporales > Streptomycetaceae > Streptomyces > Streptomyces sp. GbtcB7. The sequence continues at coordinate 115,852 of NZ_JAGXJM010000010.1, forward strand.
GGTGACGTCGCGGTCGCGGACCGCAAGGGCATCGTCTCCGCGGACCGGGACGACCTGACCGACGTCAAGCGGGAGCTCGCCGGGATCACCAACAAGGCGGGGCTCACGGGGTCGCTGGAGTCGGCGCTCGCGGGTGCGGACGTCTTCATCGGCGTGTCCGGGGGTACGGTGCCGGAGCCGGCGGTGGCGTCGATGGCCGAGGGGGCCTTCGTCTTCGCCATGGCCAACCCGAATCCCGAGGTGCACCCCGAGATCGCCCACAAGTACGCGGCCGTGGTCGCCACCGGGCGGTCGGACTTCCCGAACCAGATCAACAACGTGCTGGCGTTTCCCGGGATCTTCGCGGGGGCGTTGCAGGTGCGGGCGTCTCGGATCACCGAGGGGATGAAGATCGCGGCGGCGGAGGCGTTGGCTGCGGTCGTCGGGGACGACCTTGCCGCGGACTATGTGATTCCGTCGCCGTTCGATGAGCGGGTGGCTCCTGCGGTGACCGCGGCGGTGGCCGCGGCTGCTCGGGCCGAGGGCGTTGCCCGCCGCTGACGCGGCCGCGTGATTCCAGGGCCTCGTCGGGTTGCTCCCGGCGGGGCCCTGTTTTCTGTCCCGGACTGGTCCGTACGGGTCCCGTTCCTTCGCCCCCGCCGCCCCTACCCTCCCCCAAGCTCTCGACTTCGCTCGAGCAGGGGGGTCCCCCATCATCCCCAGGGGCTCCGCCCCTCCGGCCCCGCAGGGGCTCCGCCCCGGACCCCCGCCAGGGCCGCGCCCTCGCCGCCCCCGGCGGGGCGGGGAGCGGGGGATGGGGGATGTGGGGGATGGGGCTGCACCCCCTACCTCGGGCCGCCGGGGGCGGCGAGGGCGCGTCCCCGCGAGGCTGCCCCCTGCACCGCGGCGAGGGGTTTGCCTGTCGACGCCTGGTTCGGCTTGGGCGGCTCTGGGCGTGGGGCGGAGTCTTCAGGGGCGCGGGGAACTGCGCGACCGGCCCCCGCCCACCCGCAGCCGAATGCATGCGGACAGGTGGGGAATCGGGGCGGAGCCCCGGGTGGGAGGTCGGCGACTGCCTTCGCTCGTGGTCGGAGCGGACCGGTGTGACGTGGAGCGTGAGGGTGGCGGGACGTGTGTCACAGGGGGACGTGGTTCCGCCGGGCGGGGGCGGAGCCTATCGTCAAGGTCATGTTCGCTGCCTACGCCGCCCGCATTGACCGTGACCAGCCGCTCACCGGCCTGGAGTTGGGGGAGCGCCCGGCCCCCGAGCAGAGGCCGGGCTGGACCACCGTGAACGTCAGGGCCGCGTCCCTGAACCACCATGACCTCTGGTCCCTGCGCGGCGTCGGTCTCTCCGAGGACAAGCTGCCGATGATCCTCGGATGCGACGCGGCCGGCGTCGACGAGGACGGCAACGAAGTCGTGCTGCACTCGGTCATCGGACAGACGGGACACGGGGTCGGCCCGAAGGAGCCCCGCTCCATCCTCACCGAGCGCTACCAGGGCACGTTCGCCGAACAGGTCTCCGTCCCGACGTGGAACGTCATCCCCAAGCCCAAGGAACTCTCCTTCGAGGAGGCCGCCTGTCTGCCGACCGCATGGCTGACGGCGTACCGCATGCTCTTCACCAACGCCGGAGTACGGCCCGGCGACTCCGTCCTCGTCCAGGGCGCCGGCGGCGGCGTGGCGACCGCCGCGATCGTGCTCGGCAAGGCCGCCGGTCTTCGGGTCTTCGCCACCAGTCGCGACGAGGCCAAGCGCAAGCGGGCGGTCGAGTTGGGCGCCGTGGAGGCCCTGGAGTCCGGCGCACGGCTGCCGCAGCGCGTGGACGCGGTCATCGAGACGGTCGGCGCCGCCACCTGGTCGCACAGCATCAAGTCGTTGCGGCCCGGCGGCACGCTGGTCATCTCGGGCGCGACGAGCGGCGACCGCCCCTCGCACGCCGAGCTCACCCGCATCTTCTTCCTGGAACTCAAGGTCGTCGGCTCCACGATGGGCACCAAGGACGAGCTGGAGGATCTGCTCTCCTTCTGCGCCGCCACGGGTGTGCGACCCGTCATCGACGAGGTGCTTCCGCTGGACCGGGCCCGGGAAGGGTTCGAGCGGCTGGCGGCGGGCGATCAGTTCGGGAAGATCGTTCTTACGGTGGGATGAGGGTGAGGGATTGAGGGAATCCTCGGCCGTTCGGGCCGAGGTGCAGCGCAGGGTGGTCGCGGCGGGCTCGGGAGGATTCGGGCCCGCCGTTTCGCGTGCCGCTTGTCAACTGGGGTTGACGGCCACCCTGCTGTCAACTTAGATTGACAGCATGACCGAAGCAACGGATCTCGCCGAGCGTGCGGGTGATCGCGATCCGCGGATCGGACTGCGGGCGGTCTCCGCGCTGCGGAGGCTGCTGGAGCAGTTGGAGGCGGTACAGGTGCGCAGCGCGCGCAATCAGGGCTGGTCGTGGCAGGAGATCGCCGCGGAACTCGGAGTGAGCAGGCAGGCCGTGCACAAGAAATACGGGAGGCAGTGATGTTCGAGCGGTTCACGAAGGACGCCCGGGCCGTGGTCGCGGGAGCGGTCGGGCACGCCGAACGCACGGGTGCCGAGGCGGTGGACGACGAGCACATGCTGCTCGCCCTCCTCGATCGGGAGGGCAGCCGCGGCTCGTTCGCGCTGGCCTCGCTCGGGGCGGCCGGTCGTCGCGACTCCATGGAACGGTCGCTTGCCGAGGCGCGCCGACGGGGCGGGCTCTCCCGCGCCGACACGGAGGCGCTCTCCGGGCTCGGGATCGACCTCTCGGAGATCGTCTCCCGGGTGGAGGAGGCCCACGGGGTCGGGGCGCTGGGATCGGGGAACGGGGGTGGCGGCGGTCGCCGTTCCAGGCGTCGGCCGTTCGCCCCGGGGGCCAAGGACGTGCTGACGCGGTCCCTTCGTGCGGCGCTCGCCCGTCATGACCGGCACATCGGCGACGAGCATCTGCTGATGGCCCTGACCGCTCGGCCCGGTGTGCCGGCGGAGGTGCTCGCCGACCACGGGGTCACCTATGAGGCGGTCACGCGCGTGCTGTACGGCGGCGGGGAGGCCAAGGCGGGGTGAGTGAGCGGTCGGAACCGGGGGCTTCGCCGGGGGCTTCTCCGAGATCCCCCGGCCGGAGCCCGGGGGATCCCCTCGGGCCTCGGAAGGCCCCGGGCGGCGATGGGCGTCAGCTCTTCGGCGTGTGCAACGCGGCCCCGATGTGCGCCGCGGCTGTCGACAAGTGGCGGCGGGCCGAGCGGAGTTGGTCCTCCGTCACCCCGTGGTCGCGGGCGGCGTCGCGGATGTCGTCGCGGAAGCGGTCCAGGAGGCGTTCGAGGTCACGGGCCGGGTCGCCGGTGGAGTCCTCGTGGGCCCAGGAGGGCGCGTAGTCGGCGGGGAAGTCCTCCGGAGTGTCCGTGTACTCGGCGTACTCGGGCTTCGCCGACCCGGTGGCCGCCGTACCCGCGCGGCCGAAGCCGAAGTCCTTACCGAAGTCCTTGCCGAAGGTCTTCCCGAAGTCGCCGAACTCCTTGGCCAGTTCGCTCAGCCCCTCACGGACCCCGTTCGGCCAGTCGCCGCGCGCGAAGCGGTCCTGGACCTGCTCCTGGACCCGCTTGGCCATGCGCTGCATCTCCTCCTGCGCCTCCTTGGCCTGGCGCCGCGCGCGCTGCGCCTCGTCGCGGGCCCGGCGGCTCTCGTCCTTCGCGCGCCGGTTCTGTTCCTTCCACTCCTGCTTGACCCGCCGCATCTCCTCCTTGGCGACCCGCCACGACTCCTTGTCATGGGAGTCTCCGAAGTCCCCGAACTCACCTGCGGGACCTTCGCGTTCTCCGGTGCCAGTGCCGGTGCTGGCACCGCTCTTGCCGGTGCGCCTCGCCTCGGTCGCCGCGGCCCGCATCTCTCGGCGCAGATCGCCCGCCGCGCCCCGCACATCGGCGCGGATCTCCGCGGCGAGCTCCGCGACCGAATCGCGGATCTCCAGCTCCAGGTCGGCCAGTTCGCCGCTGCGGTCGGCCAGTTCGGCGCGGCCCGCGTCCGTGATCGCGTACACCTTGCGGCCGCCCTCGGTGGTGTGGGTGACCAGCCCTTCCGCCTCCAGCTTCGCCAGCCGGGGGTAGACGGTGCCCGCCGAGGGTGCGTACAGCCCCTGGAAGCGCTCCTCCAGGAGCCGGATCACCTCGTACCCGTGGCGGGGGGCCTCGTCCAGCAGCTTCAGCAGGTAGAGGCGCAGGCGGCCGTGGGCGAAGACGGGAGGCATGTCAGAGCACCTTCTTGTCGGTCGGGGTCTCCGGAGAAGCGGACGACCCGTTCTCGTGGGGCTCGTCCTCCGCCGTCGGCCTGCGGAGCATGGCGATGGAGCCGGAGACGGTCATCGCCTTCAACTTGCCGTTGCCCGCGCCCAGTCGGCCGGTGATCTTCTTGGCGCCCCACTGGCCGCTGACCCGGAGGTCCTCGAAGGCACTGGAGACCGTGCCGCTGGCGGTGTTGGCCTCCACCTCGGCGTCCGCGGGGTGCGGGAGGCGGATGGCGATCTCCCCCGAGACGTTCGACAGTTGGACGTCGGTGGGGGTGCCCCTGGGGTCGAGGTCCACGATCATCGAACCGCTCACCGATTCGGCGCGCACGGAGCAGCCCGAGGCCTCGACCACGGTCAGGTCGCCGGAGACGGAGTTGAAGCGGAGGTCGCCGGTGACGGCCTGGGCCTCCAGGCTGCCGGAGACGGTCTCCACGCGGACGGGGCCGGCGATCCGCACGAGGGTCGTGTCGCCCGTGACGCCCTTGACCGCCACCCTGTTCTCCATCCCGGAGACCACGGCGGCGGCGCCGACGACGCCCACCTCGACGGGGGTGCCGGCCGGGACGGCCAGCGTGACGACGGCGCTGCGGCGCCAGCCCTTGCGGTCGAGCCACTTGAGGAAGCCCTTCCAGGGCAGGTCCTCGTACGCCACGGTGAGCGTGCCGTCCTGCTGGGTCACGAGCAGTGGCGGGCCCTCCAGCTCGGAGACTTCCAGGCGGGCGGAACCCTCGTCGGTCCCCACGACGTTCACCGTTCCGTTGACGACGCGCACATGAAGCGCCGTCACGGGGTCGTCGAAGGTGAGCTTCCTCGGCTCTGCGACGGACCACTCGGACATGGTGCAGACCTCCCAACGACCCGACCAGACCGGGCGCGCGTCTGGACTCGACGTAATCTGGACTCGACGCGCCATATCGCGTCTTCCGCTATTCACGATATATCGCGGATGCGGAAAGTCAAGGCACTCGTTTGGAGGAAGTCGTGCCCTCGCGATGGGGGCTTGCGGGTGAGTGGTGGGGACTTGACGGGCAAAACGGGTAATTCGAGTCGCCGTCGATCTACGGTGTGCCCATGTCCACGACGCCCGACTCGTCCCAGGCCAAGGCCGCCGGCGCCCTGCTGCTCTGCCGGGCAGGGCACGAGTCCGTCGGTCTGGCCGCCCAGCTGTTGCGGGAGCGGATGCTGCTCACCGGGGCGGGCCCCGAGTGGAGCGTGCTCGTGCCCGAGGGGGAGCCCTGGCTGCACGGCGCCGAGCCCGTCGACCGCGTGGTCACGGGGTGGGCCACCGCCCTGGCCGTCAGCGCCTCCTGGCCCGTACTGGCCCTGTGGTGGGACGAGGACCGCAGCGGGCTCACCCTCGCGGCGGGCTTCCGGCGCAGCGTGGGTTACGAATGGCTGGCGAACGGCACCCCGGTCGGTGAGGACGAGGCGATGCGCACCTTCGCCGCGCGGCTCGGCCTCGACCCGGTCCTCGACATGCAGGCGCTCGACCCGCTGACCAGGCCGGTGTCCGGGGCGGACGCCCGCGCGCGCCTGCGGGGACTGCTCGCCGTCCTCACGCGCGCGGGGGTGCTGCTGCCGGCCGGGCTCGGCCCCGGGGAACCGGCCGACCGGCTCCTCGAGGTGGCCCGGACCCAGCCCGGTGCCGAGCAGATCGAGTGGAACGGGTGGCGTGCGGCGGTCCGGGCGGAGCTGGAGGCGGTGGAAGGCGCCGGTGGGGGTTCCTGGCTGCGCGGGCGCCGGGCCCGTGTCCTCGCGACCGGGCAGCTGGCCGCCGGGCTGCCGCTCACCGTGTGGGGCGTACGGCGCCACAGCGCAGGCTGGATCGTCGCCGGGACGCTCCTGATGCTCCACGGGGCGCTCGGCCTCGCGTACGACCGGCTGCGCGCCTTCGACTGACGCCCACCCGCTCCCGGCGTCGGGGACCTACTCCTCGTCGTCCTCGTCGTCCAGCCGCGCCAGCCACGTCGCCAGCCGCTCCACCGGCACCTCGAAGTCCGGATTGAGGTCGACGAACGTACGCAGCTGCTCGGCGAGCCACTCGAAGGTGACCTCCTCCTCGCCGCGCCGCTTCTCCAGTTCCTCGATGCCACGGTCGGTGAAGTACATGGATGGTGCTCCGTCGGTGAAAGTGAAGGGGAACGCTGAGAAAAGGATAAGTGGGCGCACGGGGCGCCCGGAGGGCCTCGGACCCCGTATCACCGCCGGAACGGTGGCACAGGGAAGGGCCCGGCCTCCGGTGTTCTCGGAGACCGGGCCCTTCACCGGACGTGAGTGGGTCGAGGGCTACGCCTCGAACACCTCACGCACCAGCTGCTCCTGCTCGGCCTGGTGCCGCTTCGCCGAGCCCACGGCCGGGGACGAGCCGGCCGGGCGGGAGATGCGGCGCAGCCGCTCGGCGCCCGGGATGTCGGCGCCGACGGCCAGGTCCAGGTGGTCGATCAGGTTGAGGGCGATGAAGGGCCACGCGCCCTGGTTCGCCGGCTCCTCCTGGGCCCACAGGTACTTCTCGGCGTTCGGGTACTTGGCGATCTCCGCCTGGAGCTCGGCACCCGCGAGCGGGTACAGGCGCTCGATGCGGATGATCGCCGTGTCCGTGACGCCGCGCTTCTGCCGCTCGGCCTCGAGGTCGTAGTACAGCTTGCCGGCGCAGAAGACGACCTTGCGGACCGCCGCGGCGTCGACCGAGTCGTCGCCGATGACGGGGCGGAAGGCGCCCGTGGTGAACTCCTCCGTCTTCGACGCGGCGGCCTTGAGGCGCAGCATCGACTTCGGGGTGAAGACGACCAGCGGCTTGTGGTGCGGGTTGTGCACCTGCCACCGCAGGAGGTGGAAGTAGTTCGACGGGAGCGTCGGCTGGGCGACCGTCATGTTGTTCTGCGCGCACAGCTGGAGGAAGCGCTCGATGCGGGCCGAGGAGTGGTCCGGGCCCTGGCCCTCGTAGCCGTGGGGGAGGAGGAGGGTGACGCCGGACGTCTGGCCCCACTTCTGCTCCGCGGCCGAGATGTACTCGTCGACGACCGTCTGCGCGCCGTTGACGAAGTCGCCGAACTGCGCCTCCCACATCACGAGGGCGTCCGGGCGGGCCAGCGAGTAGCCGTACTCGAAGCCCATGACCGCGTACTCGGAGAGCAGGGAGTCGTAGACGTTGTAGCGGGCCTGGTCGTCGGAGAGGTACTGGAGCGGGGTGAAGTCCTCGCCCGTGACCCGGTCGATCAGGACCGCGTGGCGCTGGCCGAAGGTGCCGCGGCGGGAGTCCTGGCCCGACAGCCGGACCGGGGTGCCCTCCAGGAGGAGGGAGCCGATGGCGAGGGTCTCGCCCATGCCCCAGTCGATCGTGCCGTCCTCGATCATCGCTGCCCGGCGCTGCAGCTGCGGCAGCAGACGCGGGTGGACGGTGACGTTGTCGGGGATGTTGACCTGGGACTCGGCGATCCGCTTGACGACCTCCTGGGAGACCGCGGTCTGCACGGCCACAGGGAACTGCGCCTGCGGGTCCGAGATCTGCACCTCGGCCCCCTGCGAGACGGCCTCGCGGACCTCGGTGAAGACCTTCTCCAGCTGGCCCTGGAAGTCCTGCAGCGCCTGCTCGGCCTCTTCGAGGGTGATGTCGCCGCGGCCGATCAGGGACTCGGTGTAGAGCTTGCGCACCGAGCGCTTCTTGTCGATCAGGTCGTACATCAGCGGCTGCGTGAACGCCGGGTTGTCCGACTCGTTGTGCCCGCGACGGCGGTAGCAGATGAGGTCGATCACGACGTCCTTGTTGAACGCCTGGCGGAACTCGAAGGCCAGGCGAGCGACGCGGACGACGGCCTCGGGGTCGTCGCCGTTCACGTGGAAGATCGGCGCCTCGATCATGCGGGCCACGTCGGTGGCGTACATGGAGGAGCGGGAGGACTCCGGGGCGGCGGTGAAGCCGACCTGGTTGTTGATGACGATGTGGACCGTGCCGCCGGTGCGGTAGCCACGCAGCTGCGACATGTTCAGCGTCTCGGCGACCACACCCTGGCCCGCGAAGGCCGCGTCACCGTGCAGGGCGACCGGCAGGACGGTGAAGTCCGTGCCGCCCTTGTTGATGATGTCCTGCTTGGCGCGGGCGATGCCCTCGATGACCGGGTCGACCGTCTCCAGGTGGGAGGGGTTCGCGGCCAGCGAGACCTTGATCTGCTCGCCGTCGAGGCCGGTGAAGGTGCCCTGGGCGCCCAGGTGGTACTTCACGTCGCCGGAGCCGTGCATCGACTTCGGGTCCAGGTTGCCCTCGAACTCGCGGAAGATCTGCGCGTACGACTTGCCGACGATGTTGGCGAGGACGTTCAGGCGGCCGCGGTGGGCCATGCCGATGACGACCTCGTCCAGGCGGGACTCCGCGGCGCTGTCGATGACGGCGTCGAGGAGCGGGATGACGGACTCGCCGCCCTCCAGGGAGAAGCGCTTCTGGCCGACGTACTTCGTCTGCAGGAAGGTCTCGAAGGCCTCCGCAGCGTTCAGGCGGCGCAGGATGCGCAGCTGCTCCTCGCGCTCCGGCTTGGAGTGCGGGCGCTCGACGCGGTCCTGGATCCACTTGCGCTGCTTCGGGTCCTGGATGTGCATGAACTCGATGCCGGTGGTGCGGCAGTACGAGTCGCGCAGCACGCCGAGGATGTCGCGCAGCTTCATCATCGACTTGCCGGAGAAGCCGCCGACCGCGAACTCGCGCTCCAGGTCCCACAGGGTGAGGCCGTGCTCGGTGATGTCGAGGTCGGGGTGCTTGCGCTGGCGGTACTCCAGCGGGTCGGTGTCGGCCATGACGTGGCCGCGGACCCGGTAGGAGTGGATCAGTTCGAAGACGCGCGCGGCCTTCGTGACGTCGTCGTCGTGGCTGGCGTCGATGTCCTTGAGCCAGCGGACCGGCTCGTAGGGGATGCGCAGGGCCTCGAAGATCTCGTCGAAGAAGCCGTTCTCGCCGAGGAGGAGGTTCGCGACGATCCTGAGGAACTCGCCGGAGGCGGCGCCCTGGATCACCCGGTGGTCGTAGGTCGACGTGAGCGTCATGACCTTCGAGATGCCGAGCTTGTTCAGGGTGTCCTGGGAGGTGCCCTGGAACTCCGCCGGGTAGTCCATGGAGCCGACGCCCATGATGACCGACTGGCCGGGCATCAGACGCGGGACGGAGTGGACGGTGCCGAGGCCGCCGGGGTTGGTCAGGGAGACCGTGACACCGGTGAAGTCGTCCATCGTCAGCTTGCCGTCGCGGGCGCGGCGGACGATGTCCTCGTAGGCCTGCCAGAACTCGAAGAAGTTCAGCGTCTCGGCCTTCTTGATGCCGGCGACGACGAGCTGGCGGTCGCCGTTCGGCTTCACCAGGTCGATGGCGAGGCCGAAGTTGACGTGCGGAGGCTTGACGAGGGTGGGCTTCCCGTCCTTCTCCGCGTAGTGCCAGTTCATCGATGGCATGGCCTTGATGGCCTGCACCATCGCGTAGCCGATGAGGTGGGTGAAGGAGATCTTCCCGCCCCGGGCGCGCTTCAGGTGGTTGTTGATGACGATGCGGTTGTCGAAGAGCAGCTTCACCGGGACCGCGCGCACGGACGTGGCCGTGGGCAGCTCCAGGGAGGCGTTCATGTTCTTCGCGACGGCACCGGCGGGACCACGCAGCGTCACATACTCGGGACCCTCGGGGCCCTCGGTCGCGGGCTCGGCCTTCGGCTTCGCGGCGGCCGGAGCGGCCTTCACGGGGGCCGGGGCGGCGGCAGCGGGCTTCGATGCCGCGGGAGCGGCGGCCTGGACGGGCGCAGGAGCGGCCTGAGCCGGGGCTGCGGGCGCTGCGGGCGCGGCAGGGGCTGCCGGAGCGGCAGGCGCGGCCTGAGGCGTCGCTGACGGGGTGGTGGTCCCTGCGGCCCCCGCGGCCGCAGTACCCGCCGAAGCCGAGGCGGCAGGAGCCCCCGGCTTGTAGTCGGCGAAGAAGTCCCACCAGGCTCGGTCTACCGAATTCGGGTCCTGGAGGTACTGCTGATAGATCTCGTCGACGAGCCATTCGTTCGCACCGAACGCGGCCGCGGGGTTCTTCCCGGCGGCTTGGTCATCGGTCGAGATGCTCGAGTTACTGGGGGACTGTGGCGACACGGCGGCAACCGCCCTCTTCCGCTTCACAAGGTGATGGACAGCGGGAATTAAGGCTACGCCCCCATGGCCGAGAAGGTCAGGCCGGGCTGGTCCAACGTCGTGTAAGTCACATCGGAAAGCGTGTTTCGAGGAAGGAAATGGCGGGAAACAAGCGGGGTTTCGGTCCGGAATGGGTACGTCGATCCAGGGTCGCGGTACGACTCACACGGCCCTGTGCCTGATCACACGTGTCCACGAGCACGGGACGACGATGGATCTTGTGGCTCCGGTTCGAACTTTACGTCAACTTGGCAGAGAAGGAAGCCCTGGAAGGATGACCTGAATCCGGCAGCCCCGCTGGGATTCGGCCACGCCGATCCGGCCGCCGTGCAGATCGACCGCCCAACGGGCGATGGCGAGCCCGAGGCCCGTACCGCCGTCGCTGCCCGGGCCGTGCGGCGAGGGCACCCCGCCGCGGTTGAAGCGCTCGAAGACCCGGTGCCACTCCGACTGCGGAATGCCGGGGCCCTCGTCCAGGACCTCCAGGGCAAGTGACTCCGGGTAGTCGCCGCGCCGCGCCTTGACCGTCACCCGGCCGTGCGGCGGGCTGTGCTTGACCGCGTTGTCGATGAGGTTCGCCACGACCTGGTGGATCCGCTCCGGGTCCGCGTGCGCGGTCAGCTCCGGCGGGGACACGTCGAGGTGCAGATGGACGTCGGTGCGGGTGTGACTGCCGGAGCCCGAGGCGATGCCCGCGCGCACGGAGGCGACCATGTTGGCCTCCTTGAGCACGCCGGACAGGTACGGCCACACCTCGAAACGGCGCCTGCGCAGGGGTACGACGCCGTTGTCCAGCCTGGAGAGGTCCAACAGCGTCTCGACCAGCCGGCCCAGCCGCTCCGTCTGCTTCAGGGCCGTACGCATCGTCTCGGGGTCGGCGGCGGAGACACCGTCCACGACGTTCTCCAGGACCGCGCGCAGGCCCGCGATGGGGGTGCGCAGCTCGTGCGACACATTCGCCACGAGTTCCTTGCGCTGGCGGTCCTGGGCCTTCAGTTCGTCGGCCATGAGGTTGATCGTCTGGGCCAGGTCGCCCAGTTCGTCCCGCCGGTCGTCACGCACCCGGCGGGTGTAGTCGCCGTGCGAGATGGAGCGGGCGACCGTGTTCATCTCGTCCAGCGGCGCGGTGAGCGAATGGGCCACGAACTGCGTTATCAGCAGTGTGGCGATCATCGAGAAGACCGTGATGAAGCGGAGCTCCGTCTTGGTGTGCACCGCGATCATCGACAGACCCGTGGTGATGAGCACGGAGATGACGACCAGCGCGCCCAGCTTGGTCTTGATCGAAAAGGGGCGTACGGAGCCCCAGAACCCCTCGCCGCGGCCCGGCTCACCGGGACCGCTCACGACGCCCGTGGTTCTGCCCGATTCACCGAGCCCGCTCATGACATCAGCCCCCTACATGAGGTTCCTGGTCCCTGCGGAGACCCGGCTCAGGGAGTCGGGGTCTCCAGGGCGTAGCCCACGCCGTGGACGGTACGGATCCGCTCGGCACCGATCTTCCGGCGCAGCGCCTTGATGTGGCTGTCCACGGTCCGAGTGCCCGAGGCGTCCGCCCAGTCCCAGACCTCGGCCAGCAACTGCTCGCGGGAGAGTACCGCGCGCGGAGTGTTGGCGAGGCATACCAGGAGGTCGAATTCGGTGGGCGTGAGGTGCACGTCCTCCGAGCGCACCCGTACCCGGCGCTGCGCGTGGTCGATCTCCAGCTCGCCGAGGCGCAGGATCCCGCTGCGCGGCGTCGAGGCGGCCACCACGGCCCGCTCGACCCGGCGCAGCAGGACGTGCACGCGCGCGGCCAGCTCGCGCATCGAGAACGGCTTGGTCATGTAGTCGTCGGCGCCGACGCCGAGCCCGACCAGCATGTCGGTCTCGTCGTCGCGCGCGGTGAGCATCAGCACCGGCACCGGGCGCTGGGCCTGCACGCGTCGGCAGACCTCCAGGCCGTCGAAGCCGGGCAGCATGATGTCGAGGATCAGCAGGTCGGGCTGCCAGGCCTCTGCTGTGTCGACGGCGGCCGGTCCGTCGCCCGCGGTTTGCACGAGGAATCCCTCGGCTCGCAGGCGGGCCGCGATGGCGTCGACGATCGTCGGGTCGTCCTCGACCACCAGCACCCGGCGCTGAGCGCCTGGCGTGGCCGCCGTGCCGTTGTGCGAGGTGTGTGTCTGCTCCATCGCCCGCCCCTGAGGTGTGCTTTCCGGAATCCGTGGGGTGATCCCATGACTGCGCTTGACGCTTGAATGATCTGCGCCAGGGAAGCAGGGTACGGGCAGTCACCTTCGCTCGGCTATCCAGGCCCGACCGCGAGATGGACGACGTCCGGAACGCCCCGGGCAACGGGGATCTCTTCGGTACGCACCTGGTGGAATCCGGCATTCCGCAGCGTTCCTTCAAATTCCGGAGAGGGTCGCGCCGACCACACGGCGAGCACCCCGCCCGGCTTCAACACCCTTGCGCAGCTTGCCAGTCCGGCCGGTCCGTACAGCCCGGTGTTGTCCTCGGTGACGGTCCAGTCGGGCCCGTTGTCGATGTCGAGGCACAGCGCGTCGTACGTGTCGGAAGTCTCATTGACGTGAGCGAGCAGATCGGATCTCACGATCTCGGTCCGGGGGTCGGCGAGCGCCGCCGCGGAGAGTTCCGCCAGCGGTCCGTCACGGTGCCAGTCGATGATGGCCCCTTCGCGTTCGACGACGGTGATGTGCCCCCAGCGCGGGTCGGCGGCGGCGTGTGCCAGGGAGAACCCGACACCGAGCCCCCCGATCAGCACCTTCGGCTCCGCCCGCCCGTCCAGGGCGTCCAGCGCGGCGTCGACGAGCAGCCGTTCCGAGCGGCCGTCGGAGGTGTCCATCAGGAAGCACCCGTTGGCGATGATCTGCAGCAGCGCGCCGTGGCGCCGCAACACGACCTCGCCGTAGGGGCCTTCCCGGCGATCGATGACTACAGGGATGTCGTACGAGGCAGTCATGACTCCCATCCTGGCACTTTCACCAGGATGGGCAGCCGAATTAACCCTCAGGGGGGCAGAGGTTCAGTCCGTGCCCGTACGGGAACACGGGGTCTTCGGTGTCGTCGGGGACGTCCGGCCGTGACGCCTCGACCGCCGCCATGGAGCGCGGCAGTTCGAACGGCAGTCGCCCCTGGGCCCGAGCCCGTCCGAAGGCGACGTCCAGGAGCGCCGTGTCGCTCGCGCCGTAGTCGGCGACCAGCGCGGCCGCCTTCGCGGCGATCTCGGGGAGGACGGCGGGTCGTTCGAGGTTGACGCACACCAGCGTGGGCACCGCGTCCAGCAGCCGCAGGATCTCCTTGAGCTCGTCCTCCGGGAAGGCCAGCGACCCCGAGTGGAAGAAGGACTCGAAGAGACCGGGGCGCTCCTCGTGGGGCGTGCGCAGCCGCAGGACCGCGAGGTCCGCGTCGACCGGATCGGGGACGACGTTGCCGTACGCGGCGGCCACTTGCTCGGAGATCCCCCGCGCGTACAGGTTCGGGCGGCCCTCGAGGGGCAGCAGTCCGTGGTTGGTCAGGACGGTCAGCGAGCGGCGTTGGGCGGCCTCGCCGAGCGCGGTGAACTCGCCCGCCCCGACGGTCTCCTCCGCCCGGTCGGGGTCCACGTAGGGGTGCTCGAAGAGGCCGAGTGTGAATTTCTCGCGCAGGAGTCGACGTACGGATTCGTCGATGCGCTCCTTCGTGACGCGGCCCGAGCGGACCAGTTCCACGATCACCTCGGGGCACTGCTCGCCGCCGAACTGGTCGCTGCCCCCGTCCAGCGCCTTCGCCGCGCGTTCGGCGACGGTCAGGTGCTCGGCGCCCCAGGCCCGCGCGGGGAACAGCTCGCCGAGCACGGGCGCGTCGGTGAGCAGGCCCCAGTCGGTGCAGACGATGCCGTCGAAGCCGAGGCGTTCGCGCAGGAGACCGGTGAGGACATCGCGGTTGAAGCCGAAGCCGACCTCCTCCCAGTCGGTGCCGATCGGCTGCCCGTAGTACGGCATCACCTGGGAACAGCCCGCCTCCACGGCCGCCTTGAAGGGCTGGAGGTGGTACTCACGCATGCCGCCCGGGTAGATCTGCTCCTTGCCGTGCGCGAAGTGCGGGTCCTCGCCGTCCTTCTGCGGTCCGCCGCCGGGGAAGTGCTTGACCATGGCGGCGACGGAGTCCGGTCCGAGCCTCGTCCCCTGGAGACCGCGTACGTACGCCCGTACCAGCTCGCTCGTCAGCTCCGCGCTGGATCCGAACGTGCCGCTCTGGCGCGACCAGCGCGGTTCGGTGGCCAGGTCGATCTGCGGGTGCAGCGCGACCCGGAAGCCCACCGCCAGGTACTCGCGGCGGACCGTGTCCCCGAAGCGCTCCACCAGCGCCGGGTCGCCGATCGCGGCCAGGCCCAGGGGTTCGGGCCAGGCGGAGAAGGCGCCGGAGCCGAAGGAGGCGCCCGGGTTGTCGGTGAACGCGTGGCGCGGGTCGGTGGAGAGGGTGACCGGGATGCCCAGACGGGTGCTCGCGGCCAGCTCTTGGACCCGGTTGACCCACTGGGCCGTCTCGCGCACGCCGTACTGGCCGATGAGGTTGAAGTGGGTCAGTCCCCTGCCCTCGATCAGCTCGGGGGTGGGGGCGTGCACGAAGGGCCCGTCGGTGGCGAAGGTGCCGTCCGCGTTCATGGAGAGCATGGAGTGGAACAGCTGCCCCGCCTTCTCCTCCAGCGTCATGCGGGAGAGCAGATCCTCGACGCGCTCGTCGACGGGGCGGTGCGGATCGCGGTACGTGGCGGTGGTCTTCCCTGAGGGCATCCCGGATTCCTTGCTTCCTTCTTGCTCGAGGCGGCTGCTTGACGGGCTTCTTAAAGAAGGGGGCTGTTTGAAGGGCGTCACTTGACGGAGCGGATGAACTGGACGGCGAGTGCGCCCAGTACGGCGGCGATCGCGCCGAAGAGGAACAGCGCCCCGTAGTTGCCGCCCCCGCCGATCGCCAGGAGCGCGGGGGCGGCGATCGGGACGAGGGACTGGGGCAGGGCGTTGCCGATGTTGAGGACGCCCATGTCCTTGGCCGACTCGTCGGGGTTGGGCAGCACCGCGGCGGCGAGCGCCATGTCGACGGAGAGGTAGAGGCCCTCGCCGAGACCGAAGACGATCACGGCGACGACGTACATCCCGAAGGACTGCGCGGCGGCGAGCAGCGCCAGGCTGAGGGCCATGACGAGCGAGGAGCCGAGGACGTACGGCTTGCGGCGGCCCGAACGGTCGGAGAGCTGGCCGCCGAGCAGCGAGCCGGTCACGGTCGCGACGACCATGGCGAGGGTGCCGACGAGGACCTTGCCGGAGACGGCGTCGTCGCTGTAGCCGAGGCGGTCCATCAGGAAGTAGACCTGGTAGCTGGTGACGCAGGAGGCGCCGGTGAAGACCAGGAAGCGGCCGGCGAAGTTCCAGGCGAAGTCGGGGTGCTTGCGCGGGTCGACCCAGAAGCTGCGCAGGAACTCGCGGAGGCTGTACGGCTCGAAGGCGCCGGCGCGGGCCGGGCGGTCCTTCATCACCGCGACCAGATAGCCGACCGCGGCGAGCCCGATGACGCCGGGGACGAGGAACGCCAGCGCCATCGAGCCGCTGAAGACATTGGCCAGGACCGAGCCCGCGATCATCGAGAACGACGTCGTCATGCCGACGATGCCGGAGACCCGGGCCTGCTGGTGCGGCGGGATCAGATCGGGGACGCAGGAGGTCAGCGCGGACAGGGCGGCGTTGATGCCGAGCTGCGCGAGGGCCCAGCCGAGCATCAGCGTCAGGACGTTGCCGCCCAGGGCGACGACCATGAGCCCGGCGAGGCCCGCGGTCATGCCGCCGACCAGCCAGGGCCGGCGGCGCCCGAAGCGGCTGGTGGTGCGGTCGGACAGGGCGCCGAAGACCGGGTTGCCGAGCATCGCGAGCAGAGCGCCGACGGAGAGCACCTGGCCGAGGGCGGCACCGCGGTCGCCCTCCGGGACGATCTGGCTGACCCGCAGGGCGAGGGTGACCATGACCGGGGTGAGGACGGCGAGATAGGCGCCGAACTGGGCGAGGGCGAGGCCGAGGACGAGCTTGGCGGGGGCGTTCGCAGGGGCCTGGGGGGAAGGCGCGTCGTGCAGCGGCTCGGGCGAGCGGGCACCGAGCGAGGAGTCGGGAGTGACGGCCATGGCGGCTCTCCATGGGGACGAGGCGCGGCTTCCTTGCCGCGCCGGCGACCACAGGGAAACATCAAAACCGAGTGGGTACTAGGTTTTGTTCATGTGGCCAGAATCACGCTGCGCGTGGCTTGAAAGTAGGGCGGATTGACTCGTGTAACCGCCGGTCGGAAACGGCCCGAGCGGCAGTCTGTGCGGCGGCTATGGTGGCGGGCATGGTCCGAAACCGGAGGTCGGAGGAGAGCGTGGAGGCGGAGCGCAAGGTTCCGGGCACCGTCCGGGGCACCTACGCCGTCGGGGACGAACGCCGGCTGCGCATCCTCGACGTCGCCGTCGAACACTTCGCCCAGTGGGGCTTCCACGCCTCCTCGCTGGCCCGGATCGCCAAGGACGTCGGCATCACCCAGGGCGGCCTGCTGCACCACTTCCGCAGCAAGGAGGACCTGCTCGTCTGCGTACTGCGGCGCAGCGAGGAGCACGACGTCGAGCGGTTCTTCGCGGTCGAGGCGCACTCGGCCGCCGAGTTCTTCGCGGCGCTGGTGGGACTCGCCGACTACAACGGCCGGCGCCCGGGACGCACCAAGATGTTCAACGTCCTGCTCGCCGAGGCGGGCGATCCCGGCCACCCCGCCCACGCGTTCTTCGTGAAGCGCTACGCCGATCTCGTCGAGGTCAGCGCGGGCGCGCTGCGCGAGGCGGTCGCGAGCGGCGAACTGAAGCCCGACACCGACTGCGAGGCGCTCGCCGAGGAGTTCGCCGCCGTCATGGACGGCATCCAGCTGCAGTGGGCCCTCGACCCCACGGGCGTCGACATGGCCGCCCGGATGCGGGCCTACCTCGACCGGCTGCTGCGCTCGATCACCGTCTCGGGCACGGGGCTGCCGTCGGACGCGCATACGGGACCGGCTCGGACGCACGCACGGACCGACTCGGACACGCGCACGGACTGACTCGGACGCGTATGCGGACATGGCGCCCCCGGACGCCGTACGCGCTTATCAGGTTGCTATGAATCGCCTCCCACGTGGCGTCGGTCATAGACAGCGGCGCCGCGAGCCCCCAAGGGTGGGGCGGGACGGAAGGAGCCCCTCACCTTGGACCGGAGCACGACCGCGACGGCGACGGCAGTGGCGACGACCACGGCCCCGACGGCCTCCTCGGCCGATGCCGCGCTCAAGGACCCACAGACGGGCACGCTTCTCCTGGACGGGGTGCCGCGACAACGCGGCGCCACGACCGTGCCGCCCGCCCCCCGCCCGGCGACACCCCCTGTACTCGCCCCTCCCGCTCCACCCGTCTCCCGCGCCCTCGCCCGGCTCCGGTCGCTCCGTCCCTGGCGGCTGCTGCCCACCCCCACCGGAACGCCGTTCACCTTCGGTTACGCGGTCGTGCTCACCGTCACCGCGATGGTCACCGACTACGCGGACCCCTCCCTCGTCCACGCCTTGCAGCAGGGGTCCAGCACCGATGTCGCGCACCTCGTACGCGAACCGGTGCTGGTGCTGCTGGCCAGCGCGCTGTGGATGGCGGGCGGGATCACCTCGCCGTACGCCATCGGGTTCGTGCTGGTGCTGACCGCGCTGGAGCGGCGGATAGGCGGCCTGCGGGCCGCCGGAGTCTTCCTGCTCGGGCACGTCGTGGCGACCCTGGCCACCGAGGTGCCCGTCGGCCTTTCCGTGCTGGCGGGAGACCTCCCTGACAGCTCCCTGCACCGCCTCGACTACGGCATCAGCTTCGGCGTCGCCACGAGCGTCGGCGCGCTCGCCGGGCTGCTGAGGCCCTGGCTGCGCTGGCCACTGCTGGTCGTCTTCGGCTCGATGGTCGTCGGGGACCTGCTCGAATTCGCCGACCCGATGACGGACTGGGGGCATGTGATGTCCCTGGCGATCGGGGTGTCGACCTGGCCGCTGGTCCGGGGCTGGCGCCGCGCCCGTACGGAGGCGGCCTCCAGCCCCGCCGCCTCCGCCGCCGTACACACCGCTCAGACGCCCGGCACCGTCGCCGCCTAGCACCGCGGGCGGTCGGGGTGTTCGGGGCGGGCCCGGTCCGGTCCGGTCGGGTCAGGTGACCCGGGCCGCCGTCAGCCGTCGGGCCGGCTCCGGGACGCCGAGGCGGCGCTCCTGTTCCGCACTCGCCCCGTGGAGCCTGTTGGTGAGCTGGTACGGGTCGGCGCGCAGGTCGTAGTACTCGCGGAAGAGGACCTCGCCGCGGTTCACCCCGCCGGGCAGCCGGCCCTGCCGGTCCAGGCGGAGGCCGTAGTACTCCGTGCACTGCTCGGTCTTGCCGATGTACGTCGCCCAGCTGTGGATCGGCTGCTTGTCCTGACGGTTCCACCACCACTCGGCGAGCACGTGGTCGCGGTCCCGGGTGCCGAGCAGCGAGTGGCCGTCGTGCGGGGTGTCCGGGGTGATGCCGGCCGCGTCGAGAAGGGTGGGCGCGATGTCGACGTGCGCCGTGAGCCGGTCGTCGGTCCTGGCCGTGCCGAGCCCGCCGCCCGGCCACGACAGGTAGAACGTCACCTCCAGGCTCGGCCGGTACGGCACCGACTTGCGCAGCCAGCCGTGGTCGGCCCAGAGCAGGCCGTGGTCGCTCGTGTACAGCACCAGGGTGTTGTCGAGCTGCCCGAGGGAGCGCAGCTTGTCGCGGAAGTCCCGCATCGCGTCGTCCACGGAGAGCAGCGCACAGCCTGTGAATGAGCCTGCAGTGTGAAGGAGCCGGCTGTGCATGCGATTGCGGTGGTGTGGCGGTGCTCTTGCACTCTCGTGACCGCGTCGACCGGGCGCGGTCGCACGGGAAGGGACGGCGGCCCGACGGCGTTGACCGCACCACAGGCGTGCGCCGCGGATCTGCGGCGGAGTGGCGCCGGCCAAGAGGGAAGCGTGGCGTTACCCCGCTGACCTGCGCGGATGTCTCCGTGGAGAGCGATCGCTCACAGCGAACAGACCCTGGGGAACAATCCGGGGCTCACGTGCATTGAGTCGGCATAGCTCAACTTGACTGCCTAGGGAGAGATAATGGCTTCGACGTCCACACCGCTCACCCTGCCCGTGTTGCCGCTCGATGATGAGGTCGTGCTGCCCGGGATGGTGGTTCCGCTGGACCTGAACGACGCCGATGTACGCGCCGCGGTGGAGGCCGCCCAGGCCGCCGCGCGGTCGGAGCCCGGCAAGCCGAAGGTGCTGCTGGTGCCACGCATCGACGGGGCGTACCCGAGCACGGGCGTGCTCGGCACCGTCGAGCAGGTCGGCCGACTGGCCGACGGCGACCCGGGCGCGCTGATCCGCGGCCGTGGGCGCGTGAAGATCGGCGCCGGGACGACCGGTCCTGGTGCCGCCCTGTGGGTCGAGGGCACCCGGGTCGACGAGACCGTGCCCGACCCGCTGCCCGGCCACGTCGCCGAACTGGTCAAGGAGTACAAGGCCCTCGCCACCAGCTGGCTGCGCAAGCGCGGCGCCTGGCAGGTCGTGGACCGCGTGCAGGCCATCGACGACGTGTCCACCCTTGCCGACAATTCCGGTTACTCCCCGTTCCTGAGCACCGAGCAGAAGGTCACGCTGCTGGAGACCGCCGACCCGGTCGCCCGGCTGAAGCTCGCCACCGAGCAGCTGCGTGAGCACCTCGCCGAGCAGGATGTCGCCGAGTCCATCGCGAAGGACGTCCAGGAAGGCGTCGACAAGCAGCAGCGCGAGTTCCTGCTGCGGCGCCAGCTCGAAGCCGTCCGCAAGGAGCTGCGCGAGCTGAACGGCGACGCCAAGGAGGGTGAGGAGTCCGACGACTACCGGACCCGCGTCGAGGCCGCCGACCTCCCCGAGAACGTCCGCGAGGCCGCGCTCAAGGAAGTCGACAAGCTGGAGCGGTCCAGCGACCAGTCGCCCGAGGGCGGCTGGATCCGGACCTGGCTCGACACCGTCCTGGAACTGCCGTGGAACGAGCGCACCGAGGACGAGTACGACATCCAGGGCGCCAAGGGCATCCTGGACGCCGAGCACGCCGGTCTGGAGGACGTGAAGGAGCGCATCACCGAGTACCTGGCCGTGCGCAAGCGGCGTTCCGAGCGTGGTCTCGGCGTCGTCGGCGGGCGGCGCGGCGGTGCCGTGCTAGCGCTCGTCGGTCCGCCCGGTGTCGGCAAGACCTCGCTCGGCGAGTCCGTCGCGCACGCCATGGGCCGCAAGTTCGTCCGGGTCGCGCTCGGCGGCGTACGGGACGAGGCCGAGATCCGCGGCCACCGGCGTACGTACGTCGGCGCGCTGCCCGGCCGGATCGTCCGCGCCATCAAGGAGGCCGGGTCCATGAACCCGGTGGTCCTGCTGGACGAGATCGACAAGGTCGGCTCCGACTTCCGCGGCGACCCCGCCGCGGCGCTGCTCGAAGTCCTCGACCCCGCCCAGAACCACACCTTCCGGGACCACTACCTGGAGGTCGAGCTCGACCTCAGCGACGTGGTGTTCCTGGCGACGGCCAACGTGCTCGAAGCCATCCCGGAGGCGCTGCTCGACCGTATGGAACTGGTCCGGCTCGACGGGTACACCGAGGACGAGAAGGTCGTCATCGCCCGTGACCACCTGCTGCCGCGTCAGCTGGAGCGGGCCGGTCTGGAGAAGGAGGAGGTCGCGCTCGACGAGAGCGCGCTGCGCAAGCTCGCCGGGGAGTACACCCGGGAAGCGGGCGTACGCAACCTGGAGCGGGCCGTCGCACGCCTGCTCCGCAAGGTCGCGGCGCAGCACGAACTCGGCGAGCGGGAGCTGCCCTTCACGGTGACCGACGCCGATCTGCGCGGGCTCATCGGACGGCCGCACCACGTGCCCGAGTCCGCCCAGGACCCGGCCGAGCGCCGCACCGCGGTGCCTGGTGTCGCCACCGGTCTGGCCGTGACGGGCGCGGGCGGTGACGTCCTCTTCGTGGAGGCGTCGCTGGCCGACCCGGAGACGGGCGCGGCCGGTCTGACCCTGACCGGTCAGCTGGGTGACGTGATGAAGGAGTCGGCGCAGATCGCGCTCTCCTTCCTCCGCTCGCACGGCGCCGAACTGGAACTGCCGGTCGGCGACCTGAAGGACCGGGGCGTGCACATCCACTTCCCGGCGGGCGCGGTCCCCAAGGACGGTCCGAGCGCGGGCGTCACCATGACGACGGCGCTGGCCTCGCTCCTGTCCGGCCGACTGGTCCGCACGGACGTGGCGATGACGGGTGAGGTCTCACTGACCGGCCGTGTCCTGCCCATCGGCGGGGTGAAGCAGAAGCTGCTCGCCGCGCACCGGGCGGGTGTCACCACGGTCATCATCCCGAAGCGCAACGAGGCCGACCTGGACGACGTCCCGGCCGAGGTGCTGGAGAAGCTGGACGTCCACGCCGTCACGGACGTCCGTCAGGTCCTGGAACTGGCGCTGTCGCCGGCGATGAACGGCGCGACGTCGGAGGTTCCGGTAGCGGCGTGACGGACGCTGCCGGAAGGGAAGGCCCGGGTCCCGTGAGGGAGGCCCGGGCCTTCGCCGTGCCGTCAGCCGTTTGTGTCGGCTGTCGGCCGACATTGGTCGTCTGAAATCTGAAATCTGTCAGATGTCAGCCGCCATCTGTCATCTGTCATCTGCCATCGGTCAGCCGTTGGCCAGTGCCCGCACCCGGTCCAGCCCGCCGTTGAACTTGTCGTGGTCACCGACCGTCGGCCCGGACGACGTGTACTGCCAAATGGTGTAATACGGCCACCCGGAAGGCAGCGTCCCCGGATCGGACGCATACCGCGCGATCCACAGGGGGTTGGCGGAGGCGAAGCCGCCGTAGTTGCCGGTGCAGTCGCTCCACCAGCTGGTCGCCGTGTAGATCACGGCGTCCCGGCCGGTGCGGGCCTTGTACTGGGCGAGGAAGCTGCTGATCCAGCTGACCATCGCGCTCTGTGTCTTGCCGTAGCAGGCGGCCCCGTACGGGTTCCACTCGATGTCGAGCGTGCCCGGCAGCGTCCTGCCGTCGCCGGACCAGCCGCCGCCGTGGTCCACGAAGTAGTTGGCCTGGGTGGCGCCGCTCGTCGTGTCGGGGGTCGCGAAGTGGTACGCGCCGCGGATCATGCCGACGTTGTACGAGCCGTTGTACTGCTGGGCGAAGTAGGGGTTCGTGTAATACGTCCCCTCGGTGGCCTTGGTGTAGGCCCACTTGACCCCGCTGCTCCACAGGGTCGACCAGGCGACGTTGCCCTGGTAGCCGCTGACGTCCACGCCTTCCGTCTGGGTGGCGTCACCGGTGTTGGGCGTGCCGGCTTGGCCGTCGTGCGCGAGGACGCCCATGCCCATGCGGGCGGAGCCCCGGGCGGGTGTGTCGGCGGCGGAGGAGGGCGGGGCGGAGAGGGCGGAGAGGAGGGAGAAGGCGGCGAGCAGGGTTCCCAGCGCGAGCAGGCGCGGGCGGTGCGGCGTTCCGGATCTGTGCACGGGCATGACGTGCCTCCGAAGGGCTCGATGGAGCCAGGTGGGGGGAATGGTGCGGACATCCGTGCCGTGAGTGGTGCGGGCATGTGTGCCGTGAGTGGGGGGCCAGGTCCTCGTCGACCTGGCGGCATGGGCATGCCATTGGGTGCCTGTTCACGAAGCTACGCACGGGGAGAACGCGCTGGGAAGAGGGGCCGTGGGCTGCCGTTGGTCTACGCCTGAGAAATACTTACGGAGCTGTGGCTATGGCCACCTTTGGCGGAAACTTTCAGAGTCGGGAAACCGGGTGAGGGGCAGACGTGCGCGAGGACAGGAACGGAGGCCGGCGTCCGGCCGGCCTCGACGGGTCGGGCAGGGGTGTGGACCAGCCCGCCGCGCACGGCGGCCCGGACCCGGAGTTCCTCTCCCTGGAGCGCGAGTTGACCGTGTTCCTGCGCCGTGCCCGCGCCAACCAGGGCGAGATGGCCCGTGAGGTCCATCCGGACCTGGAGTCCGCCGCGTACGGACTCCTCGTACGCCTCGACGAGTGGGGCCGCCAGCGCGCCACCGAACTGGCCGCGTACATCGGCGTCGGCAAGGCCACCATGTCCCGCCAGCTGCGCGCCCTGGAGGAGCTCGGCCTCATCGCCCGTGAGCCCGACCCCGCCGACGGCCGTGCCTGGCTCGTCCACCTCACCGAGGAGGGCCGCGGCCGGGTCGGCCAGGTGCGCGAGGCGCGGCGCGCCCGGTACGTGAGCGAGCTCGCCCACTGGGATCCTCGCGAGGTCGCGGAGCTGGCGCGGCTGCTGCACCAGCTGAACCTCGGCATGGAGAAGTAGGAGGAGGCGGGCGTGGACCAGGAATTCCCCGCGTTGGAGCGGGAGCTGACCCTGCTGCTGCGGCGCGCCCGGGCCAGTTCCGGCGAGATGGCCCGCGAGGTCCACCCCGACCTGGAGTCCTCCGCGTACGGGCTCCTCTTCCGCCTCGACGAGTGCGGCCGCCAGCGCGCCACCGAACTGGCCGCGTACATCGGCGTCGGCAAGGCCACGATGTCCCGTCAGCTCCATGCCCTGGAGGAGCTCGGTCTGGTCGCCCGTGAGCCCGATCCCGTCGACGGGCGTGCCTGGCTCGTCCGCCTCACGGACGAGGGCCGGCACCGGTTCCGTGCGGTGCGGGAGGCGCGCCGGGCACGGTACGTCCGTGAACTCGCGGGCTGGGACCCGCGCGAGGTCGCCGAACTGGCCCGGTTGCTCCACCAGCTGAACCGGGGCATGGAGAAGTAACACTCCGATCCGCCCCGTTCACCACTCCACGAAGACCACCGTCGCGTCGTCGTGCGTCTTGCTGCGCCTCAGCCGTACCCGCGCCTCGGCGTCGGCCCGCTCCAGCGTCCGCACGCGGTCCACGAGGGCCTGGGCGCCCTCCTTGCGGACGACGGTGAACAGACCGCCCCAGTCGCCCTCCCCGAACTTCTCCACCCAGCGGGTCGCGCCGTCCGTCAGGGCGGCCAGGGCACGGACCTCGGCCCGGGGCACGGTCCCCGTC
The DNA here is from genome assembly GCF_019091445.1 of Streptomyces sp. GbtcB7. Classification (NCBI taxonomy): domain Bacteria; kingdom Bacillati; phylum Actinomycetota; class Actinomycetes; order Kitasatosporales; family Streptomycetaceae; genus Streptomyces; species Streptomyces sp. GbtcB7. Next base: position 140,342 of record NZ_JAGXJM010000010.1, read on the forward strand.
ACCGCCCGGGCCGCGACCGACGGATCGGCGGCGGCCGTGAAGAAGCCCCCCTCCTTGTTGCGGATGGTCGCGTCGGCGATCGCGTCCGAGGCGAGAGAGGCGCGGGGGACACGGGTGAGGCGGTCGTCCAGGACTGGTGTCACCTCGCCCGCTGGGGACTCCAGCAAAAGGGCCGAGTCCGAGAGGACCAGGTACTCGACGAGGTCGGCTGACCAGCGGGCGAGGACCACGGTTGCCTGGGGCGTGCGCGGGTGAGAAAGGTCACAGGTGCCGGAGTGGGCCTCGGAAGTGCGCCGGATGGACCGGGAAAGGATCTCCGACAGGGGTAGATCCCGGCGGGAAACGGACAGTTCGGTCAGGGCTCCGCCGAGGCGTGCGGAGAACCAGTGGACGGAATGCAGACAGCCGTCGTCGCCCGGCGGGGGAGTCACGCCGTCGAGGACGACCAGTGATCCTCCTTGTCCTGACGCCGGAAGGCCGACCGATGCGAAGTCCTCATTGGGGCGGGCCGGGTCGCCCGGCTCGGAGACGAGTTCGGTGCGCATCCAGCCAGTCTGCACGAGCCCTTCACAAGGTCCGCGAAAGGCTGGCAACGGTCGCAGGACCGGTGCGGACCAGCAGCTCAGTCGCCGGGTTTGGCATGGAATGATCGACTCCGGCAAGGCGTGGCGGCGAATACTGCCAAAGCGCGCCGCAGACGTCCAACCGGCCCGCCGCGCAGGGGGGCCGCACGCGCCAGAGGAACTTGCCCGCCAACTCCCGTCCGGGGTTCACTCCTTCGGGTGGCGGGCCGGACGATGCGGGACCACTGCCCACCGGCACTGGGAGGGTCGGGAGCCGATGGGACACCCCCTGCTCGAGCGAAGTCGAGAGCTTGGGGAGGGCGGACGCCCAGTTGACGGAACGTCACCCGGGCCCTTGGGTACACGAGTCAGGAATGCGAGCACCGGTGCAGAAGATGCGGTCTCGGCGCACAGGCAAGCAGGCGGCCTCCGGAGCCGGGCAGTCGGCCTCCGAAGGGGGCGCGGAGCGCACGCCGGGTGCCGCAGGGCAGACCCCTGCGGGCAAGGGCCGCTCCGCTCACGTGCGCAATCGGCTGATCGTCGCCGTGGCGGTCGTCGCGGCCGCCATCGCCGGCGCCGGAGCCCCCACGGTCCTCGCGGCCTCCGAGCAGCTGAACGACTCCCAGAACCTGGTGACGCTCGCCGGGCGGACCCAGCAGGCGCTGACGCTCGCCCACTCGCTGGCCGACGAGCGCGACGAGGTCACCTCGTACATCGCCGCGGGCCGGCCGAAGTCCAAGGCGCCCTCCGAGCAGCGCAGCGCCCGGGTCGACCGGCAGGTCGACGAGGTGCGGGCGGACGAGGACGCGCCCGCCGTCCTCCTGAAGGACCTGGACGGCATCGGCACCGCCCGCAGAGCGGCGCTCACCGGCAAGAGCACCGCTCTCGAAGCGCACGAGGCGTACTCCGACGTCATCACCGAACTCCACGCCCTCGCCGAGGACCTGGCCGAGCAGCTGCCGCCCCGTGCGGGCTCCGGCGCGCACGCCCTCGCCGAGCTGGACTCCGCGGTCCAGCAGTCCGCCGCCGCCCGCGGACTGCTCCTCGCGGCCCTCAACATCCCGCGCACCACCCAGACGGTCATCAACCCCGTCACCGGCCTGGCGTCCACCACCAGCGGCTCGTCCCCCGCCGACACCAAGCAGCGCGACGCGCTCAGCGCCGCCGCCCAGCAGGCCCGGCTCCGCTCGGACGCGGCCCTCGCGGACTTCCGCGAGACGGCCCCCAAGGACGCCAAGGCCTCGTACGACTCCACGGTCACCGGACCCGACGTCACGACCGCGGACAAGTACCTCACCGACCTCACCGACCAGCCGACGCTCTCCGACTCCGAGCTCGACTCCAGCACGAACAAGGTGGACGCGGCGCTCTCCGCCCGCGTCGAGCTGATGCGCGGCGCCGAGGCCTCGCTCAACGACCACCGCACCAAGGACCTGGAGCGGCTGCGGGACGACGACGTCACCGCGCTGGAGATCCGGATCGCCCTCATCGGCACCCTGCTGCTGGTCGCGGTCGGCGTCTCGATGGCCATGGCCCGTACGCTCACCCGCCCGCTGGCCGTGCTGCGCCTGGGCTCGGCCCGCCTCGCCGCGGACCCGGGAGCGCAGGAGCCGGTCAAGTTCACCGGCCGCAACGACGAGTTCGCCCAGGTGGTCCGCTCCGTCAACGCGCTGCACGCGCACGCCGCCGCGCTCCACGAACGGCTGACCACCCTCGAAGCGGACCGCAAGCACCTCATCGGGCAGCGCCAGCTGATGGCCGACGAGCGCGACAGGCTGCGCGCGGAACTCGCCGACGCGGCGGCCCACCTGGAGCAGGTGCGCGGCACCATCCACGGCACCTTCGTCAACCTCGCGCTGCGCACCCTCGGCCTGGTCGAGCGGCAGCTCGGGGTCATCGAGGGCCTGGAGGAGCGCGAGCAGGACCCGGACCGCCTCGGCACGCTCTTCAAGCTGGACCACTTCGCGACCGTCATGCGGCGCCACAGCGAGAACCTGCTCGTCCTCGCCGGCCACGAGCACGTCCAGCACCACGCGGGCCCCGTCCCGCTGGTCGACGTCGTACGGGCCGCGGTCAGCGAGATCGAGCGGTACGAGCGCGTCCGTATCGCCGTGTTGCCGCCGCACGCGCACCTCGCCGGGTTCGCCGCGGACGACCTCTCGCACCTGGTGGCCGAACTCCTGGAGAACGCCTCCTCGTTCTCGCCACCCGACCTGCCCGTCGAGGTCTCCGGCTGGCTGCTGGAGAACGGCGAGGTGATGCTCTCCGTGCAGGACGAGGGCATCGGCATGGCCGCCGACCGGATGGCCCAGCTCAACGGCCGCCTCTCCGCGTTCGACCCGGAGGACGCCTACGACCAGGAGAGCGGCGAGGGACTCGGGCTCGGCCTGTACGTGGTGGCCCGGCTCGCCCACCGGCACGGTGTCCGCGTACAGCTGCGGGAGCAGAAGCAGGGTGGCACCGCGGCCGTGGTCGTCCTCCCCAAGACGCTGCTCGCGACCGCCCCCGCCGTCACGGTCCCCTCGGCCTCCCCGGTCGCCGGGGCCGCTCCCTCGGTCGTCCTCCCGGGCGCCGACGCGGAGGCCAACTCGAACGTGCTGCACGGCCGTTCGGCCCTCACGGCACGGGGCCCGGCGGGCCCGGCCGTTCCCACCGCTCCCGCCGGTGACGAGGACCCGCTGATCGCCGCCGCGGAGGAGGCCGTACGCGCGGACGCCGCCGCGGGGGAGGCCGTACGGTCGGACGCCGCCGCGCAGGAGGCGGCATACGCCCCCGAGCCGACGCCCTCCGAGACCACCATGGAGCTGCTGGCACCGCTGGTACCGCCGGACGAGCCGGTGGCTCCGGCCCACGAACCCGCAGTGTCCGCCCCCACTGCCGACCCCTACGCCATCGGCCCCGACTCCCACGAGCGGGTGTCGGACGAGGAGACGGAGCGGGTCACCGACAAGGGACTGCCCAAGCGGACGCCGAAGATCTCGGCGCCCGCACCGGTTCCCCGGCCGCGCGTCGGCGGTGTGGACGCCGAGGCGCTGCGGCGCAGGCTCGGCGGCTTCCACCGGGGCGCGACGGAGGGCCGCCGCGACGTGGAGGCCGAGATCGCCGAACAGACGGCCCAGACGCCCACCCCGCACCACACCGCACGCAACACCGCGCAGGACCAAGCGCAGGACGCGGTGCGACAGCAGGACGCAGTAGACGCATCGGGGGGCACAGTCGAGGAGGCAAGCAGTTGACCGCGCCCAGTACCTTCGGCCTGAGCAGTGAAGCCCGCAATCTGCACTGGCTGCTGACGAACCTCGTCGAGGAGGTGCCGGGCCTCCAGTCGGTCGCGGTCGTCTCCTCCGACGGTCTGCTGCTGCTGTCCTCCGACCCAGGGAGGAACGCGGAGGTCCGCACCGGGGCGGAGGCGCGCCCCACCGGCCCCAAGGGATCCTCCGCGGACCTCGCCACCATCGTCTCCGGCATCGGCAGCCTCACCATCGGCGCCGCCAAGCTGATGGACGCGGGCGGGGTCAAACAGACGATGGTCGCGATGGACGAGGGCAGCCTCTTCGTCATGTCGATCAGCGACGGCTCGCTGCTCGGGGTGCACGGCGCCCCGGACTGCGACATGAGCGTGGTGGCGTACCACATGGCGCTGTTCGTCGGCCGCGCCGGGCACGTCCTGACGCCCGAACTCCGCAGCGAGCTACGCCAGTCACTCGAAGCCAAGCCGACGGGGAGTGCCCAGTGAGTTCTTCCTCCGCGCCCAAGCTCCCCATACGTGGCGGGGACCGCAAACCGGCCCGCGTGCGCCCGTACTCGCTCACCGGCGGCCGTACCCGTTTCGGGCACGTGCTGCTGGTCGAGACGTTCGTGGCGGCGCTCGAGGCCCCCGAGGAGCGCAAGGAGCTGACCAACGGCTCCCTCGCGACCCGGGTGATGCCCGAGATGCAGGCCATCGTCGAACTCTGCCGCCGGATGCGTACGGTGGCCGAGATCGCCGCCCTCCTCAGGATGCCGCTGGGCGTGGTCCGCGTCCTCCTGAGCGACCTGGCGGACCAGGGAAAGATCCGTGTGTACGGAACAGGTCACGGCCCGGGACAGCCGGACCGCGCTCTGCTGGAAAGGGTGCTGAATGGACTCCGTCGTCTCTGAGGGTGCGCCGAGAACGGCCTCCCCCGCCTCGGCTCCGATGCCTCTGGCCCCGGTGCCGCTGCCCGAGTCAGACGAGAACCTCCAGGCCTGGCAGACCGACCGCACCCGCGCCCCGATCGCGACGAAGATCGTGGTGGCGGGCGGCTTCGGCGTGGGCAAGACCACGCTGGTGACCGCGGTCTCCGAGATCACGCCCCTCCAGACGGAGGCGCTGATGACCCAGGCCAGCGAGGAGACGGACGACCTCACCGGCACCCCGGACAAAGTGACCACGACCGTGGCCATGGACTTCGGCCGCATCACACTCGACGACGACCTGGTCCTGTACCTCTTCGGGACGCCGGGCCAGCAGCGGTTCTGGTTCATGTGGGACGACCTGGTGCGCGGCGCGATAGGCGCCGTGGTCCTCGCCGACACCCGCCGCCTCAAGGACTGCTTCCCGGCGCTCGACTACTTCGAGAGCTGCGGACTGCCGTACGTCGTCGCGGTCAACCACTTCGACGGCAGCGAGCGGTTCGACGCCGACGACGTGCGCGACGCTCTCACGGTGCCTCCACACATACCTGTCATGATCATGGATGCCAGGCGCCGGATCTCGGTCGTCGAGACCCTGCTCGCGCTGGTGGGGCACGCGCTCGACGCGAGCCCCGAATAAGACGTACACGGAGTTAGGACGCGCATGCGGAAGATACTCGTCGTCGGAGCCGGTCAGTCCGGACTCCAGCTTGCCCTCGGCCTCCAGTCGCACGGGTACGAGGTCACCCTGATGTCGAACCGGACGGCGGACGAGATCCGCACCGGCCGCGTCATGTCGACGCAGTGCATGTTCCACACGGCACTCCAGCACGAGCGCGATCTCCAGCTGAACTTCTGGGAGTCCCAGGCCCCGAAGATCGAAGGACTCGGCGTCTCGGTCGCCGCCCCCGGCTCGCACGACCCCGGTCCGACCCAGCGGGCGATCGACTGGGTGGGCAGGCTCGACGGCTACGCGCAGTCGGTCGACCAGCGGGTGAAGATGGCCGGCTGGATGGAGACCTTCGCCCAGCGCGGCGGCCAACTGGTCATCCACGGCGCCGCGGTCTCCGACCTGGACTACTTCGCCCGTACGTACGACCTGGTCCTGGTGTCGGCCGGCAAGGGCGAGCTGGTCTCCATGTTCGGCCGGGACGCCGCCCGTTCCCCGTACGCGGAGCCGCAGCGCGCCCTCGCCGTCGCCTACGTCCACGGTCTGGGCCCGCGCCCCGAGCACCCCGACTACGACGCGGTCCGCTGCAACCTGGTCCCCGGCGTCGGCGAGCTCTTCGTCATGCCGACCCTCACCACCTCCGGCCGTGCGGACATCCTCTTCTGGGAGGGCATACCCGGCGGCCCGGTCGACGCCTTCAACGGCATCAAGGACCCTGCCGAACACCTCTCCCTGACCCTGGAACTCATGGAGAAGTTCGTGCCGTGGGAGTACGCCCGGGCCACCAAGGTCGAACTGACCGACGCGAACGGAACACTGTCCGGACGCTACGCCCCCACCGTCCGCAACCCGATCGGCCGCCTCCCCGGCGGCGGCCTGGTCCTGGGCGTCGCCGACGTGGTCGTCGCCAACGACCCGATCACCGGCCAGGGCTCCAACTCCGCCTCCAAGTGCGCGGCGGCGTACCTCGGCGCGATCCTCGAGCACGAGGACAAGGAGTTCGACGAGGCGTGGATGCGGTCCGCGTTCGACCGGTACTGGGACACGGCCCAGCACGTGACGAAGTGGACGAACGCCATGCTGGGCGTGCCGCCGGAGCACGTCCTCAACCTGATCGGGGCCGGGGGGCAGATTCCGGCGGTGGCACATCGTTTCGCCAACGGGTTCAACGACCCGGCGGACTTCGAGAACTTCTTCTATGCGCCCGAGAAGACGGAGGCGTACCTGGCTTCCGTGGCCGGGGCCTGAACCTGTCACTTCGGGTGCGGGGAGTCTGCGGCTGGTCGCGCGGTTCCCCGCGCCCTTGATGGGGCGCTCACCTTGGACCCCTCCCGAATGCTCGGGGGTGTGTAGCGGCGAAGGGGTTTGCCGTCCGGGTCCGGACGGACCGCGCCCAACAGCGGGTTGGTGGCAAGGGGGGAGACCTTGATCTTCGTTCCCGGCCTCGGGGCCTGCACGACCAGCCCGTCCCCCACATACAGGGCGACATGCGTGGCCTTGGGGAAGTAGAGGACAAGGTCCCCGGGGCGCAGCTTGCTCAGCGGAATGCGGGGCAGCTGGGCCCACTGTTCCTGGCTGGTGCGGGGGATGGGCCGTCCGGCGTGATCCCAGGCCTGCGAAGTGAGCCCCGAGCAGTCGTACGACCTCGGCCCCACGGCCCCCCACTCGTACGGTTTTCCGAGCTGCTCCACGGCGTACCGCACCGCCTCCTCGCCCTCCCGCGACGGCGGCCGCGCACTGCTGAGCGCCCCCGAGGTCACGAGCTCCCGCTGTGCCGTGCTCACGCCCGACTTCTCCAGCCGGGCCATCTCGGCAAGCTGATCGGTGCTGAGTGAGGCGAGCAGTTCCTCGGCGCCCTTCAGTCGCCCCCGTACCTCGTCGCGCTCCCTCTTCTGCCGCTCGGCGAGGCCGAGTTGACCGTCGAGTGCCTTCCGCGCCTCCCGCGCCAGCCCATCGGCCCTCTTCTCCGTGCGCACCAGCCGGTCCACGGTCTCGACCCGCTGCCGCGCCAGCTGCCCGATCACATGACCCTCGTCCAACGCGTGCTGCGGATCACGGGCGAGCAGCAGCCGTACGTACGACGAGATCTCGCTGCTGTTCTGGTACTGCTGCCGGGCGAGCCGCCCCGCCGCGTCGCGGCTGTCGAGCAGCGAGAGGCGGGCCTTGGCGAGGCCCCCGTCGAGCCGGGCGACCTCGGTCTTCTGCTTCTTCAGCTGTTCCGCCGTGGCGTTGTACGTCTCGCTGGCGCGCTCGGCGTCCCGGTACAGCCGCTGAAGATCCGTCAGCAATTGAGCCACGGGCCGCCCTTGGGGCCCGGGGTCCGGCACGGCCACCGCGGGGGCGGCCACAAACAACGCCCCCGTCGCCATCGCGGCCGTACAAGCCAGACGCAGAAGTCTTCCTGACACGTCATCACCTCCGGTGCCGGGGTGGTACCTCCACCTCGTATCGGAAGGATCGGGTCGGCGCATTCCGAGCGCGCGCTCGCCTGACCGGTTCGGCCCAAGAACCTCACTCGTCGGCGTGGGACTCCGGCGTGGCTCCCGCACTCCTGCCGCCGGGCTTGGACCAGGGCCACTTGCGCCCGCTCCCCGCGTCGCCCGAGGGGTCGTACTCGTACTTCCACGCCTGATGCAGTCCCAGTCGCTTGCTCACCCGCGCCTGGACGCGCCGGTAGACGAGCACGGTCGGCGGGCCGCCGTCGGCATCCGGAACCGGAACCCGGTACACCTTCGGCGGGTGTCCGGTCAGACCGAGCAGGACGGGCAGCACGCGCCCGTCCAGCGGGCCGCCCTCGAAGGGGGTGTCTTCGCTCTTCACGGCACCAGTGTCACAAACGCACCCGTCACAGCAGTCGCGCGGCATCACCGATCACCGGAAGAACCTCCCGGGCCAGCTTCCCCAGGGCCCCTTCCCGCCCCTCCAGGACGAGCGCGGCCTGCACCACGCCGGCGGTCTGCGGATCACGTGCGGCACTGACCACGAGCATCGCCACGAACTGCTCCACGAGCCAGTCCCGCAGCTCGTCCAACGGCGGCTCCTTGCCCCCGTCCAGCCAGCTCAGCGAGGCGCCCTCCACCGCCGTGATCCACATCCGCACGGTCATCCGCAGCCGTCGCCCCGGATCCTTCACGCTCAGATGATCCAGAATGTGCTCTGCCGCCGCCCGCCGCACGCCGTCCACTATGGCCGTCGTCCTGGAGGTCTCGACGACACTGCCTCCCTGAAGCAACGCGGTGAACCCGGCGTCGTGCTGGTCCACGAACGCCAGGTACCGATCCAGAGCCCGGGCCAGCCGCTCGCTCAACGGCCCCTCGGGGGGCTCCGCGAAACAGTGCTCCAGATCCTCCGCGGCGGACCGCAGGGCAGCCTCGTACAGCTGCTGCTTGCCGCCCGGGAAGTACCGGTACACCAGAGGCCGTGACACGCCCGCCGCCTCCGCCACGTCATCGAGCGAGACCTCCTCGGGTGCCCGGTGCGCGAAGAGGGACAGCGCCGCTTCGAGGAGCTGCGAGCGCCGTTCCTCGACACTCAGCCGACGGTATGCGGGGGTGGGAGCCTGCGAGGTCATATCGGCAGCGTAACGGCCAGGACACGAGCCCCTTCCCAGCCACGGCCGCGCGCACGGAAGGGGCCGCGGCGGTGGGTCGCAAGCCCGTCGCTCACATTCGGATCGAGCAGCGGCTCCCTTGCCCGGCCCACGTCTGATCCGGCGGCGACGGGCTCGACGCACCGCCACGGCCCCGACCCACCACCGGAGCCCCCGGCGGCCCTCAGGCCAGCAGTCCCGACGCCTTCCACAGCCGCCGTCCGACCCCCCGCAGCACCCCGATGTCGTCCAGGAAGTCGGTCAGCCGCTTGGCGCCGGTCTGCATGACCTCCCGCCGGTGCCCGCTCGCCCGTACCTGCGCCACGGCCTCCCGCTGGTCGAGGCCGACGTTCGTGTAGACCTCGGGATTGACGAAGGCGACGGAGAAGATCCGGGCGAACTCTCCCGACGTGACCCGCGTGAACTCCTGCGACCACCGCGGCGCCGTCACCATCTGCCGCCGCAGCTCCTCCCGCGCGTACCGCACGTGCCGTGCCTCCTCCACCACGTGGATGCGTGTGACCCCCCGTACCAGGTTCTGCACCCGCTCGTCCGGAAAGGTCAGCCGCTGCATCCAGTCGAGGATCTCCTCGCCGAGCAGAGTCGCCGTGAAGGACCCGGGCGTGGTCGAGATGGTCTTGAAGACCCGCCCCAGATTCAGATGCGTCCGGCTCACCGGGTAGTACGGCGTTCCACCGTGCGAGATCAGCCGGGCGAACATCTTCGAGTGCCGGCACTCGTCCTCGATCTCGGTCAGCGCGTAGCGCACATGCGCACTCGTCGCCGCCTTGTCGTAAATGTGCCGCACCAGCAACTGCATCAGAATGATCTCGAACCAGATCCCCAGCGAAGCCAGCGCGGCGGCCTCGTGGTGCGAGAGCAGAACCCGCTGCTCCTCGCCCATCCGCTTCCACAGCGGGGTGTCGTACAGCGAGACCAGCTCCGGCGGCCAGAACCACTTGCCCTCCTCGAAGGGCGCGTCCCAGTCCAGCTCCTTGTCCGGGTCGAAGGAGTGCTTGGCGGAGGAGTCGAGCAGCCGCTCGGCGACCTGCTCCCGGTCCTTGAGCAGACCGAGCGCATCGCGCAGCACATCCACTTCCGTCACGGTCGTCATGGCTGTTCCCACCTCGTCGTACGGGATCCAGTACGTGATCCATCCGGGTTACCGGCGGTCACGACTTATGAGACTGCCTGTCAGCAAGCTCGTCAATCCCTTGCGCGCGACTTGTTGACGACGCGTCTACCTCGTGTGAGCCTGCGATGTATGCCGACGCACGAGCTGTACGCCAAGGACCCGGGAGACCCCCTCTGGCAGGTACCGGCCTCAGGGGCGGCACGCTTCAGCTGGGAGTACGACGACGGTCGCGACCGTCTCCTCGCCCTGTACCAGAAGGGCAAGGACAAACAGTGGGACGGTCAGAAGAGAATCGACTGGGACCTGGAGGTCGACCCCCACGACGCTCTCGGTACCCCCGACGAGTCGATGACCCTCTACGGGACCCCGTACTGGGCGAAGATGACCGACCGGGACAAGGGCGAGCTGCGCAAGCACTACGCGTCCTGGCAGTTCAGCCAGTTCCTGCACGGTGAGCAGGGGGCCATGGTCTGCGCCGCGCGCATCGTCGAGTCGGTCCCCGACCTGGACGCGAAGTTCTACTCGGCCACCCAGACCATGGACGAGGCCCGCCACGCCGAGATCTACGCCCGCTTCCTGCAGGAGAAGATCGGGATGCTCTACCCGATCAACGACAACCTGCGGTCGCTCCTCGGCGACACCCTCCAGGACTCCCGCTGGGACATGCCGTACCTCGGGATGCAGGTCCTCATAGAGGGCCTGGCCCTGGCGGCCTTCGGCATGATCAGGGACACCACCGACAAGCCCCTCCCCAAGCAGATCCTCGCCTACGTGATGCAGGACGAGGCCCGCCATGTCGCCTTCGGCCGGATGGCACTGCGCGACTACTACACACAACTCTCCGACGCCGAACTCCGCGAGCGCGAGGAATTCGTCATCGAGGGCTGCTACTTGATGCGGGACCGGCTGCGCGGCGTCGAGGTCCTGGAGAACTTCGGCATTCCCAAGGCCGAGGCCGAGGAATACAGCGAACAGTCCGAATTCCTGCGCCTCTTCCGCCAGTTGCTCTTCAGCCGCATCGTCCCGTGCGTCAAGGACATCGGCCTGTGGGGCGAACGCCTCCAGCGGGCGTACGTCGACATGGGCGTCTTCGAGATGGGCGACTCCAACCTCGACCTCCTGATGGCCCAGGACGAGGAGGTCGCCGAGCGGTTGGACGCGGAGCGGTTCGCGGCGGAGGAGAGGGAACGGGTGGCGGAGGTGGCGGAGATGATCGAGAAGGGTGAGGGCTCGTAGAACGAGCCTTGCCCTGGACGACCACGCCCCCTCGGGCCCGCCGCAGCCTGGAGGGGTCGGCCCTGGGCGACGCCTTCGGCGAACGCTGGTTCCCCGTCTTCCGGGACCGCCCCCAGGCGTACGAGGAGATCCGCGCCCGGCGCACCCCTGAGGAACCGGACTGGCACTGGACCGACGACACGGCCATGGCACTCGGCATCTTCCGTGTCCTAGACGAACACGGCGAGATCCGGCAACCGGAACTGGCCCAGGCCTTCGCCCTCGGCTACGACGCCGACCCGGGGCTACGGCTACGGCATGCACCAACTGCTCCCGCGCCTCCTCCAGGAGCCGGACCGCTGGGCGGAACTGGCACGCGGACTCTTCGACGGCGAGGGCAGCCTCGGCAACGGATGGGGGTCCCCCCTGCTCGAGCGAAGCCGAGAGCTTGGGGGAGCGTCCGCGCCGACGACACCGTCCCCTTCGCCGTCTGGTGCGCCGCCCGCCATCCCGACGACCTGACCTCGGCCCTGTGGAGCACGGCGGAGGGCTTCGGCGACGTCGACACGACCTGCGCCATCACGGGCGGCATCGTGGGCGCCCGTACGGGAGTGGGGCACGTACCCGAGGAATGGCTGAGTCGCCGCGAGGCGGTACCCGGCGCCGGCTAGGCCGCCCGGGTCCGCCTCAGTTGTTCCAGCTCTCGTCGTACGGGTCGTGCGGGGTCGGGACCGGTTTGGCCGCGGTGACGTCGAGGAACGGGATGCGGCCGTCGTTGACGGGGTCCTTGGTCTGCTTGGCGGTGTAGGTGCCGGTGACCTGGAGCCAGGTGTCGGGCTGAAGGACGGGCGGGATGTGGCCGGTCAGGCCGATCTTGACCGGTTGGGCGTCGGCGGCACAGCAGTTGAGGGCCATCCGGACCAGGTACGGGGTGCCGTCCTGGGCGAGGGCGACGAAGCCGGTGACTTCGACCCGCCGGTGGGCCAGGGTGCGGCCGTGGTCGTAGGCGGCGCGGCCCGCGTAGTCGACGACGCCGAGCGGGAGCGGGTCGGTGGCCGGCAGGGACGGGTAGGCGAGGGGCGCCTGCAGGGCCGTACCGGCGTGCATGGCGCTGTAGGAGCCCAGCGCGGGCGGGGAGACCAGGATCAGGGCGAGGAGGGGGAGGACGAGGAGCCAGGCGACCCGGGGTTCGCGGTGGACGTGCCCGTGCCCGTCGCCGTCGCCGGTTTCACCCCGGCCCCGTCGCTCGTACCAGACCGTCGCCACCGCCGCCATGATCAGCACGACCCCGGCGGCCAGCAGCAACGGCCGCAACCCCGCCTTGACGTAGCGCAGGTAGAGGTCGGTGAGTCCGGCGTGCAGGACCGCCGCGCCGACGAGGAACAGGACCGCCGCCTGTGCCTGCCGGTTCACAGCAGCACCGTCCCGACGAGGACCGAGCCGAGGATGGCAAGGGCGAAGGTGGCGGGCGCGAACCGCAGGGCGAACCCGCGGCCGAACGTGCCCGCCTGCATGGCGAAGAGTTTCAGGTCGATCATCGGTCCCACCACGAGGAAGGCCAGCCGCGCGGTCAGCGAGAACTGGGTCAGCGAGGAGACGACGAACGCGTCGGCCTCGGAGCAGATGGACAGCAGCACGGCGAGGACCGCGAGGGCGAGGATCGCCACCACCGGGTTGGCGGCCGCGGCGTGCAGCCAGGTCGCCGGGACGACGGCCTTCAGCGTGGCCGCCGCCATCGCCCCGATGACGAGGAACCCGCCGGCGTGCATCACGTCGTGCCGTACGGAATCCCAGAACGCGGCGCCCTTGCCGAGCCCCTCGTGCGAGGGCCGGGCCGGTGGCCGCATCCAGTCCGCCCGCCCCAGCCGCTGCCACAGCCACCCCATCACGCAGGCCACGAGCAGGCTCGCCACGAACCGGGCGAGGACCATCTCGGGGTTGCGGGGGAACGCGACGGCGGTGGCCGTCAGCACGATCGGGTTGATCGCGGGCGCCGACAGCAGGAACGCCAGTGCCGCCGCGGGCGTGACCCCCCGTCGTACCAGCGCTCCCGCCACCGGTACCGACGCGCACTCGCAGCCGGGCAGCACCGCCCCGGCCATCCCGGCGACCGGCACGGCCAGCGCGGGCCGTTTCGGCAGCGCCCGGGCGAAGAACGCCGGCGGCACGAACACCGCGATGACCGCCGACAGCAGCACACCGAGGACGAGGAAGGGCAGCGCCTGGCAGACCACCGCGACGAACACGGTCATCCAGCTCTGCATCACCGGCGCCGACAGCGCCCGGCGGATCGGCCCCTGCGCCACCACCAGGACGAGCAGCAGCATGACCAGGACGAGCGGCGAGTTGAACTGCCAGCCGTGGGATGCGGCCGCCTGCTCCCTCGGACCGTCCGGTGCGTCCGTCTGTTCCCGTGGACCGTCCGGTGCGTCCGCGTCGCGGTGGTCGGCCCCGGGCGGGGCCGCTTTGGTGATGCTCACGGGCGAGGTACCTCCGGCAGGGCACGGGCTGGAATCTCGTGGGTGGGTTCCCCTCCCCATAAATACGCCCGTATGGGTACGTGCGTTCAGGCGGGGGTGTTCATTCCCGCAGGGCGCCCCGACTTCCGTCTCAGAACCTGAGTACCGCCTCCATCACCGCCTTCGCGATCGGCGCCGCGTCCCCGCCCCCGCTGATGTCCCCGCGGTCGGCCGCCGCGTCCTCGACGACGACCGCGACCGCCACCGCGGGCTCCATCGCGCCGTCCGCCTGGGCCCAGGAGATGAACCAGGCGTACGGCATCCCCAGGTTGTCGATCCCGTGCTGGGCGGTCCCGGTCTTGCCGCCGACCGTCGCTCCGGGAATCGCGGCGTTGCTGCCGGTGCCCTCCGTCACCACGTCCGTCATCAGCTCGCGCATCCGCATGGCGGTCGCCGGGTTCATCGCCTGGTGGAGCGTGCGTGGACCGGTCGTCGACACCGTGCTGTCGCTCCGGGTGGTCGTCTTCTCCACCAGATAGGGCGTTTTGACGGACCCGCCGCCCGCGACGGCCGCCGAGATCATCGCCATCTGGAGGGGAGTGGCCCGGGTGTTGAACTGACCGATGGAGGAGAGCGCGAGCTGCGCCTTGTCGAGCGTCGTGTCGAAGTTGCTGGGGGCGACGGAGTAGGGGATCCGCAGGCGGTCGTTGAAACCGAAGTCCGCCGCCGTGCGGGTCATGTCGCTCAGTCCCACGTCCACGCCCAGCTTGGCGAAGACCGTGTTGCAGGACCACTCGAAGGCGTACCGCAGCGAGGCGTCCTCGCAGCCCTCGAGCTCGTTCGTCAGCCGGGTCGTGGTGCCGGGCAGCCGGTACGGGTCCGGGGAGGTGGTCGACGTGTCGAGGTCCGTCACCACCCCCGCGTCGAGGGCCGCCGCGGCCGTCACCACCTTGAACGTCGACCCGGGCGGATAGGTCTGCCGGATCGCCCGGTTGAGCATCGGTTTGTCCGCCGCGCCGTTCAGCCGCTCCCAGGCGTGGGTGACCGCCTTGCCCGTCCCGGACAGCTCCCCGGGGTCGTACGACGGGGTGGAGACCAGCGCGAGGATCCTGCCGGTGGAGGGCTCGATGGCGGCCACCGCCCCGCGCCGTGAACCGAGACCCCGGTACGCGGCGCGCTGTGCGGCGGGGTCGATCGTCGTGACCACCTTGCCGGCGGGGTTCTGGGCGCGGGTGGCGTCGTTCCACAGGGG
Source organism: Streptomyces sp. GbtcB7 (assembly GCF_019091445.1). NCBI lineage: Bacteria > Bacillati > Actinomycetota > Actinomycetes > Kitasatosporales > Streptomycetaceae > Streptomyces > Streptomyces sp. GbtcB7. Next base: position 155,380 of record NZ_JAGXJM010000010.1, read on the forward strand.
GAACGGCGAGAGCAGCGGGTCGCTGCCGGAGAGGATGCCGTCCTCGGAGTTCTCCAGGAACGTCGTCCCGTACACCTGCGAGGCGAAGCCGGTCACGGGCGCGTACAACGGGCCGTCCGTGTAGGTCCGTTCGTAGCGGAGCTGCTGGCCGCTGTCCCTGGAGCCGGTGACCGGCCGGCCCCCGACGAGGATGTCACCGCGCGGCTGGCCGTAACGGGCGATCGTCTGGCGGCGGTTGGCCGGGTTGTCGTCGTACGCCCCGGCCTGGAAGACCTGGACACGGGTGGCGTTGACGAGGAGCGCCAGCAGCAGCACGGCGCAGAGCGCGGCGGCCCGGCGGATGTACTTGGTCATGGCGCCGCCGTCCCGTCGTACTGGCTGCGTGCCGAGTCACTGACGCGGATCAGCAGCGCCACGATGATCCAGTTGGTGACGACCGAGGAGCCGCCCTGGGCGAGGAACGGCATCGCCATCCCGGTCAGCGGGATCAGACCGGTCACGCCACCCGCGATCACGAAGACCTGGAGCGCCACGATCGAGGCGAGGCCGATGGAGAGGAGCCGTCCGAAGGGGTCGCGCAGGGCGAGGCCGGCGCGGTAGCCGCGTTCCACGAGGAGGCCGTAGAGGAGGAAGATCGCACAGAGTCCGAAGAGACCCAGTTCCTCGCCCGCGGTGGCCAGGATGAAGTCCGACTTGGCGGCGAATCCGATGAGGATGGAGTGGCCGAGCCCGAGGCCGGTGCCCAGCATCCCGCCCGCGGCGAACGCGAACAGGGACTGGGCGAGCTGGTTCGGCCCCTGGCCCGCCTCGATCGTCGCGAAGGGGTGCAGCCAGTCCTGCACCCGGCTGTGGACGTGCGGTTCCAGCCAGCCGACGGCGACCGCGCCCACACAGGCGAGCAGCAGGCCCACGGCGATCCACCCGGTGCGGCCGGTGGCGACGTACAACATGATCACGAAGAGGCCGAAGAACAGCAACGAGGTGCCGAGGTCCCGCTCCAGGACCAGGACCAGCACGCTCAGCAGCCAGATCGCGACGATCGGGCCGAGGACCCGGCCGGTGGGGAGCTGGAGCCGCTTGAACCGCCAGACGGGGCGGCCCGCGTAGGCGAGCGCGTTGCGGTTGGCCGCGAGGTAGCCGGCGAAGAAGACCGCGAGCAGCACCTTCGCGAACTCGCCCGGCTGGATGGAGAACCCGGCGATCCGGATCCAGATCCGGGCGCCGTTCACGGCGGGGAAGAGGATGGGCAGGACCAGCAGGCCCAGCGCCGTGACGACCGAGACGTAGGTGTAGCGCTGCAGGACGCGGTGGTCGCGCAGGAAGAGGACGGCCGCGATGAAGAGCGCGACGCCGAGCGTCGACCAGATGAGCTGGATAGGGGCGGCCCGGTCGCCCGGGGTCTCCAGGTCCAGGCGGTAGATCAGCACCAGGCCCAGGCCGTTGAGCAGGACGGCGATGGGCAGCAGCAGCGGATCGGCGTACGGCGCCCGCAGCCGCACCGCGACATGCGCGAGGAGTGCGAGCACGCCGAGCCCGGCGCCGTAGACCGCGGCGCCGGGCGGGAGGGTGCTGTGCCGGGCGTATCCGACCGCGCAGTAGCCGAACACGGACAGCAGTACGGCCATGACGATCAGGGTGAACTCGATGCCACGGCGCCGGGGCAGGCGGACAGCGGAGGTGGGCGGGTCCGCTGCCACGGTCGTTCCCCGCGTACCGGGAATTCCGGGCAATCCGGGCTGAATCATGTCCGGAACGTAGCAAGCGCCGAACCTGATGTCCCGTTAGGTGATGACACACGGGCGGATCCGGTGGGCGCGACCCGGCGTCAGCACCAGCGCGGGGACGGGCCGATGTTGTCGATGTGCTGCGCCGAGCCCCAGGACCAGGTGCCGTCGGTGATCAGGTACCAGATCGGGTTGCCGCCGACGCGCTCGCCCCTGGTCTTGCAGTAGATGTGGACCCGCTCGCCGAACGGCGCGATACGGATGATCCGGCTGCGACGGTCGGGTCGGTTGTGCAGCGCGAGGCCGTTGCGGGAGATGATCCGGCCCTCGAAGCGGCGGTGGTCATCGAACCGTCCGTCGAAGTACGGGTCGTCGAAGCTGTCGCCCAGACCGTCGTCGTCGAAGTAGGGGTCCTCGCCGTTGTCCCAGTCGCCGTTGTCCCAGTCGCGGCTGTCCCAGTCGCGGGCGAAGGTCCCGGACTCGTCGATGATGCCGGGTCCGGTGCCTGTGGTCGCGGTGGGCTTGCCGGCGGCGAGGGCGGGTCCGGCGCCCGCGGCCGCGATGAGCGTGCCGGCGGCGAGCACCATCCCGGTGCGGGCAAGGGTGTGGCGCAGGGACATGGGGGCTCCTCCGGAAAGGTGGTAAATCTGACTAATCGCCACATTAGGAGCGAGCTCGGGCACGCGCAGGCCGCACTGAGCCATCGGGGACGCCAGGACGCTCAGCGTGCCCCGGTCGGCCCTTCCCCACCGGTCGGTCCGGGCGCGCCCCGCTCGTCCTGAGGAAGCGTCAGTGTCGCGATCGCACCGCCCTCGGGAGCGTTGGCGAAGACCAACCGCGCGCCCAGCACCTCCGCCTGGCCGAGCGCGATCGTCAGCCCCAGCCCGTGGCCCTTCGAGCCGCCCTCCGTTCGGAACCGCTGCGGCCCGTGCTCCAGCAGGTACTCCGGATAGCCGCCGCCGTGGTCCCGCACCGTCACCACCGGGCCGTCGACGGTCAGCACCACCGGGCCCGCCCCGTGCTTGTGCGCGTTGGCCACCAGATTGCCGAGCACCCGCTCCAGACGGCGCCGGTCGGTCTCCACCCGGACGTCACCCACGACCCGCACCTCGGTCTCGGTGCCCGACGCCCGCACCACCCGCTCGGCCAGCGGGGCCAGCGGCTCCGAGTCCAGCTCCAGCAACTCCCACCCGGCGTCCAGTCGGGAGATCTCCAGCAGGTCCTCGGTGAGCGTCCGCAGCGTGGCCACCCGGTCGCGGACCAGCTCCGTCGGCCGGCCCGGCGGCAGCAACTCCGCCGCCGCGTGCAGCCCGGTCAGCGGGGTGCGCAGTTCGTGCGCCACGTCCGCGGTGAAGCGCTGCTCGCTCATCAGCTTGCTCTGCAGCGAGGACGCCATCGTGTCGAGGGCCCCGGCGACCGCCGCTACCTCGTCCTGGGGGCCGGCCGGGTACCGCGCACGGGGGGCCACGGCCGTACGGGGATCGTTGACGCGCGCGTCCAGGTCGCCCGCGCTGATCCGCCGGGCCACCTGTGCCGTCGCGTGCAGCCGACGGGTCACCCGCGTCACCGCGAACACTCCCACCAGCAGGGTCGCGCCGATCGCCAGCGCCGAGGACCACACGATCGACCGGTCCAGGGCGTCGATGGCGTGCGCGCCCTGCGAGTAGTCGAACTGCACGGCGAGCGCCCGCCCGCCGCTCGCGGGTCCGGCCGCCCACATGGTGGGGTGCGGGTCGTTGTCCCCGACCATCGTGCCGCGGTGCCCGTCCGTCGCCAGCTCGCGCAGCGGCGCCGGAAGGCCCGGGAGATCCAGCCCCGCGCCCGGCGGCAGCCGGTCGCCCGCCTCGTAGTCCGCCGTCACCTCCGCCAGCCGGTCGAGCGCCCGGCCGCGGGCCTCGCCGACGGTCTGGTTGGTCACCGAGACATGCACGAGGACGCCGAGCAGGGCGGCCAGACCGCAGCACATCACCGTGATGAAGGCGGCGGCCTTCCAGGTGAGGGTGGCGGCCCAGTGGGGGAGACGGCGGGGCGGCCGGACGCGGCGCGAGGGCAGCCTCATGGGGTGCTCGCGGCGGACGACGGCGCGGGGGAGGCGGAGGGGGAGACGAAGTGTGAGGCCGACGGAGAGGCCGCGGGAGAGGCTGAGGGCGAGACCGGTGGGGCGGGGGGTGCCGAGGGGACGGGTGCGATGGTGCCGCGCCTGGTGGGGCTGGGCGTGCCCACCCGGAGGATCTCGTCCCGGGTCGCCAGCATCGCGTGCTGGTGCGGGTCCCAGGTCCACACCGTGCGGTACTCGTAGCCCGGCAGGGTCGAGGGCGAGCGGATGATCACGTCACGGCCCGCGACCTCGACGCTGATCGTGCTGTCCGCGGTGCCCATGATCTGGACCAGCTTGTGGTGCTCGAAGGTGTACACACGCACCGCCAGCTGGTTCTGCGGAAAGCGGATGCCGAGCACCAGGTCGTCCTTCCGGTCACCCGTGAGATCACGGTAGTACGCCTGGAGGATCGGGCACTTCCCGCCGAGCGTGTCCTTGCCTGTGCAGTACTTGAGCTGCTGGGCCGTCTCACGGTACGGGGCGTGGACGGCGCTGTACTCGTCCGGGTGGCGGCCGACCTCGGCACGGAACACGGCGATCGGGTCCACCTTGTGGATGTCGTCGCCCGGCGCCGTGATGCCCGTCACCGTCTCGGTGTCCGCCTCGCCGTAGTCGAGGGCGGCCGTCGACGCGGGCGGCAGCTCGGGCCAGAGCCGGGCCGGGCCGACGGCGGTGGGCGTCGCCCCCGCGCCCCGCAGGGCACCGGAGTCGCCACAGCCCGCCACGGCCGCCGCCAGCAGGGCGACGAGGGCTGCGAGCACGAGACGGCTGGGCCGGGTGGGGGTCACTGCGCTCCTGCGTCCGGGCCGGCCTCGATCCGGGGCCAGGGGGACGGCTCGGTGCGCGAGGTCGGCGTGAAATCGACGAAACCGACGCCCTACACCATATTCGTAGGGAAGTCCTTTTTGTTCGCGGGTGGGGTCGGTGGGGCTGGTGAGGGCGTGACGGCGTGGAGGCGTGAGGCCGTGAGGGTGCGACGGCGTGAGGCCGTGAGGTGCCGGACGTGCGGGCGGCGGAGGCCGGAGGTCCAGGGGCCGGGGGTCCAGGGGCCGGGGGCCCAGGGGCCGGGGGCTACTCCGCCAGTTCCTCCAGGAGGCGGGCCGTGGGCAGACCGGCGCGCAGGTACTCCACGAACAGTTCGTTGTGCAGGGCCCAGGGCGAGCGGCGGCTGCGGATCAGGCGGATCGCCTCGTCGGAGGTGTGCCCCGCGAGGACCAGCGCGTGCGCGACCACGAGCCCCGAGCGGTTGTAGCCGTGGTAGCAGCGCACCAGGACCCGGCGCCCGTCCTCCAGCGCGTCGTCCGCGGCCCGCGCGAGCCGGATCACCCCAGCGAGCTGTGTCCCGTCCAGGGGACCGTCCGGAATCGGCCACACATGGTGCTCGACGCCCGGGTCGGGGCCGTGCCCCGGCAGCCGCAGCAGCGTCAGGACCAGGTCGAACTCATCCCTCACGACCGCGAATTCCGGCTCGCCGGCACGCCCCGCGAACGCGTGTCCGCCCATCCACAGGCCAGGCACGATCTCGCTCCACGGGCTGTCCGGAGCGGGCACATCGGGTTGCTTTCTGCGAGTCCGCAACAGCGCCTCCCACAACTCCCCCAACTGCTCACAAAGGTAACCGGGTTCTTGCCCCTGGAGCACCCCGCCTGTTCCCATGGTCATGGGGTGATGGTGCATGAACGGACTGCGCGTCATACCGACCTGGCGCCACGGGCAGGAGCGCCTGTACGTGTGCCTGACCGACGGGAGGAACGTCGCCTGGTACGACCGTGACGCAGCCCGCGTCAATCTGCTCAGCGAGGAGCGGCGGGAGGACGTGCTCGATGCGCTCGGCCCGTTCCTGACCGGCCCGGTGACGGTGGGGCCCCCACCGGTCCCGACCCCCGCGGAACTGGCCCGACTGACCCTCCACCCGGACGACGACCTCGCGCCGAACCGGCCCGGCGAGGCGCTGATGATCGACCTCGACCGCGACCCGGGACCGGCGCGCCGCCTGCGGCCCGACCCGCGGCGCCGCGCGCTCGCCGCCGAGCAGGCGGTCGGGGAGGCCCTGGACCATCTGGAGGGCGCGGGCTGGCACACCCTCCACTCCATCCCGCTCCCTGGCGGCGACCGCGTCCACCACTTGCTGATCGGCCCCGGCGGCATCTTCGCCCTGCGCTCCCTGTACGCCCGCAAGCAGCGGGTTCTCGTCGCCGACCCCATGGTGACCGTCGGCCGCCGGGAGCCGTATCCGCTTCTGCGCCGGGTCCGAGCCGACGCCGACCGGGCCTCGTACGCGCTGACCGCCGAGGTCCACGCCCTCCTGGCGGTGGCCGGCCCCGCCGACCTCGATGTCCTCGCCCCCCTCCGCGAGGTCCGCGTCCTGCAGGACACCGACCTGTCCTCGCTGGCCCGCCTCGGGGGTGTCCTGAAGCCGGCGGACGTGGAGGCCCTGCACGCGATGGCCCGCGACCGCCACACATGGCTACGAACGTGACTCCGTAGCCCTGGATCGCTGCGTGCCGGTATCTGTTTGGCTGCGGGTGGGTGGGGGCTTGTCGCGCAGTTCCTCGCGCCCCTGAGGACCCCCCTGCGGGGGGCCAGGGGGCGCAGCGCCGCTGGCGGGGTTGAAGGGGCGGAGCCCCTGGGGGATGGGACGGGTAGGGGCGGCGGGGGCGAGGGACTGGTTGGGTCAGGGGGACGGGGTGAGGAGGGGGGAGAGGAGGTCGCCGTGTCGGTGGAGGCGCGGAGCGATGTCGTCGGCGTGGAACACGAGCCGGGACGGGTCCCCGCAGGACGCGACCTCGTCCCAGGTGACGGGGGCGGACACGGTGGGCGCGGACCGCGCACGCAGCGTGTACGGCGTGGCCGTCGTCTTGCGCGCGGCGTTCTGACTGTGGTCGACGAACACCTTCCCGGGCCGCAGACTCTTGGTCATCCGGTGCGTGACGAGCGCGGGCAACGCCCGCTCCGCCTCCACGGCCAGCTCCTTCGCATACGCGCTGACATCCGAGGACGGCATCCGCACCACCGTCGCCAGCAGATGCAGCCCCTTCGACCCGGACGTCTTCGCATACGCCTCGATCCCGTCCACAGCCAGCCGCTCCCGCAGCCACAACGCGACCTCGCAGCACTCGACGACCGTCGCCGGCGCCCCCGGGTCGAGGTCGAACACGAGCCGGTCGGCCAGACCGGGCGCGTCCACCTGCCACTGCGGCGTGTGGAACTCGGTGACGAGGTTCGCCGCCCACATCAGCGAGGGGAGGTCCTGGACCAGCACCATCCGGGCGGGGCCCTCCGTCCGGGGGACCTCGGCGGTCCGGACCCAGTCGGGGGTGCCGGGCGGCACGTTCTTGGTGAAGAAGACCTGTCCGTCCGGCCCGTCGGGGTAGCGGAGGAAGGAGACCGGCCGGTCGTGGAGGTGCGCCAGCAGGGGTTCCGCGACCGTCGCGTAGTAGTGCAGGACCTCACCCTTGGTGAAGCCCGTCGCGGGGTACAGCACCTTGTCCAGATTGGTGAGCGCGAGCCGCCGTCCCTCCACTTCCGTGATCGGCGTCATACGACGAGAGTCGCATGAAATCGCCATCAAGGCGCCCAGATCGCCCCGCCGCTCCCTTGCGGATGTGAGGTCGCGCACACCCGTCTAGCCTGGCTTTCAACCGCACCCCGCGAGCCCGTGTCAGCAAGAACCCGTGTCACCGAGAACCCGCGTCAGCAAGAACCACCAGGAAGGTGCCGCACGTGCGATCCATCTGGAACGGCGCCATCTCCTTCGGTCTGGTCAGCATCCCGATCAAGGTCGTGAACGCGACGGAGAGCCATTCGATCTCCTTCCGTCAGGTCCACCTGGACGACGGCGGCCGCATCCGGTACCGCAAGTTCTGCGAACTGGAGGACCGCGAGGTCACCACCGGTGAGATCGGCAAGGCGTACGAGGACGCGGACGGCACGCTGATCCCCGTCACGGACGAGGAGCTGGCCGCGCTGCCGATCCCCACCGCGAGGACGATCGAGATCGTGGCGTTCGTGCCGGCCGAGCGGATCGACCCGCTCCAGATGGACACGGCGTACTACCTGGCCGCGAACGGCGTCCCCGCCACCAAGCCGTACGTCCTGCTGCGCGAGGCGCTCAAGCGCAGCCAGAAGGTCGCCGTCGCGAAGTTCGCACTGCGCGGGCGGGAGCGGCTCGGCATGCTGCGCGTGGTGGACGACGTGATCGCCATGCACGGGCTGCTGTGGCCGGACGAGATCCGGTCCACGGAGGAGGTCGCCCCGGACGCGAGTGTGACCGTACGGGACAAGGAACTCGACCTGGCCGACGCCCTCATGGACACCCTCGGCGAGGTCGAGCTCACCGAACTGCACGACGACTACCGCGAGGCCGTCGAGGAACTCATCGCCGCCAAGGCGTCCGGCGAACTCCCGGCCGCGCCCCCCGCCGGGGAGCGGGCCGGCGGCAAGGTGCTCGACCTGATGGCCGCCCTGGAGAAGAGTGTGCGCGCGGCCAAGGTGTCCCGGGGCGAGGAGACGGGCGAGGAGGAGGGCGAGGAAGCCGGGGCGCGGACCGGCGAATCCGCCGAGGTCACCCCGCTGCCCTCCCGCAGGTCGGCCCGTACGGCACCCAAGGAGGTCGGCGGGAAGAAGTCCACGTCGACCGCGAGGAAGACGGCGGCGAAGAAGACGGTCGCGAAGTCCACGGCGAAGTCGACGGGCCAGGCGGCCGGCAAGGCGGCGGCCACCAAGTCCACCGCGAAGAAGGCAGCGGCCAAGAAGACGACCGCCAAGAAGGCGACGGGGAAGAAGACGGCCGCGAAGAAGGCCACCCCGCGGGGGCGCGCCTCGGCCTGACCGCCCCGGGGCACCCGCGGGCCCCGGAGCCCCGTCACCTCGTACGGCTCACCTCGTACGGGTCACCCCGTCCGGCTCACCCCGTACGCCGCAGGGCCAGCACCGCATTGTGCCCGCCGAACCCGAACGAGTTGCTCAGGGCGAGGTCGCCGAGCGCGGGCAGCCGGCGGGGGCGCTTGGTCACCACGTCCAGGTCGATCGCGTCGTCCTGGTCGTCGCAGCCGATGGTGGGCGGGATGAGGCCGTGGTGGAGGGTGAGCACCGTGGCGACGGCCTCCACACCGCCCGCGGCTCCCTGGAGATGGCCGAGGTGGCCCTTCAGCGCGGTCACGGGCACGCTCCCGCCGAGCACGGCGCGCAGCGCGCTCGCCTCGGCGAGGTCGCCGTCGACGGTGGCGGTGGCATGGGCGTTGACGTGGACGACGTCCACGACATGGGCACCGGCGTCGTGGACGGCCCGGCGCAGTGCCAGCGCCACGCCGCTGCCGGACGGGTCGGGCGCGGCCATGTGGTGGGCGTCGGCGGACAGTCCCCAGCCCGCGGCCTCGCAGTAGATGCGCGCGCCGCGTGCCCGGGCGTGCTCCTCGGCCTCCAGGAGCAGGAAGCCCGCGCCCTCGCCGTTCACGAAGCCGTCGCGGTCGCTGGCGAACGGCCGGGAGGGGCTGGTGGATCCGAGCTCGTGGGTGGAGAGCGCGCGCATGGCGGCGAACGAGGCCATGATCGCGGGGGTGACGACGGCTTCGGCGCCCCCGGCGAGGGCGACGTCCACCCGGCCGTAGCGGATGCGGTCGATGGCCTGTCCGATGGCCTCGGTGCCGGAGGCGCACGCGCTGGTCACGGTGCGGGCCTCGCCGGTGATGTGCAGCGCGAGCGACACCTGGGAGGCGGCCTGCGAGGGCACGGTCATCGGAGTGGTGAGCGGGGAGACCGCGCGCGGACCCTTGTCCCGCAGCTTGCGGTCGGCGCCGACGAGCACGGAGGCGTCACCGAGGATGGCCCCGACCGAGACGCCGACCCGCTCGGGCGCCAGCCCGCTCTCCGTCGTGCCGGCCGGGTCCAGCCCGGCGTCCTGCCAGGCCTCCCGGGCGGCGAGCACCGCGAACTGGGCGGACCGGTTCATCCGCCGCGCCTGCGGCCGGGGCAGCAGTCCGACGGGGTCCACGGGCACGCTGCCCGCGACCCGCACGGGCAGTTCGGCGAACTCCTCGCCCTCCAACTCGCTTATCCCGCACCGGCCCTCGACCAGGCCCCGCCACAGCTCCTCGACCCCGACACCGAGCGGCGTCACGGCACCGAGCCCGGTGACGACCACCCGGCGGGGTGCGTACGCCTCGGCGGCCCGCCGCGGACGCGGGTAATGCCGTACGATATGCCCCTTTTGGGTGATTTGTTCGGCCAGGTTCCGCAGTTCCTCGTCGGGGACGGGATCCTCGGCCCGGCGGTCCAGGTCCCGGTGCCAGTGACCCCATCTGCGGGTGTACGACTCCTCGACGGCCCGGGGGTCCACGGCGCGCAGTGAGGTGATGCGGTCGCCGTCCCGGAATTCCACCGGGCCGAGGTCGGTGGAGGTGATCTCGGGAATTGCCCCGACATCCATTCGGCGGCAGGCCGTGGTCACTTGGTGGCCGCGTTCGAATACCTCGTCGTGATCAATTCCGCCGAGTGGCGGCCGCAATGTCAGGCGAATGGTGTGAGGAGTCTCGGGCAGGGTGTGCATCACCACGTACCAGGTGTTCTCCGCCACATCCTGTTCGGACAGGGCGACCAGATCACCGGGGATCACTTCGGCGACGGTGACGGCGTGGGGCTGTACGGGAACGTCGGACGAACGGCGCATGGGGAGCGATTGCTTTCTGTGGGGATTTCCGTCCCCAACTTTCGGTGACAAAGTAGGAATTGCCTAGATGTCCCCATCACATAGTGGGCAACGTCACCGAAAACAGTGATCAGTATTTCGCTCCCGTACCTCCAATACCTCCCCTGGTCGGACAACCGAATCCCGTGGCCGCCGAGTTCGTCGAAGTACCGCACCGGTGTGGGCGGCCCGGGCCGCGGGGCCCGGCACGTACCGGACCCCGCCCACCCGCGAAGACAGGCCCTAGCTCTTACGGTCCTGGAGTTGAGGGCGTTGGTTCTTGTTGCGCTCGCCGTTCTGGAGGTCGACCGCCCGGCCCCACCGTGTCGGTGGCGTGGGGGAGGGCGCCCAGGAATCGGCGGCGATCTCTTCGGAGTTGAGCACGTCGTCGCCGTAGAGATCCCGCAGCCAGCTGGCCTGGTAGATGGTGTCGAGGTAGCGCTCGCCGAGGTCCGGACCGATGGCCACGGCGGTGAGTTCGCGTGCGTCGTGCCGGCTCAACCAGTCCGTCGCGCCGCTGACCACCGTGCCGGTGGAGCCGCCGAACACGAACCCGCTCCTGGCCAGCCGGTGGCAGGTACGGACGGTGTCCCTCTCCTCGACTCGTATCACTTCGTCCACGTAGGACTCGTCGAGCAACGGCGGGCGCATGCTCATCCCGAGGCCCGGAATCATTCGGCGGCCGGGCGGACCGCCGAAGGACACCGAGCCCACGCTGTCCACCGCGACGACCCGCACCGGCCGGTGCCACTCCCGGAAGTAGCGCGCGCAGCCCATCAGGGTGCCGGTGGTGCCGGCCCCGACGAACAGCACGTCCAGCTGCGGGAACTGACGGGCGATCTCCGGCGCCGTCCTGCGGTAGTGCGCCTTCCAGTTGCTCGGGTTGGTGTACTGACTGAGCCACACATACCGGTCGTCGGAGGCGCACAGCGCACGCACGTACTCGATCCGCGCGCCGAGATAGCCGCCGTTGCTCTCCTGCTGGCCGGCGATCATGTGCACCTGGCTGCCCAGGGCCTCCATCATCATCCTGGTCGACAGGTTGCCGCGGGAGTCCGTCACGCACAGGAACCGGTAACCCTTGCTCGCCGCGATCATGCTCAGCGCCACGCCGAGGTTCCCGGACGAGGACTCGACCAGGATCGAATCCGGCTTCAGAACTCCGTCCCGCTCGGCGGCCTCCACCATCTCGAGGGCGGCCTTCATCTTGATGGAGCCGGCGAAGTTGAAGCCCTCGCACTTCAGGAAGAGCGAGTGCCCGATGATCGCCCGGAGGTCGACATAGAGATCCTCTTCGTTGAAGGCCTGGGGAACGGAAATGACGGGCACGACGGTCTCCTCAATCTGGAGCAGAGCACTTTCGGAATGTCCGTCCGACCGTGGGCGGGCTTCTTCGCTTTTTCGGGCGGGAGGCCGTGTCCATCCGGGTCGGACAGGGCCCTGCGTCAGGGGCCGCTGTTCTCTGCGGCCCGGGGTCGAGGCCGGCTCATCCGTACCGGCTCAGTTCGTGGAAGAAGTCGTCGACGACGTGCAGTTCGCCGCAGCGGGCCACTTCGTCGTAGACGTACTTGCCGACCGCGAGGTCGAGCACCCCGAGGCCGAAGGGTGAGAACACCACCGGCCGGTCCGCCGGCACGGTCACCCGCCCGGCCATCACGTCGTCCAACGTGCCGTGCACGAAGTCCCGGTTGCCCGTGAGCTGCTCGGCCAGATGCGGCGAGGTGTCGGCCTTCAGGCAGTGCTCGATGTCGTCGACGATGTTGGTCGAGGCGAGCAGGATCTCCGGCGCGAGGTCGCGCAGCGACACATGCAGTACCACAGGATTGTGTTCGAACCAGGACAAATCGCCGACGTGCGGCTGCCCGGCGACCGTGGCGAAGACCACCAGGTCGCTGCCCCGGATCAGCTGCTCGGCGTTGTCGTGCACGGTGATCCGGCCGGTGCCGCCCGACTGTTCCAGGTAGCACCGGAAGCCCGCCGCGCTGTCCGCGGACAGGTCGTGCACGCCGATCTCGTCGAACGACCAGCCGGTGGCGGCCAGGAACGTGTGGATGTACCGGGCGATCAGGCCTACCCCGAAGAAGCCGACCCGCGTCGGTCGCGACCGGTCGCGGCTGAGCCGGTCGGCGGCCGCGGCGGCCGACGCGGCCGTCCTGGTGGCGCTGATGATCGAGCTCTCCAGGCAGGCGAACGGGTAGCCGGTGACATGGTCGTTGAGGATCAGTACGGCCGAGGCCCTCGGGATACCGGCGCGCACGTTCTCCGGGAAACTGGAGACCCACTTCAGGCCGTCCACCCGCACCTCCCCGCCGATCGAGGCGGGCAGCGCGATGATCCGGGAGGAGGTGCGGTCGGGGAACCGCAGGAAGTACGACGGCGGGTTCACCGAGTCACCGGCGCCGTGCACCCGGTAGGTGGCCTCGACCAACTCCACGATCTGCTTCTCGCGTCCGCGCAGCGCGCGCTGGACCTGGGAGCCGGGGATCACCGCGAACGGCGGCACGGTGATCGGCGCGGCCGGAGTGGACTTCGGTGCGGATTCCGGTGCGGATTCCGACGTGGTGGAACGGGTGGTGGTCATGACGCGGTCACCTCGACGGTCGGGGAGCAGTCGGTCAGACGCACCGGGTCGGCCAGGGCCACGAGCACTTCGCGTGGTCCCTCGAAGGGCTCCCTGCTGTGCGCGGTGCGGATGTTGTCGACGAGCATCAGGTCGCCGGCCTGCCACGGCTCGCGTGCGGTGTGGGCCTCGTAGACGCTGTTGAGCAGCTCCACGACGTCCTCGCCGATCGGGTCGCCGTTGCCGAAGCGGGTGTTGAACGGCAGCCCGTCGGCCCCGTAGACGTCCATCAGGTACTCACGCACCTCGGGGGCCATCGTCCACTCGTTGAGGAACGCGATCTGGTTGAACCAGCAGCGGCGGCCGGTGACCGGGTGGCGCACCACGGCGCTGCGGCGCTGTCGGGTGCGCAGCCCACCGTCCGGCTCCCACTCGAACGCGATCGCGTTGGCGCGGCAATAGCTCTCGACGGCACCACGGTCCTCGGTGCCGAACGCCTCGGCCACGGACGCCCCGATCTCGTCGTTGTAGCTGCGGGTGAGCAGCCAGCCCTCGCGCTCGAACCGCTCGGTCAACTCGGCGGGCAGCGCGTCGAGCACGGTCGGCGCGTCGGCCACCGCGGTCGCCCCGCCGTCGGTGGGCGCGCTCAGACAGGCGAACATCATCAGGCCGGGGAACTCGAGCGTGTAGCTCAGTTCGTGGTGCATGCACATCGGCTGGTTCGGCGGCCACTTCGTCGAGGAGTACACGCCGTCGGAGTAGGTCCGTCGGGGTGCGAAGACCTCTTTCTCGGTCATCAGGCCGGTGCCGAGTTTCGAGAAGACGGCACCGGTCTCGGCCGCGTCACGCAGCCCGAGACCGCGGACCAGGACGCAGCCGTGCTCGGCGACGACGGCGCGCAGCGCGTCCCGGTGCGCGGCTGCCCAGCCCGCCGCGCCACCGGTGACCTCGGGCCGCAGGAGCGGAGGTCTGCCGGGCTGCAGTTCCACGTCGACCATCGACGCCGTGGAAGTGGACGACATCTCGATTTCCTTTCCGTAGCCACTCAGTCGGTTGTCACTCGGGTCGGTCACTCGTCGGTTGTCATTCGTTGGTTGTCATCCGTCAGTTGTCAGTTGTCAGTCGTCGGTTGTCACTGGTCAGTTGTCGCTCAGGAAGGAGCGAACAGTTCGGCGGCGCGCAGAACGGCCTGTGCCGCTTCGGCCGGACGGGTGCGCGGGAAGTAGTGGCCGCCGTCGGCGAGCTCGTGCAGGTCGACCTGTTCGGCCAGGAGCTGCCAGTCGCGGTAGCGGTGCGGGTGGTCCGCCGTGCTCGGGTCGTCGGCGGCGACGACCACGGTGACCGGAGCGGACAGCTTCGGCGTCGGCGGGTTGTCCAGGAGGTCGGCGAAACAGCGGTGTGCGGACACGCAGTCGTGCCGGTAGGCGGCGCCCACGTGCTCGGCGTGCCGCGCGTCCAGCTCGCCGAGTTCGGTGTAGCCGCCGGCCGCGCTCAGCTTTGCGGCGATCTCGGCGTCGCTCAGTTCCGTCAGCTCGTCGATGGCGGCGCGCCGCCGGGCGGCGTCGCCGAGCAGTTGCGCGCCGAGGAACACCCGCTGGACGTCCACCCCGCGCTCCTGGAGCCTTCTGGCCGTCTCCACGGCCGGCGCGGCGCCCGAGGAGTGGCCCCACAGCAGGATCCTGGTCAGGCCACGCCGGACGATCTCGTCGACGACCTGTTCGACCACGTGTGTCATCGGTGCGAACGGTTCGCGGTCGGCGGCGACGTCGTGACCGGGCAGCTCGACGGCGTAGACGGCGGGCCCGCCGGGTGGCAGCGCCCTGGCCAGCGGCTGGAAGTTCACCGCGTTGCCGCCGGCGTACGGGAAGCACACCAGGGCCCCGCCCCGCGCGTCGTCCGATTCCGACAGCGGGTGCAGCAGCCCGGGGCGCCGCTCGGACCTGCCGTCGACCAGCGCGGCCAGGTCGGCGAGGACCGGGTGACGCGTGACGTCCTTGAGGGACACCGCACGGTCCAGGGTGATGGCGAGCTTCACCGCCGAGAGGGAGGTGCCGCCGCGGTCGAAGAAGTGGTCGCGGCGTCCGATCCGGTCCTGCGGGACGCCGAGGACCTTCGCCCAGGCGGCCGCCAGCCGGTGTTCGGTCGGTGTGTTCGGCGCGTGGTAGTCGTCCTGGACGACGTCGAGTTCTCCGGCGAGCGCCTGCAGGGTCTTCCTGTCGATCTTGCTGTTGGCGGTCAGCGGCAGGCTTTCGCGCCAGTGGAAGGCCGACGGGACCATGTACTCGGGCAGCGACTCGGCGAGCCGGGCCGGCAGGACGTCGTCGTCGAGGGCCCGCGGGCCCGAGTAGAACGCCACCAGGTGCTTGCTCTGATCGGTCCGCTCGGCGACGACCACCGCGCCGTCGCGCACCCCCGGCACCCGCAACAGGGTGTTCTCGATCTCGCCGATCTCGATCCGGAAGCCACGGATCTTGACCTGGGTGTCCCGGCGGCCGAGGAACTCCAGCTTGCCCCCGGGCTGCCAGCGGCCGTAGTCGCCGCCCCGGTAGAGCCGGGCGCCCTCATGGTGCGGATCGGCCAGATAGGCCTGCCGGGTGCGCTCGGGGTCGTTGATGTAGCCGCGGCCGACGCAGACGCCGGAGAACACGATCAGACCGGGGGCGCCGAGCGGCACCGGGGTGAGGTGTTCGTCGACGACGTGGACGCGCACGTTGTTGACCGCGCGGCCGAGCAGGATGCGGTCCGGCGCCCGGTCCATGACCTCGTGGTTGGTGTCGTCCGAGGTCTCGGTCAGCCCGTAGGCGTTGACCAGCTTGATCCCGGGCTGGACGGCGAACCAGCGTTGCGTGAGCTCCTTCTTCAACGCCTCGCCGGTGACCGACACACATCGCAGGTCCGGCAGCTCGCGGGGGTGCTGCCGCAGACAGGACACGACGACGTCCAGGTACGAGGGCACGACCTGGAGGACGGCGACCCGGCCTTCGACGATCTTGTCGACGAACCGCTGGACGTCGAGGATCACCTCCTGCTCCACCAGCAGGGTCTGCCCGCCGACCAGGAGCCCGGACACCAGTTGCCACAGCGAGATGTCGAAGCACTGGGGCGCGGTCTGCGCGACCACCTGTCCCTCGCCGAGCTCCAGGTCGTCGATCTTGGCGTAGAGGTGGTTGAGCATCCCCGCGTGCTCGCACATCGCGCCCTTCGGCTCACCCGTGGAGCCGGAAGTGAAGTAGATGTAGGCGAGTTGGTCCGGTGCGACGGGCACGCCCGGGTCGTCGTCGGCGTGGTCCTCCGCGTAGGCCGCGTCGATGAGGACCTTCTCGATCCCGGGCAGGGACTCCAGGGCCTGGTCGAGGGTGGTGGTGCTGCCGTGCTCGGTCAGCACGAGGGCGCACCCGGCGCGAGTGAGGGTGGTGGCGATGCGACCGGCCGGGAAGTGCGGCTCGATGGGCAGGTACACGCCCCCGGCCTTGAAGACCGCCAGCACGGCGGCCGGCCAGTCCAGGTTGCGTTCGGTCACCACCGCGACCACGCCCTCCCGGCGCAGCCCGCGTGCCAGCAGCGCGCGTGCCAGCTGGTTGGCCCGGGCGTTGAGCTCGCGGTAGGTCCACCGCCGTTCACCGTGTACGGCCGCGACGGCGTCCGGGTGTTCCCGCACCCGCTGTTCGAACAGCTCGTGCATCCGGCGGTCGGGCAGGTCCCGGCGGGGTCCGGCGAGCCCTTCGAGCTGGAAGTGGAGTTCCTCGGCGGAGAGCAGGCCCTGCCGTCCGTGCTCGGCATCCGGACCGACGGCGATCAGGGCGAGCGCGGTGACGTGGTAACCGGCGATCCGGGCGGCGCAGTCCGCGTCGAGTACGTCGGTCCGGTACCGCAGCCGCAGCACGAGCCGGCCGTCCCGCCACGAGAACCCGATCCACACCACGGTGTCCTCGGCCAGGTCACCGCCCACACCGCCCGGATCGAAGACGGCCTCGAACGGCGGTTCGGTCAGGCCCAGTTCGCGCCTGAGGTCGTCGACCGGGAAGTCCTGGTGCGACAACAGCTCCGACGCGGCCTGATGGGCGTTCAGGAGCAGCGTCCGCCACGTCGGGGGTTCGGTCGTCAGCCGGCAGGGCAACGGCCGGCCGCCGTCGGCGGGGACATAGCCGGACACGACCTCGTGCTCACCGGACAGCGCGGCGAGCACCTTGGCGTGCGCGGCCAGCAGCACCGAGTCGAGCGGTACCGCCAGGTCCTGCGCCAGCCCGCGCAACGGTCCCGCGACGTCCTCCGGGACCGTCGTCTCGTGGTCGGCGACGCCCGCCACCGGCCGGGGCGTCCACCGCGGCACCGCGGTGAACCCACCGGCCACGAGCTGACCGCGCCAGAACTCCCGATCGGCTTCCACTTGCACTCTCATCGCATCTTCCCGTTTGACTGGGCCTGCAGGCCGGAGCGGTCACGCTGTGCCTCGTACGTCAGCGCGGCAGGCTGATAGGGGGCCTCGCGCGTTTCGGCCGCCGGATTTCCGCCCCACCGGGCGCGCTCCGGGACTTCCTCGCCCTTCATGAGGAAGGAGTCGGGGGCGAGTTCCGCGCCGTCGCCCATCGTCACGCCGTAGTGGACATGGGCGCCGACACCGAGCGTGGAGCCGGCGCCGATCGTGCTGCGGTCGGACTTGAAGGTGCCGTCCTCCTGCGAATGGCACTGGATCTTGCTTCCCGCATTGAGCGTGCAGTCGCTCCCGATGGTGGTGAGCATCCGCTCCGTCAGGTGGCAGCCGTCGTCGAAGACCCTGCTGCCGATCCGAACGCCCAGCATCCGCCAGATCAGGCTCTTGAAAGGGGTCCCGTTGAAGATGTTGAGGTAGTTCTCGGGCACCTTCCAGAGGCGCTCGTGCCACCAGAAGTACGGTTCGTAGATGGAACACAACTGCGGTTGCAGCCCGCGGAATGCGGCGATGGAGCGCTCCACCAGCACGAAGTAGAAAGGCGTGAAAGCAAGGCTGAACACCAGGAACGCGGCGATCAGCACATGACCGTAGGAGTCGTACAGATCGACATCGGCGAGAGCGACCACCGTGAGGACGAAGAAGTAGATCCACCGCACCGTCAGGAACAGGACCATCGAGCGGATGTTGTAACGATTCTTTGCGGCGAGACTGCGACGGAACTCCTCGCCGCTGCGGAGATGGTCGAACCGTGAGTCGCGCTCGACCGACCGGGGAATCTCGAAACACGGCGAGCCCAACAGGCCCACCCCCTCGCGCATCTCGCCTTCGAGCGGAATCATCACCTTCGTCGCGAGGAGGCAGTTCTCGCCCGTCCTGGCCCCCGACGGATAGGCGATGTTGTTCCCGATGAAGTTGCGTGGTCCGATCGAGGCCTTGGACACCCGGAAAGAGGAGCTCGAATAGTCCGCGTTGACGATGGAGAGCCCGTCGGCGACCATCGTGCCGCTGCCGACCGAGCACAGATACGGGCTCTCGTGCTGCACTTCCGTACCGAAGTTCGATCCGGTCTGTTCGATCCGGGACAAGTCGTATCCGAGGCCGCGCAGATAGTAGACGATGTAGGAGCTGTCACCGAGCAGCCATTTGAAGAACTTGATGTTGGTCATGCGCCCGATCGCGCGGAACGTCGAGTAGTGGAAGCCGTACAGCGGATAGACCTTGTCCGGCTTGATGACCAGGTTCAGCAGGCGCGGAACGGTGAACAGCACGGCCAGGCCGAAGACGACGAAGCCGAAGAACAGCACGAAGGACAGAACCAGCGCGTCGCCGTAGAGACCCGGTGAGGTGAACCCCACCGACCCCGGGCCCAGCCGGTCGTGCAGCGCCGGAATCAGATCGATCAGCATGTACGCGCCCCCGACCATCAGCGGCACGTAGACGAAGAACACCTGAAGCAGGGTGACGAAACCGAAGCCGACCCGGCGCAGTGTGCCGCAGGCGGCCGACTCGATCCTCACGTAGTCGTGTTCGGTGGGCTGTGCCGGGGATCCGTGCCACTGTTGGCCGTCCGGGACCGTCTGGCCGCTGTACAGCGTGGACGTGTGGCCGAGCTGCGCCCCGTCGCCCATCGCCGTGTCGATGTCGAGCACGGTCTTCTCGCCGATGAACACGTCCCGGCCCAGGGTGACCCGGCCGGTCTGGATACGCCCTGCGTGCGCCCGGTAGCAGTGGAAGAACGAGTCCTTGCGGATCACCGTTCCGGCGCCGATCGTGAGCAGGTCGGGGCAGGCCGGAGTCTGGCGGGAGAGGATCGTGACCCCCTTGCCGATCCGGGCGCCGAGGGCGCGCAGGTACAGCACGTACAGGGGATTGCCGACGAAGAAGATCATCGGGTTGGCGTGGATCAGCGCCTTGACCGTCCAGAAGCGCAGATACGTCAGTCCCCAGATCGGGAATTCGCGCGGTTTCCACCGGCCGACGAGAATCCATTTGGCCACGATCGGAAAGGTGCACAGAGCGACGAAACCGATGGAGCCGAATACGAGCGATCGCAGGTAGATGCCAATCGCGTTCGAGCCTGCGGACACCCATCCGTAGCCCCGGTCGGCGACAATTCCGGCGAGGAATGAATATCCCATGAAGAACAAGAACTGAAGCGCTCCACAGAGGACGTACCGCGCCGTCCCGGCCCGCGTCACCACCGTGGCCGGCGCCGGAATCGACGACTCGGCCGGAAGCGGTTCGGCGTCCGCGAGACCCGTCGCCAGGCTTCGGATCGTCGGGTGCCGGTAGATGTCCTTCATCGACGCCGAGGGGAGATCCGGCCGCTTCCTGATCCGTGCGCAGAATTGGGCCATCACCAATGAGTTGGCGCCGAGGTCGTTGAAGAAGTGACTCTCGACCGATACTCGTTCGACGTCGATGACGCCGGCCAACACCTCGGCGAGCTCCTTCTCGATGCCGCTCTTCGGTCCGGTGTACCCACGCTTGTCGAGTGCGGATTCACCCGGACCAGGCGTCAGGACTTCGACGGACTTCTCCTCCATACGAGCTCCTTGAGGAACTTTCGAACGCCGCCTGCCAATACGGTCGACGCCCTGTACGCGCGCTTTTCGATGGCCGGAGCGAGTAATCCGGAAGCCATGAGGTCGGGATCTGTTGTCCGGTCACGAAACCGGCCCGGTCACAAGACCGTTGACTCAGTCTTAGCCGCCCATCCGTGGGGCTGCCACTCGAACCGGATCGTGTCGGTATGGCACTGGCCTTCGACGGCGTCAGGGGGTTCTCGCCGCTGACGCCCGATGCCCGCGGCACAGAGCGGTCGCCGCCCGTTTTCACTCCTCGTCCACGATCCCGCCCGACGGGCCGGCGAGGAGTTGCGCACGGGATTCGCCTTACTGCGTACGAGTGGCGTGTACCTGTTCCGGAACGGCGGGCGGACGCCACCGACGGGGTCGCGGACGCGGACGCGGACTCGGACTCGGACTCGGACTCGGACTCGGACGCGGAGGACTCTGGGCAGGCGGGGATCTGTGGGGACGTGGAGAGTTGTGAGGACGTGGAAAGTTGTGGAGACGTGGAGGAGGGGCGCGGCGCGCGGCCGGGCCTCCGGCCGCTCACGGGCGCGAGGAGAGGGCGCGGGGGCGTCCACGATGAGAACTGCCGCCGGGCACCCCAGCACGTCTGAGCCGCCCGGCACACTGTCATGCCTGATCCGCCCGGCACCCCATGCATGCCTGAATCGCCCGGTACCCCATACATGCCTGAGCCGGAGGCGCCCACGCGACCGCGTGGGCGCCTCCGGCTCGGACCGGGACCGCGTTACTGCCCAGCAGGGGGCGCCGCATGTCCTGATGGCGCCTTCTCCGTGCCGGGTACACGCACCAGGTCCACGTCGCTCGCGCGGACGTAGGCGATCCGGTGGCCGAACTGGATCTCGTAGTACTCCTCGCGCCCCGTCACCACCAGGCTCGGTGTGTCGCTGAAGGTCGACCTGTCGATGTAGGAACCGACGGGCCGGGACTGTGCCACGTATCGCTGGCCCGCGAGGAGGGTGTACGGGAGCGGTGACTCGGACTGCTGTTCCACTCCCTCCGGGTAGGCCTCCTCCTCCGGGAGGGCACGCCCGAACACCGGGATCTCGCTCAAGCCCTCCTTCGGAGTCACGAACCGGCCGCTCGCGCCGACGGCCGTCGGATGGTTCTTCGGGTTCTTGAACCACGCCTTGTGGCCCAGATACCAGATCGCCGTCCAGTCGCCACTGCGTCCCGCGACCGCGTAGGTCTGGCCGGCGGAGACGCGCGACCCCAGGTCGTTGACGTCCTCCGTGGAGTCCTCGCCGTCGGGGCGCCGGCCCGGGTCCTGGATCAGTGGCGCGTGCTCGTCCGGCTCGGTGTGCAGGCGGACGGCGCTGGAGCCGTGCGGCGCGCACTTCACACCGCTCTTGGTGCACCCCGTGAACAGCGGCTTGTGGGTGGCGAAGTCCGGCAGCACGGTCACCAGGTCGCTGTCGGGCCCGGCCGTGGCACGCAGGGGCGCGCCGAGGAGATCGAAGTAGTGCCGCCAGTCCCAGAAGGGGCCGGGGTCGTCGTGCATGTCGGGGATGCTCGAGGCGGTCGGCGACGCCACGTTGTCATGCCCGAAGATGTGCTGCCGGTCGAGCGGGATGTCGTACTTCTTCGCCAGGTAACGCACCAGTTTGGCCGAGGACTGGTACATCTGCTCCGTGTACCAGGCGTCGGGCCGTCTGAGGAACCCCTCGTGCTCGATGCCGATCGAACGGGCGTTCACGAACTGGTTCCCGGAGTGCCAGGCCACGTCCTTGGTCCTGATGTGCTGGGTGACGTGGCCGTCCTTGGAGCGGATCGAGTAGTGCCAGGACGCCTCCGTCGGATCCTGCACGGTCTGACGCATGGACGGCAGGTCCGCCTCCGTGTCGTGGATGACGATGTACTCGATCTTCTGGTCCCTGGGCCGGTCGGCCAGATCGTGATTGCCGTAGTCGCCGTTGTCGTTGTACTCGACGTACGGCGCGGCGAGCCAGTCGCAGGTCAGCCCCGCGGGACACTCGACCTCCTTGGGCCGCCGCGCCGCCTGGGAGTGAGGGGTGCGGGGGTGTACGCCCGGGCTGGCGGGGAGGGTGACCTGCTGTCCGGAGTCGGTGGTGCGGTGCGCGCCCTTGCGGATCACCGCGAAGACGTTGTTCGCGTACTCCGCCGCCGACGCGGTGTCGCCCGTCCCCGGGAAGCGTGCCACCGCCTCCCACCAGTCCGCCGGGTTGGCGCTGAGAGGCTTGCCGAGCTGCCGTTGTGTCTCCGCGAGGAGCGCCGCACCTCCGCGTACGTTGGCGGCGGCGTCGGTGCGCAGCCGTGCCACCGGGGCTCCGATCAGGCCGGCGGCCCGGCGCAGGTCCGCGGGCTGCGCGGAGCGTCCGCCCGGGGAGCCCGCCGCCCCGGGCGAGGCCGAGGGCCCCGCCGCGGCCGCGGGCGGCTGGGCACCTCCGCGGTGCGACTCCGACGGAGCCGGTGTCGGGGACTTGCCCCTGGCCTCGGCCCGGCGGGCGTCGACCAGGTGCATCGGCCCGTAGCCGCCGAGGACGCTCGGGGTGCCCGGCCGGGCGTCCCATCTCGACTGCAGGTAGGACACGCCCAGAAGCACACTGCGCGGCACGTGGTATTCGTTCGCGGCGTCCGTGAAGACGTTCTGAAGCTGGCGGTCGGCCGATGTCCCGCCGGCGCACGCCGCCGGGCCGGCCAGCAGCGGCATCAGGAGCGCCGCGGAGGCGGTCATGCGGACTGTACGGCGGTGCTCACGTGGGGAGTTGGGGACACGGGGGGCGACACGTCTTCTCATCGCAAGGGTCTCCAATCATGCTCGTCGCAATCAGGACAAAGGAGTTGCCCTCTGCATCACCCCCCGTACGTTTCCGTGCCCGACACGCCCCGTCGCGCCAAGCGTCACTGGTGTGGCCCAGCCACCCGGCAGAGGCCACCCGGTCGGCGGCAGAACGTCCGCCCCGGCGGGGAGTCGGCGCGAGCGCGCCGCGGCGCGCGGGAGTCCCGTCGTACGGGTGCGCGGGAGTGCCGTCGTACGGGGCGCGCGGGAGTCCCCTCTTACGGGGGAGGTGACGGCTCAGTCCTGGACCGGGTCCACCCGCCAGTCGGGGTGTCCCGGCATGGGCGGGGTGCGGTCCCCGTACAGCCACGGAGTCAGGAACGGCTTCAGGTCTTCGCCCGCGACCTCGGACGCGAGCGCGACGAAGTCCTGGGTACCGGCCGCCCGCCCCTGGTACTTCGTCACCCAGGACCGCTCGATCTTCTCGAAGGTCCCCTCACCGACCTTCTCCCGGAGGGCGTAGAGCACGAGCGCCGAGCCGTCGTACCGCACCTGCTTGAACAGGGCGGCCTCGGTGCGGGGTTCGGCGGGCGCCCCCTCGTTGTGACGCCACTGGTCGTGCTGCTCGTACGCCGCCCGCATCGCGGACTCGATGCTGTCGCCGCCGTGCGCCTCGGAGTAGAGACGCTCGTAGAAACGGGCGTGCCCCTCGCTCAGCCACAGGTCGGACCACCGCCGGATGGCCACGCTGTCGCCGGTCCACTGATGGGTCAGTTCGTGCACGAGGTCGCGCTCGGCGTCGACCCGGTCACCCTGCAGGTCGCCCTTCGGCACAAGGGACAGCGACTGCGTCTCCAGCGCCACCGGCAGGTCCGTGTCCCCCACCAGCACGCCGTAACGGCGAAAGGGGTACGGGCCGAGCCGCTGTTCCAGCCAGGCCAGGTGCTCGGGCGTGAGCGAGCGATAGGCCTTGGTCTCGGTGACCAGGTCACCGGGGACCACGTCCCGGACGGGCAGCCCGTGCGGACCGGTGCTCTCGACGAACGTGAACTTCCCGATCGCCATCTGCACCAGCTGCGCCGCGACCGGTTGCTCGGAGTCGTACGTCCACAGGACCCGTCCGTCGGGCCGCGGGGCGCGCTCGACGAGCCGCCCGTTGGCCACCGCGCTGACACCCGGTGGAGTGGTGATGAGGAAGGTGATCGGCGCCCGCAGGCTCGGATGGTCGTTCGTCGGGAAGATCATCTTGGCCCCGTCGGGCTGCGGATAGAGCACGGTGCCGTCGGGCGTGGGCACCCAGCCGTAGTCTCCGATCGCGTCGCCGCGGTGCCTTCGCTGTGTCGGGTCGGCGGTGTAGGCGACCCGCACGGTGAACGCGCCGCCCTGGGGGATCGGCTTCGCGGGCGTGACGACGAGCTCGTCTCCGTCGCGCACGGTCCTCGCCGGTACGTCGTCCACGGTGACCGAGTGCAGCGTGTTGCCCGCGAAGTCGAGGTCGAAGCGGGACAGGGCCTGCGTGGCGCTCGCGCTGATGGTCGTACTGGCGTCGAAGCGCGTCCTGGGCGCCCGCCAGTCGAAGGCGAGCGTGTAGCGGCTGACCGTGTACCCCCCGTTGCCGTCGAGCGGCAGAAGCGGGTCGCCGACACCCGGGGCACCGGGGGAGGGGGCCGCGCCGGGTGATCCGGCGGAGGGGGTGGTGCTGGAGGGGGCGGTGGTGGCGAGGGTGCCGGGGCGGGCGGGGGAGGGGTGGTCTCCGTGAGGGAGGGCGCCGACGAGGACGACGGCACCGCCGATCCCGACGGCGCCGGCGAGGGCGAGGAGGAGCGCCGTACGGCGGGTACGGGGGCCTGGGAGACCACGGAGTCCCGGGAGACCACGGGGACCATGGGGTCCACGGAGGCTGCGGAGGCCACACAGGCGACGGAACTGATGCGGCTGCCGGGGGTCGTGGATCTCCATGGCCGCACTATGTCAGCAGGATCAGCCCATAACCGCCTATTTCAGGGCGCATCCGTGTCGGTCGCTTCATGGTCGGCCACCTCGTGTGGGTACTGCGATTGGGTACTGCGATTGGGTGCTGCGATTGGGTGCTGCGCGGAAATGGGGATTGCTCCCCGGTTACGTGCTAGCGTCAAGGCAAGAAACGGGGATCAGTCCCCGTTAGTGGGGAGGGTGGACGTGGCGGATACGGCGCTGGTGTTGGGCGGGGGCGGCCTGACCGCGTACGCATGGCAGGTCGGCATGCTGGCGGGGCTGGCCGACGCCGGGCTGGACCTCGGCGGCGCCGACGTGCTCGCCGGCACGTCGGCCGGCTCGCTGCTCGCCGTGGAACTGGCCGCAGGAGCGGCGCCCGCCGACTTGTACGAGGTACAGGTCGCCCGGAAGCGAGCCATGATGGAGGTGGACTTCACCTTCTTCATGACGGTCAAGTACCTGTGGGCGGCGCTCGGTTCGCGCGATCCGGCGACCGTGGTCAAGCGGCTGGGCCGGCTCTCCCTGAACGTGCGCGACGTGAC
Source organism: Streptomyces sp. GbtcB7 (assembly GCF_019091445.1). NCBI lineage: Bacteria > Bacillati > Actinomycetota > Actinomycetes > Kitasatosporales > Streptomycetaceae > Streptomyces > Streptomyces sp. GbtcB7. The sequence continues at coordinate 180,729 of NZ_JAGXJM010000010.1, forward strand.
GGAGGCCGACGTGTTCGACGCGATCCGTCCCCAACTGCCGGTTCAGGACTGGCCGGAGCGGCCCGTGCGGCTGTTCGCGGTGGATGCGCTCACCGGCGAACCGACCGGCTTCAGCGCCGACAGCGGCGTCGACCTGGTGACGGCGATGTCGGCCACGTGCGCACTGCCACCGCTGTTCCCGCCGATCACGATCGGGGCGGGCCGCTGGATGGACGGGGGCGTACGCTCCACGACCAACGCCGACTTGGCGCACGACTGCCGACGGGTTGTGGTCCTGGCCCCGATCCCCGACGTGCCGGGCGCGACCCCGAGCGCCTTCGATCAGGTGGCCGCCCTCGAGGCGGGCGGTACCCGGGCCGCCCTGCTGGTCCCGGACCGAGCGGCCCGCCGCGCGTTCGGCCGCAACGCGCTGGACGCGTCCCGCATTCCGGGCGCGGCCCAGGCAGGCCTACGCCAGGCGGCCGAGTACGCGGAAGAGGTCCGAGCCGTCTGGCACGGCTGAGCCTCGGCCGAGTTCGAGATCCGGGTCGGGAGCCTGCGATCACTCGAAGCCAACTGGGGCTCGGGACGGGACGATTGCGTGACGCGCCAGCCGGACTGAATGCCGTACCCACTGAACTCACCGCGACCGCACCCGAGTTACAACTTGGACGTTTCACCGCGCCCCCGACGGTGACGCCTCGCCACGGGGGCATGCGAACCCACGATCCCTGGCCCCGTGTCGCTGTGTCTCCGGTCGCTGCACGGGCACCCCAGGCATAGGCTTGTCGTACCGAATGCGGTCATGCGGCCGCCGACGAGACCACTTTGTCGCCGATGGCTGTCTGGCCACGGCATGAGTCGGCGGTGCGGCTCGCTTCCGTGGCGGCCGTGCTCCACGCCGACACTCCCCAGCAGGCCTTCTCGGCGCTGCTGTCTTCCGTGCGACCAGGGAGTCGCAATGAAGAACCCCACTCTGCTGCACCGTCGCGCCGCGACCATCGTCGCGGCGGCGCTGTTGACCGGTGGCACAATACTGACGACGGGCGCTTCCGCGACCGTCTCCGAGGTCAGCCCCTCCGATCAACACGCCATCGTCTCCGAGACCAACAGCGTGCGCCAGCAGGCCGGCCAGTCGCCATTGACCTGGGACGACTCGCTCGCCAATGCGGCCCAGGCCTGGGCCGACAACCCGGCATCCACCGAGGGCGGCAGCCTGCACCACGGCCCGATAAGCAACGCCGCTGAAAACATATCCTCCGCTCCTGCGACCCAGGCCACGGGGCAATGGGCCGCGGAGAAGAGCGCCTACGACGCCGACCCCAACCACGACACCGACAGCCCCGGTTACCGGAAATGGGGTCACTACTACAACATGATCAGCGAGAGGTACGGGAAGATCGGCTGCGGCACCAAGAGCGGCGTTCCCACCGGCTCGATCACGGTGTGCCAGTACGCGCCCTGACGTTGTGTGCGGCAGTCGTGAACACACGTGTCGGCCCGAGTTCAGTGTTCGCGGCGGCCGCATTCAGCCGGGTAAAGAGTGGATCCTGCGGACAGCGAGCCGGACGGGGGTTGCGTGAGTCGGACGCACGTGGCGCCGGAGGCATCGGTCATGAGGGCGTCGACACGGACCGCCGGAGCGGGTCGCATGAACGGCGGTGTGTGCGGTTCGGCCTCGGCCGGTGTGTCGAAGGGTGCGCCTTCGAGGACGGCGAGGGCGATCAGGGTGCCATCGGACTGGGGCTCGGTCTCCTCGACGGTCAGTCGCCAGTGACGCTCCGCCTCTGCCAGGAGGCTCTTGCCGCCGCGTCCGTGGGCGAGCAGTGCACTGTGATGGTCGCGTATGTGCCGCGCTATGGCGCAGCAGAGCGGGATGTCGATGCCATAGGGAGTGTCCACGCGGTTGTGGCCGGCGGCCGGGAAACAGTCCAGTGCCTCGGACAGCAGCCCGAGGGCCGCGTCCTTGATACGCCGCCGTCGGCCGTTTTCGACGAGGTCCAGCAGGATCGGAGTGGCTGCGTAGGCTGCCGGGAACACCATGGCGGCGTGGCCGCAGACGAAGCCACCGCCGGCGAGAAGGGCCGCCGCGTCGCCTGTCTGGTTGGCGGTGCTGGACACCGTCAGCAGTCGCAACGCGTGAGCGACACGCTCAGGATCGTCGCACTGGTGCCAGGTCGGGTTGGGTATCGCCGACCAGTTCACAGCATCGATGGCGTCAAGGGACACGCCCGCATTCGACCACAGGGCGAGCCATCGACACGTAAGGCGGCGACAGGCGACGCTCCGCCTCGATGGCGGCTCTTCCCTCCGGCCGTATGGGAGGGAGCGCGCGTCTCAGTATCGGCGGGTGCGGCAGGAGGCCAGGCCGCTCGCGCTCCCGTCGGACAGGGTGGAATCTCCCTTGGCCCGCAAGCCGTATCACCTGGGGCCATGTGCATCACTAACTGGCTCCGCGCCGGGCTTCCGGTGGCTGAGGTGGCCCACCGCGCCGGCAACTCCCCGGAGGTCATCCACCGCCGTTGTGCGGGCTGCATCGACGACACCGAGGAGGAGAACAACAAGAAGATCGAACAGACGATGGGGTGGGGCGGGGAGGGCGCCCCTGAGGCGTAGCGGCGCTCTATCGCAAGTCGCGATCAGTGCGTATCAACGACAAAGAGCCGGACTCAGTGGGACTGAGTCCGGCTCACGGACTTCGGCATTCGCCCTGGTCAGCGCATGATCTGTGCTGGTCATAGGCGAGTTCCCCCGGCAGGATTCGAACCTGCGCACACGGCTCCGGAAACCCCATATGTCTCGCGCGTTTCAGCAGGTCAGAGGTTCAGAGGGGGGCGCCTTTGTCGGTCCACGGATGGTCCACAGACCTGCAAGGAGACATGGACCTCGATGACTCCCAGAGCTCCATGGACCCGGTCCGACGATCACGTTGGCGCGTAAGCGACTGTGCCTCGCTACTCGCGTTCTGGCCCAGGGCCGCGAGGCACCGCCGTTGATGCCGTGTCCTAACCGCCGATTTCGATCCGGTTGTGCGACGTGCCTTGTTCCATGCCTCGACGATCAGCCGGCAAGAGGCCATGTTCCGCGACCCGGTCCCATCCGCCTTTGAGCCGACGCCCGTCGCGAAGCTACGGGCATTCCCGATCAGCCTTGCCGCTGAGGATCGCTTCTCCAGCTTGCGGGCCAGTTCGTCGAGCATGTTCGTCTTCACGGAACCGTCAAGCCGTCCTCGTCGACTTCAACCCCTCGCCGGGAGGCGTGGTCGGCTCGCCGGGCACAAGGGCATGGTGCGAGTCGTCACGACTTGGCCGTGCAGCCCTGTGAGCTGTAGGTCCAGTCGGCATTGTGCATCTCGATGGACAGGGAGTACGTGTGGTCCTCCGGCAGATCCCCTGTGACGGGTCCGGCGGTGTACCCCGCGGTGTGCCCCTTTGTGCTCGCGACGCGGCCCGTGCTCAGGTGCGCCTCCACCCAGTACCCATCGGACTCCGCGTCCGTCGCGTACAGGGCGTCACCCGGGTTGCCGCCGTAGGGGTCCTGGTCGAACAGCGCCAGGCCGACGTAGTGGCCGTCCTGGTTGTAGGCGACGGTTTCCCACTCGCTGGGCGATGTGAGGTGGACGCACTTGAAGGTGAAGGTCGGAGCCGCACTCGCAGTGCCGGCCCCGAGCGTCGTCGCTGCCAGGGCGAGCATCGACACGGCCGCGAACGAAGCGGCGGTTCTCCTCTTCCGAGCCATAAAGGCGCAACTCCCTTGCTCGATCTTGTATTTTGCTGCCCGTCTTTGATCAACGTGGACAACTTGAGCATCCTATCTGCCCTGGGAGTCCCGTCAGTAACCTGAGGGCCCATCAACCACCATGCGTACAAGGTGAGTTGGACTACAACCTGAAGCAATCCGATGTCCGATGATGACGCCAGCCGGTTCACCGGCGGGTCCTGTTCCCCCTGGCGTACCTGCGTCCTCCAGCCCGGCCCGATGCTTGGCGGTCCATCTCCCCCGCGAGAACCCAGGCGCTACCTATCGCGAGCACGGCTCGCAGCCCGGAGACAACGGCGCACACAGGGACTTCCAACGTTCGCGCGGATCGACGGGGAGAGTACTCCATGGGCATTGTTCGAGGTCATAGGTGGCGGAGCATCGATGGCTGAGCATCGATGGCTGAGCAACCTTCCAGGTGGTCAGCGCCCCTCGATGCGAACCATGGGCGCGACGGTCACTGAGGTCTGCTCGCCTGGTCAGACAGTCATGCGGGACTGCTGACGGTTGACTCCGGTCTCGATAGTTGCTGTACCTCACTGCTGTACAACAGCCAGGCCGTAGAAGAGGCTCGCCGCGGCTGCGGCCCTCTGATCGGGCACGCAACGAGCAGACGCCCACTTCAGCCAACCGCGATCGTGCAGTCCTTGGAGGGGACGTCGGCGAGTTCACACGCGCCGGCGTCCTGTTCGCCCTCAGATCGGTGTTGCTGCAGATACGCCGCTGTCGCACGAGTCCCGGCACCGAAGCATGTCGGATTCTGCACCACGATCAAGCTGAGGATCTTCACCCGGGTCGACTCCATTTCCCAACTTATGGAATTGAAGTACTCGTCATCATGGGCCGCCCGTTGCTTCTGCTTCCGGAACTGGCCGGCCCGCTTCTCGAAATCCTGGTTGGCCTGCTCACACGTCGCGGACCGCTCGGACGCGCCGTCGTGTCGCGTCGCCCCGACGGCATACCCGCCCAGGGCGAGTGTGATTGCTCCTGCGCTGCCCAACGCGATCATCGAACGCTTCATGGCCGGGGATCGTATACGCCCAGGTGAGGCCACTCGCCACCGGCGCACACCGGCCTGCGGTCGGAGCCAACCGGCCCATCGGCGTGTTGACTGTTCTCGACTCGGGGCCGTACGCCGCCGCGGCCCCAGGGCTCGGCCCTGGCGCCGCAGGCGCAGAGGGGCCGAGGCCCAGGGGCTGGCCCGCGCTTGCGCGGGCACTTGGTGCAGGGCTTGATGGTGTAGGGAAATTTCCACCGCGTTGAGAGCAGGCGCTTGCCGTCGTGGCTCCGTACTGAGAGCTGCGGAACGTCGTCGTTGTAGCGCAGTTGAGCCAGTAATAAAGTTGCACAAGGCTGATGCCGTCGTCGGCGGCGTGACTGGACCGATCTTTTCGCCGAGATGTTTTCGGCGTCTCATCGGACAGGTCGTTCGGGGATCCTCGGAAGAACCTTCTCGGCGATGTTGAGGAGAGCGCTGTCGTTCGGGAGGGCTCCGGACGTGCTCCACACGGTGATCTCGCAGTAGCCGCCTCGGTCATTACGGTCCAGGGCCACGGACAGCGTCCTGGCCAGGGGGCCTTGTTCGACCGGTCCGCCGGATCCGCCACTCCCGAGATTGATCTCGAGCTTCATGGTGTGATCCGAGGAGAGGACCGCGGGCCGACCGAGAACCTTGAGCGTCTTGATGTCCTTCTCATCCCCGAACTTCATCAGCTTCACGTACTGGTCGGTCGACAGCTCGTTGTAAGTGGCCGAGACATTCACGGTGTACGTGTCGAACGCGACCTCGGCCTCCGGTTGGGCGACCTTCCCATCAGTCAGAGGAGCGGTGTTGTTGGTGCTGGAAACAGTGGTCGCGGTCTCTCCAGGCGTTCCAAGGAGCTTGGCCAGGTCTGGTCGGTTGAGCGCCTTGCAGAGCTCTTCACCGGTCACAGGCTGGGGCGTGTCCTTGTAGGCCTTCGGAAGCTCCTCGTGTGCCTCGCCCGAACACGAGGCCGGCTGCGGGGCGTTGTCGTCGGACGGCATGAAGCGTGGGGCCACCCACAGCGCGGCCGCGAGTGCCCCGAACACGGCCACGGCCGCGACGGCCTGGCTCCATGCGTTGTGCTCCTTCTCCGGGGTGTCCGGGCTGGGACGCGGCCCGGTTCCGGCCTGGGCCTGGGGCTGGGCGGCAGCATCGACTGCCGCCCCGTCTGCGGAGGCTGTCGGACTCGGGTTCCGGCGTGCGCGCAGGGCCCGGATCACCGCGTGGACGCGTATTGCGGTGAACACGAGGAACACCACGCCGAGACCGGCCGCGACCCGATCGTGATCGCGGACGGCGAGATACATGATGCGTACGCCGAGAACAGACCCGACCGCGATGAGCAGGGGCTCGCGGACCCAGAACGGCAGGAGACGGAGGAGGAAACCGAGCATCCGGCGATCTCATCAGGACAAGATCACATTCGCCATGATGGAAGCCACAGTTCCGGGCACGTGCAGGGCCTGCCGAAGCAAGAGGCGCCAAGCCGACGGTCCCGAGATCGGCTATCGGGACGACAGCGGGTGCCAGGGCTGAGCCAAAGCTGCCTGATGTTCTGGACACTCCACTGCCCTGAGCTCGGACACCCACGCCACGCCCGTGCCCCGCCGTCCGCTGCCGGCCTTTAGGTTCCTGAAACCCACTCGCTGCTCACTCGCGATCAGTGCATAACTCTGGCTCGTCGCCGTTGTTCCGGCTTTCCAAGGTTCGCGTTGCGGCACTCAACACAGCCTCGCGGGCCCGGACATCGCCAGTACGTGCGAGTGCACGGGCCTCCATGGCGTGGAACTGGGCGCGCAGCGTCGGCGTGGCCACAGGAGAGATGCCCATGAGCGCGGCGCGGGCAAGGGTGGCGGCCTCCGTGTAGTGCCCCAGGAAAGTGGCCTGATGGCTCATGGCTGACAGGACGCTTCCGGCGAACCGACGATCGTTGGCGTCCTGCGCCAGTCGGAGCGCCTGGAGGAAGTACCGCTGGGCTAGGCCGTGGTGGCACGCGTCGTAAGACATCCAACCAGCGAGGAGCGTTGCCTCGGCGTGTGGAGAAGAGGGTCCGGCCGACTTGCTCGGTGTACCGGCCCTGTAGCAGTGGGTCGACCTCGTTGCTCAGGTACTGGATTACTGCGCGCCGTGCGTGCTCGCCCCCGAACTGGTCATCGAGCTGGGCGAACATGTCCGCGGTGGTCTTGATGGCAGCCACATCCCCCAGACCGACCCGGAGGCTGGCTTGTCGCTGCTGGGGAGTGGCCGGCTCTGGCGCCACCAACCAGCGAAGGGACGCTTCATTCCATGCTGGCTCGGACGGCTCGGCCTGGAGCAAGGGTTCGTAACCGTTGAGGTCGGCGCGCCACAGTTGCCCGACGCTTCTGATCGCGGCGTCTGGGCTGGCCGGGTAGCTGGCGTCCAGAAGCGCCGAGTCCTGGCTCCCGCCGTAGCTCAGACCGAGTTCAGCGGCGCTGGTGCCGTAGACATCGCACAGGAGCGGCCCGTAGAAGTCGTCCGGGAGACTGTGTCTGTTCTCCCAACTGGCGATACGCCGCTTAACACTGGCGTCCGAGGGGAGAGGCTGACCACGGCGGGCGGCTGCCTGGCGCAACTCGCGCACCAAGCGCGGCTGACTCCAACCACGGCTTGTACGGGCCTCACGTAATCGGATGCTTGTCTGCATCGAAGACGTGACCGTTCCCTCTCCGAACGTGCGCCAATACGACAACTCACTCTCACCATCGAATGTACGCGCTGGTAATCCCCTCTCGCGGACGGTAAGCAGAGATCGTTCCTTACCCGACGGGTGACGGGGGATGACGCACCACCGCTCGCTGCGTCATCCCCCGTCACCTCTCGTCATCTGCCCTGGCCAGTCCCCTGACCTCGACTCTGGACATACGGCGGCATTGAGGCCGCTACGCAGCCGGACCGAGGTGGGATGACGTGCAGAGGATGACCAGAAGGGGCATCGAGTGGCTGTCCGCGGCTGCCGACGATCCGGTGATGTGCCGTGCAGTATGGGCGGACGACCCCCGTACGCCGTGCATGCTGCCCGCCGGCCGTCTCTTCGACGTGGTGACGATCGAGGAACGCATCGGGCTGGAGGCCTTCGATCAACTTGTGTGCCGAGGACTCCCATTGGGCCCCGCCATGCTGGATCACAAGGCCAAGCGCGTCGGCTTCTTCCTCAGCTCTCGGAGCCAAGAGACTTTCGCCCACTTCCTTGGACGAGAGACCCAGACCCCTCCACCGCATCGATACCTGAGCCTTGGCTCCGCGGTAGTCGTTCCTGGCCCTATGCCTCTGTCCGGCGACCGCTACCAATGGCTCCGCGCCCCGGTCCGGCGCCCGGAGGCCAATCCCCTTCGTCCGGTCGCCCTGGCAACCATGCTCGTGGCGGCTGCCGAACTGGTGGCGCGCGTCGACCGGTACGGCGAGCAGTACCCCTCTCCCGCCGCCGTGGCCATGGCCCTTCCTGAGAGGACGGCCACCGATGCCGGATGACGCCTCCCAACGTCACGACGCTGCCCGGTGGTCACCGCTCGACAGCGACGGTTGGTACGCGGCCCGCAACGCGACCAGTGCTCTCCGAGACGCCTTTATCAACGCGGGCATGGAGAAGGACTTTCCCTACCTCCGCGCAGACCTCAACGCCTTCGGGCACGGCCTGGTCGAACTCGGGCGCGTGTCACCAGAAACCGCGGCGCGCCTGGCCGAACTACTGCGGCGCGCTTTGGCCTCCGGGCTGACCGTCAGTGATGAGTGCAGCCGGGCACCTGAGCAGCCGATACGAAAGGCCTGACCGCATGACCGACAGACGAGGAGTCGTCGCCAAGCGCGCCGAGAATCTGATGCCGGACGTCCCCTACGTCCGCGGCTGGACACAGGCCCGACGCAGCGCCGGCACCTTGGCCTCACTGCTCACCGACTTGGGCCTGGAGTCAGACTTCCCCGGCCTTGCAGCCGACGTGAACGTCTTGGGCGACGACTTGGTGCGCCTCGGAACGATCCGCCCAGAGGCGGCCTTGTTGCTGGCCGAGCTGATTACGTCGGGCCTCGCGGCAGAGATGCTCGACTCTACGGCTCAAGTGCCGACAGACGCCCTCAAGAGTCGGGCTTCTGCTGCCTGACTGACGCTGAAGAACCCCGGCTCGTCGCGGTCCGAGCATGCTCTCGTGACCAGTCGGCTCCGGCCCCGTCCGACTTCGTCTCCCCCTGGCGACCGTCGTTCGCGGCCTTCTCCTGTGCACGGCCTCCAGCTTGCCGCCCGGTCGGGACCGGCGTCCCAGCGCCGCAGTCCGGACGGAGCGGCAGAGCCGACCGGGGGGGGTGAATAATGCGTAGGTTCTGTAAGGCGAGGCGTGACGCTCAACCTTGCACCTAGCGCGAGTCATGTCTGGAAGTCACGGTAATAAAGGATAGTTCGGTGGTATCGAACTCCCACCGCATGGCGCCTGCCGAAGACTGTAGGGGGCTGGTAGTAAGCGTGTTGGGCCGTCTGAAAGGATGGCGACAGTGACACAACACCCTGAGTTGGTTCCTCAGCTTTGGAACCCCAGGTGATCAGTCCTCCGACGAGAGTGCCGGATCCGCGTCCAGGGCCGCCCTGCAAGCGGCGGCGTGCACGTCTGTGTAAGCCAGCAGGTAGACGACGCGGATCCGCGACGTCGCGTGTGATCGGAAGAAGCCCACCGTCGCCGCCAGCAGGGTGTCCACGGTCTTGTGCAGGTCGCTGTTACCCCCGCCGGTCCCGAGTAGAGGCAGCACAACCGAGCGCAGTGCCTCTCCGGCCGCGTCGAGACTGTCGATCTCGGCGAGGATGTTGTGGACGCACCGCTCCAGATTCATGACTTGGCGGTAACCGGAGCCGGGCTCCCCCTCGACGGCGGCGACGTGCAGGATCCGCCGGACCTGGTGGCTCTCCTGCAGTTCTCCCGGCCCGGTGACCAGCACCTGGCCAGCCGACACGTGCGAGCGGCCTGCCATGTGCTCGGCCAACTCCAGGGCGATGGTGTCGTTGACTAGGTGGCCGGCGTCGTCCCTGCGGCCGCCGTTGTAGCGGATCGTTGCGGAAATTGTGGGCTCGTCGATGCGCGACATCTCCATCCGGGTATTCTCTGGATTGACCCATACGTCCGTCCCTAGGACATTGGCCAAATTCCCGGTGATCATTCCGACCCGATGCCTCCGATCGCCGCGCAATGGCAGTTCGTACCTGGTGCACTGGGCGAGGGGGCGTGGGGCGTCTCCCGGCTTACGCTCGCTCAACTGCTTTCTGCGGAGCGCGACGTTTTCCCGAAGGGCCTTCTTCAGCTCCGCTGCCAGTTCGTCGCGTCTGCGCGTTCTGGCCAGCCATGCGAAGGACGCCATCATGAAGAACGCGGCGAAGCCCGCGGCGCCGCCGAGCCCGAACCCCAGCGCCCGGCCTTCGGTCAGCGAGTCTGGGAAGGCGGAGAACAGGAAGAGTGCCGCCGCCAAAGAGTAGAGAAGGATCACGGGCAACTGGAGGGCGTACTGCCGCTCGGCTCGACTGGGCGCCGACGACCAGATCTGTAGCGCGATGCCGGAGACGGCAAGGACTGCGGTGATGGCCAGGTGCAGCGGACTCAACGGTGGCATCCCCCTCGGCATCGGTGGCCGGTGCGCGGTCGCTCCGCGACGCGCCCGCCGGACGCCGATCATATGCACCGACTACCTCGGCGCTGCACCTGATCGGCCGTGAACATCCCGTCTGCGCACACGCACTCGTCCCGTGCGGGGATATGTTGCCCAGGGCGAGTGCATCCGTCCTCCTGCGATGGTTTCATCTTCTTATGGATCCAATCGACGTCGGCGACATCTCTGACCTTAGAATCCGCCTTGAGGTGATAGCCGAGGAGGCGGATCGCCGCCTTGTCACCGTCTTCGGTTCAGGGATCAGCAGTGCGGTTCTCCCGGGTGTCCCGGAACTCACTCAGATCTTCCGGGATCATGTGCCGAAGCGGGGACGCGCCAAGTTCGATGAGACGATCACGCCCATCAACGATCCTGGCCTGAAGTACCAGAACGCCGCCGCCCTGCTGACCAAGCAGGCCGGGGAATCCTTCGTCATGCGGGCGATCCGCACCGCAGTGTTGCGGGCGTGCCGCGACGTGGCCGAGGAGGACGTGGCCAAGGTCGCGCGGGACGAGGAGTTGTGCCGGGCGTACGTCAAGTCCGGGAACTGGCAAATCCCTCTCGGTTACCAACGGTTCGCCCGGTTCTTCGCTGCCTTGAGTGGCAAGGTGCGGGGGCCGATCATCACCACGAACTTCGACCCGCTGATTGAGATCGCCCTACGCGAGGCGGGTGTTGATGCGGTCCCCATTCCGGTCCCCACGGACTCGGCCCCTACGCCGGAACAGTTGCGGGAGGCCGTTACCCAGCCCGTGCTGCACATTCACGGCTACTGGACGGGACCGGCGACGAGCAACGTGCCATCGAGGATCACCGCAGACCGGCCCAAGCTGGACTTGGTGTTGCAGGAGCTGCTGAGGAACTCCGTCGTCCTCGTCGTGGGTTATAGCGGGTGGCTCGACGGATTCATGAAGAGCCTGCGCAGCCGTGTCCTCAATGAGGCCGATCTACTGCAGGCCGAGGTGCTCTGGGCTGCGTACGAGACGGATGCCGCCGCCGTGGTCGGCGACGGGGTGCTGAAGGAACTCGCGGCGGCACCAGGATTCAGCCTCTACCTGGGAGTTGACGGGCACGAACTGTTCACCGGCGAACTCGATCGGGATGAGACTGAAGCTGACGAGACCTCCTCGCCCTTCGGGTACTCGCGCGTGCCGCGCAGGCCGGTCGCCGTCGCGTCGTATGTGCCGGGTGCCTTCGCGGAGGGCAGGCAGCCGGTGTGGGCGGACGCGGAGCCGGGTCGCTGGCCGGCACTCAGCACGGCGGTGACCCTAGAGGAGAGGGTACTCAAGTGGCTCGATGGCGGTGGCGGAGGCGGTGCGGTGGCCATCGGCCCGCTGGGTGAGGGCAAGTCCTTGGCCCTGCGTCAGGTGGCCCTGTCAGTGGCGGCGTCGCGCACCGAATGGAACGTTCTGTGGCGCGAACCGGGCGCACCTCCGATTACGGAGGCGTGGCTGAACGAAATCCGTTCCGGGGGGCAGACTCTGGTCTGTGTTGACGAGGCCGATCTGATCATGGACGACCTCGTAACCACCCATGACGTGTGGACGGCCGAGGGCTCGGGGATCGTGTTCCTACTGGCCAGCCACGATCGCTTGTGGTGGCAGGGCGCTGGCACCTATCTGAAGCGGTGGATCGACGACATTCTCTTTCACGGTATTACGGGCGACGACGCCCGGAACATCGCTGCAGCGTGGCAACGCATGGGGCTGCTGCCAAACGCGCTCCAGAACGTCGAAGTGGCTGCGAAACGGCTCGCCTCCTCGGCAGGTGTCATGGCCGCCGAGAGCAACACCCTCTTCGGAGCCGTCCTCGACGTCCGTTATGGCCCAGAACTTGGAAGCCGCGTCGAGGACCTCCTGCGCAAGCTCCGCGAGATCAAGCTGACCGACTCCGTCGACCTCAGCGACGTGTTCGCTGGCATTTGTGTGATGCAGCACACCCTCGACAAGGACGGGAACTTGAGCAGGGGCGCCAGCCGACCCGTGATCGCAGCCATGGTGGGGCTGGACGCCGTCTTTGCCGACGGCAAGATCCTCAAGACCCTCGGCCATGAAGCGGCTGTCACTTTCGCCGGTAACCGCGTGTACTGCCGGCACCCGGCCATCGCGTCGACGGTGGTCGACTACCTGCACAGGGAAGGGCCTGCTCAGAAGGTATACGAACTGGTCGGGCAGGCCGGCGGTGCCCTGATGGAGGCTGGTGCGAGCGACGTCGACGGATACCGTGACGCTTACCTGATCTCTCGTGTCCTTCCTGCGCCGGAAGCGGTGTGGGCCGCCACCGGGGCGGTCAAGGGCACCGGGTCGGGTGTGCTGGAGTCGCGTGTCTCGCTACTGAGGGCTCTACGCCTGGAAGGCAGACACCGGTCCGTTGCCTATGCTCGGGAACTGGCCCCGCGCGTACGCGACTACCGCGACTTCCACCGCGCAGTTCGGGGGTTTTTGGTGGAGTTCTCGATCTCCTTGAGGGACGACGGACACGCGCAGACGTCGGCCGGTCTGGCGGCGCTGGCGCTGGATGACAGGGTCGGTTTCACTCTCGACTCCGTCCGGGCGGGATACGCGCTTGTAAGCCTTGCCAAGTCCGCGGCGGGGCTAAATGCCCAGACGGGCGATGGGGTCACGATGGACGCCCCCGAGGTCTGCTATGTCCTTCTTGGGCGTATCCGCAGCGAAAAGGAAGCAGCGAGGTACCTGAACCAGCTCCGGCTCAAGCAACTCGACGACTTCCAGCAACTGCCCGCTGGCAAGCTCTGCGGCAGACTTGCCACCATGCTCCACAAGGCCGCCACCTCGGCCCTGCAGGAGATGGAGATACCGATCGAGCTGCACGACATGCTCTCTTTCGACAACCTGCGTCGGCTGGCCGAGCAGCGGCGAGGGCGGGCGTAATGCCCAGCTCTCGCAGCACGGTCAGGGAGGGGCGCTCGGCTGCTTCGTTTGGATCACCGAGAGGGCCACAGACCGGGGCCCTGTCTGATCTGGCGCGACCTCCTTCGCCCCGAGCGACTTGCTGGGAGGGCATTGGCGCCGTGCCTTCGTAGGCGGCGTAGCACTTTTCGATCGGTCGGTCCCAAGCGAGTTCTTCGTCGAGTGGGAGGAAGCCGCGTCTCCATCCGAGCGCCCGCCACCCACCCTCGACATTGGCCTATGGCACCTTGCCACAGGCGGGACCTAGCGGGGCGCTGTCCCGGCTCGGGCGAGGCAACTACTGCCGTCGTCGAGACGGTTGGCGTGAGCATGAATTCATCGTAGAGCCGTACAAATATGAGAAATTTTCCGCATGGTGAGACGCGTGAGCCTAGACTCCGTATTGGATATGCCAGCCTAGGGAACTAGTGGGACGGATCGCACGATGCTGGAGTTCATATTCGAGCGTCTAGATGTCACAATAAGATCATCTTGACCGAAATTAATAGCTGAGGTCGTCCGTCGGGTCGGCAACTCACCCGAGGTTATTCACCGCGTCTGCGAAGGCTGTATCTACGGCCAGGAAGATGCCATGAACACAAAGGTTGAAAAGGAGATGGGCTGGGTGTAGGTAGGCAGGGAATTCCGTTGCGTGTTCTCTAATTTACCATCCGAGAACACGCAACGGTGCTGCTAGGTGCAGTGTCAGGATCGTTTATTCCATGCTTGGCAAGCTACCTTGAACTTCTGAGCGCCCTTGCTGAGGCAGCATGCCAGGTTCTTGGCGATCGCTAGTCCTGATTGCATATGCTGCACTCATGAGGAATGTCACGAGTCTGAGCTTACTTTCGATCGAATCTGGATCTTTTTCCAATTTTGGAACCTCGACTACTAGCAGACCGTAGGGCTTCTTGTCTGCTAGCACGGGGCAGATCCAGGCGGCGCGATATTTGCCCGGCAAGTCAATGCGGTAATTGTCGGGATCCTTTGTGGGGTCCGAGATTCGCCTGATTCGACTGTTGCGTGCAATTTGATGCATGAACTTTCCGTTTTCACTGTCCATGTTGAATACGGAAGTGAATTCGGAAGGTGCATTTGTTGCAATTAGGCGAAGGGAGTTGACTCGCTCTAGAGAATAGAAGGCGCTCTTTGCCTTTGGGTGTGCCGCGATGGCCGCAGTTTCAGTAAGTTTTGAGATGATCTGTTTCAGGATCTCATGATCCTTGGGGTGATTTAGTGCAAGTATCCCGAGTTGCTCTGATGTGACTGTCACTGCTGATTCAAAAATTGCAGATTCCGTGCGCCCTGTGTTCTTGGCCCGTTCAACTGCGCCATCGACAATGAGGCCTGCTGTGCAAATCAAGATTGACAAAATCGCCGTGAATAGCACATCACCTGTTTGTGTGTAGGTGAAGAAAATGGCTGCGAGCGCACCGAAAAACGCAAAAGGGAATTTCCTGATCGGAAAGAATGGTGCGGCTTTAAGCGGATTCCGTGATGTGCCTTCCAGGGCCCTGTAGGGTTCCTCTGTAGTAGATCGGGAGTGCTCTTCTTCTTGCATCTCGGATCTACGCCCTTGCCTGTAGGCCAGGGGTGTATCCAAGAGTTCAGCCACATAGCGTGACCAGAGATCTTCCCCGGGAGGCTTTTCGACGTTCCGTGTGAGGAGGGAGTTCCAGTATCGGCTGCTGAACGAGCGACCTGTCATTCGACTGATTCCTCCCTCAGGTCAACTCGCGAACGAGGCACTCTGGGGTTCCCTCGGTCGGGCGCGGTGTTCGCGGCGGCGGCCGTGTGGCCCGACAGTTCAGAACCTGGGGTGTCGGACGACGATACGTCCGTTGCTTGCGCGTCAGTACTCGTGTCTTGGCCGAGCGCCCTAGCCGTTCCCAGTTGTCGCAAGAGGGCAGGTGCAGCGGCGCCAGCTGCTACTGCTGCGTACACGCCAGTCACTTGTGTGTGGAAGAGCCAGCCGGCGCCCGCACCCATGAGTACCCGTGTCAGCAGGGCAAGGCCATGCGCTGGCACATCGACGAACTTCTTCAGGCGCGGTTTCTTGCGGCCGCGTTCGGCCGCCTTTTGACGTTCCGTCTGCCACAAGGTGATCCGGCCAAAGATCACGACTGCTTCGACAACGGCGCCGCCGGCTGAACCACAAGCTGCCGCCGTAGCCCAATCCACTGATCGCACCTCGTGACTATGTGGGGCATCTGAGTGACGCTAAGTCTGGCAGGTTGCTTCGAATCATGGGGGCGTTTGCGCCTGAGCGGGGCTCGTCGACAGCTGGGGAGCAACAGCCTTCCGGGGGCCCGCACGATGCCTGCAGGTACTTCGGGCCAGCAGTGCTCAGCTCTATCGCGACTGGCGCGAACCAACGACAAAGAGTCGGACTCAGTGAGACTGAGTCCGACTCTCGTTGTCTGGCACTTCCGCAGGTCAGCGGCGTAATCACGCTGGTCCGGCTTCTGCGCCCCCGGCAGGATTCGAACCTGCGCACACGGCTCCGGAGCACAATCAGAGATTGCCTTGCAAATAGCCTCTGACCTGATAATTCCTTGATCGCTTAAGTTGTGCAGTGCCCTCCTGTATCGCAGACAGTGCGAAGCGGAAGTCGCCTCCGGCTCCTGCGTCCATGAGAGGTCGGCTTCGCCGACGGGCTGTAACACCCCGCGCCTGGGTGTTACAGCCGTCTGTGACCGGACAGCCCGGACACCGGCACTCCGGTGCGTTTCTTCTTGAGTGACCACCCCGCTGACCAGCCGCGATGCTGCTGATTCTCACGCGATTCGGCTGTCGGCCACAAGGACCTTGGAGCTTGGTGGCCCGTAGCACTGGGCTCCATGGATTTATCAGAGGGCGTTAAGTCCGTTTCCGATATTCCGCGTGCTGGTTGTTCGAGGAGTCCTTGGTGGACGGGTCGTCCCAGGCGTGAGCGGGTGACGTTGATCGAGGACTCGTCGGTGGGCAGGCCGAGGTACTCGTGCAGATCCACGGACGCGGAACACCTTGTCGGCGTGCGGCCCCGCCCCCCCAGGGCATCTCGCCATCGGCTCGCCCCTCACGGTAGCGGGCGGACTTCGCCGTCGTGGGCGAGGATCTTGGCCTCCACCTCGAACTCGGCAGACGTGAACTGCCGCGGTGGACGAGAGCGGGGGCGAGGAACCCGTCGACCATGGAAGGGGACGGTGCCGCGCAGGGCGGAGTCGCTGCCGAGCACGGTCACGCCTCTACAGCTGCTGTGTCATACGTCGACCTGCTCGAAGATGTGCGGGTACGACACGATGTCGTCGGGGAACTCGGCAGCCATGCGCTGGAACTCCGGGCTGCCGAACGCCGTGGCGAGAGCCTCGGTCGACTCCCAGACCGCGACGTTCATCAGAAGTTGACTGTCCGCCGTTCCCTTGTGCATCTGCAGGGAGACGAATCCCGGCTGAGCCTTCATGAACTCCGCCTGCCTCCGAAAGAGGGTCAGGAACGTTTCAATCCTCTCCTTCGGAACGAAGAAGGTGTTGGCCAGGACGATGGGCCCGGTCTTCTCCTTGAACTGCGCGAACATCGGCGTAATCGGGTCCAGGCTCTGCAGCTTGGCCATCTTCGGTACTTCCTCTCGCTATCGGTAGTCCCACGGCACCGAGGCCGGCCACCGCCGTACTGGGTCCGGCGACGCTCACGACGCTCGCTTGTCCGTAGGGGTACTGCTTTCTGGGACCGTTCCATCGTCCCGGCGTAAGCGGGCCGTGAAGTCAGCCGCAGTTCCCGTTCCGATGGGCGACTTCGGTCGGACCGCGCGCAGCCGTGTCATACGTGGGGATGACACCGGACCCTGAGGGGGGCGCGGGCTCGCGGCCGACACGGGCGGAGGTGAAATTCCGTGAATCCGCAGGAGCACCGCCCCGCATGTGGAAGGGCCTCCGGCAAGTGCGGACAGCCACTGTCGTGGGCTGATGCACCCTCAGAGGACGTCAAGTCCGTTTCTGGTAGCGGCTTCGTCCGGGTTGAGTGAGGAAGCCTTGACGGGTGAGGCGTCCGAGGCGGCTGCGGGTGACGTTCATGGCCGGATCGAGCTCGCCTCCTCGTCGGTCGGCGCGAGTTCCGCGATGACCTTCCGGGCGGTGGCCAACTCCGTGAGGCGTGCTTCGGTCTCGGCGAGTGCGCCGGTCAAGTCCTCTATCCGACACCGGAGTTCATCAGCATGGACAACGGCTTCGTCGTGGCGGGCCTGGAGATCGGTCAGGAACTCAGTGATGTTCACGCGGCCGCCCGGAGGGTGTCGCGCCAGGCCGGGGCGGGTGTGGTGAGGCGACGGGACATGTTCGCGGTGGAGGCCCAGTAGACGCGTGAGGCGGAGTTCTCGGGCCGGTGGTCGTACTCGCGGGCCAGGCGCCGGTGCAGCATCAGGGTGCCGTTGACCTGCTCGACCACCCACCGCTTCGGCTGCGGGACGAAGCCCTTGCCCTGGTCGGCCGGGTTGCGGTGGACAACCTCGACGGTGATGTCCAGCAGGGCACCGTGGATGATGACTTCGTCCTTGAAGCCCTGGTCCACCAGGGCCTTCTCCAGACGGTTCCCGCACCGTTCGGCCGCCGGGTCGAGCAGGACGGTGCCGGCGGCATTGTCATGGGCGGAGGCGGCCAGGACGACGACGCCGATGATCAGTCCCAGCATGTCGACGGCCAGTCCCCGCTTGCGCCCCGGCGTCCCCTTGTTCGCATCCAGTCCCGTCGTGGTCTTCGGAACTCCCGCAGCCGCACGCACGGACTGGGTGTCGATGATCACGAAGGACGGGTCCTCTAATCGGCGGGCCTTCTCTCACACCTGGCAGCGCGGGAGTTCCTGGATCCGCTGGTCAAGACCGTCCTGGCGCCAGAGCGTGAAGTAGTAGAACACCGCCGACCAGGCCGGCAGGTCATGGGGCAGGTAGCGCCACTGACAGCCTGTCCGGTTCTGATGGAAGATCGCGTTCACGACCTCCCGCAGATCACAGACGCCTGGGTCCCCGGTCGCCGAACGGCCCACGCGGTCCTGCTTCCAGGCCGTGATCATCGGCTCGATCAGCGCCCACTGCTCATCCAAGAGGTCGCTCGGATACGGTCTTCGTCCATGCCCGCATTCCAGCATGCGCATGACGAACAGTTGGCCCGTATGGCGATCCGTACCACGATCGAGCGATCACGAACCGAGGAAGATCGGACTTAAAGACCTCTCAGGTACATGGCGCTCACTCGAGAAGAAACGCACCCCACTTATTGCAAGCTTTCACTACGGCGACCCCGAAGGGAACCTGGCCGAACACGCCGGAAAACGTAGGCACGACCGGCGATCTGGCGTGCACACAAGTTCACTCATCCGTGCAGGCAACTTCAGACGCTGACACATTGATCACGCACGGTCACCAGCGAGTTGGTTTCCTTGGGGCACTGGCGACGGTTGAATACGAGAGCTCAGCAGTAGGGGCCGGGAAAGCTGAACGACAGTGCCAGGCTCGCGGGCAAGCCCCGAACGTGGTCGTAGCCCGTGGAGAACGGTCGGCTGCTGCGCACCCAGATCGACCACGTCCTGGTGAGCCGTGACTCCCAGGTGGACTCGGCGCACTTCGTTTCGCTGCCCGGCTCGGACCATCGGGGTCTCGTTGTCGAGCTGGAACTGCACGCGGAATCCAGGTAGTCATGGGGTGCCGGGCCTGTAGTGATGGTGTGCTGCGCGCAGGGCGCGCAGCTGGTCCTCGAAGCTGAACGCGTCCACGGAGCCTGCGTACGGCACCGGAAGCCAGACGGCTTCGCCGCTGCGCAGCTTGGCCACGACACGGAGGTTGTGGGTGCTGAGGCGGCGGTCGCCGGGTTGTACCCGCACGTCCTCGAAGCGGTCGATCTCGTCCCATTCCAGTCGGTGCCACCGCAGCACCGTGCGGTACCGCAGCCCGTCCTGGCCCGCCTCCAGGCGGCGCCCGAGGAACCCGAAAGCCGTTATCAGGGTCCCCGCAGCGAGGACCGAGGAGCAGCCCACCCACTGGTCGTGCCCCGGAACACCGAGACCGGCCGCGACCCCTGCCCCGATCGCCGCCAGCGCGGCCAGCGCGGTCACCCAGCGTGCGGACGCGCCCATGATGCGGAAGGACAGCTCGGCATCGCTTGTCATCCTCGTGATCCTTCCATTCGCCTGCTGCCGTGCGTAGATCCCGTCAGGCCGCAATTTGATGACCATGCCCCCCGGTGCGGGACGGCACGGTCGTCCACGGCTGATCTCAGCGTCTGCTGTCGCCGGGCGTGGGCAGGCTGGCCCGACACCCTGCCCGCCCTCGTTCTTGGCGCGATCCGTCGGGCCCCGGCCATCAACGACGACCCCACACTTCAGCTCCAGCGCAACCAGCAGCGGCGAGAGCATCCGCCGCCAGTGTCCCGAGCACGACGACCGCAGCACGGTGCGCACCCTCGCCCGGTAGCGGGCCTCGTTGGCAGCGGCTTCCGCTGCCAACGCCTAGCCGCACCCGTCGCCGCGGGGCTTCGGGGACGAGGTCGGCGCCGCTGCGGCTGCGCGGTTGGCGGGGTTCTGTGATCCGATCCGCGCGTTGCGCGGCTTCTTGTTCTTCTTACCCATGCCGCCCTGAACGAGCGGGGCCAATGGAGGTCGCCGGCGGGGGTAAAGGCCGACTCGTCCGTCCCGTTGTGCGGCCATTGTCGGGCGCGGAGGGTCGGCAGAGGCGGGCCCGGTGCCGTCTGACCGGTTACTGCATCAGTTCGGTGTGGGGGTGTTCCGGCGCCCCCGGGCAGATGTAGAGCTGCTGCTCGTAGCCGCTGCCGATCTGGACCGAGGTGGGCTGCAAGGGGTCGAAGCCGGTGGGCGATTCCTCGGCCGGGTTCTCGTACGGGAGCCAGCTGCGGGTGGAATCTTCGCCTTCGAACGTGGCGATTGTCAGGAGCGCATCCATCTCGCTGCCGCAGGCGGGGCAGAGCCGGGGGACGGGGTCGGTGGGGCCCCAGAAAGGCCAACCGCCGACTTTCCAGCCGGGCGCAACGGACAACGCGTCCCGGTAGAACTCCTCAGGGTAAGGCGCGTAGGAGCTGTCCACACCCGCGTCGGCTGCCTGCCACAGGCTCCAGTTCCCCAGCTGTTCCCGCAGCTCCTTGCTCAACTCCATGGAGTTGGGGCACTCGATGACCGCGATCCTGCTCAGCTAGTCCTCATACCTCGACGTGCATTCGACGTGCAGCAGTGGGAGACTTTATGGGGAGATTTTAAGGAATACCCACTGAGTGCCCCGCCTGGGAGGGATTCCCCATGGACCGGCTCCTTTTCCACATTCTGGCAGCCTTCGCACTTACCTCCTCTGCGTTAACACCGGCGGCCGCTGCGACAGCTAAGGCAGATGGCGACTGCATCCAGGGGTCATTCACCGCCACAACCGTCACATTGGACGGGGGCACGCTGAACATACGGGCTGCCGCAGGGAAAGAGAACAAGATCACCATCTCAGAGAGTGGCGGTTACGTACGGGTCACGGACGACGGAGACCAAGTGGTCGACGGACTCACCCACCAGCCAGCGACTCGGTGGCCCTCAGTAGGCACTCTGCGGATCGCAGTGTGTGCAGGGGATGGCGATGACGAGGTGTGGAACAACAGCAACCTGGTCTCGTTCGGCACCCACGGGGAGTCTGGAGACGACTTCCTTGTAGGTAATTCGAGGACCGAAAGGCTAATAGGTGGGGCGGGAGACGACACTATCTATGCGAAAGGAGGGGGTGACGCCGTCTATGGCTCCTCGGGAAATGATTATCTATACGGGCAGAACGGAGACGACAGGCTTTACGGCGAGCAGGGTAACGACACGATCGATGGCGGGTCCGGCGACGACTACGCAAACGGCGGAACGGGCTATAGAAACAAATGCTACAACGTTGAAGCCGATGTAAATTGCACCCCGAAGCGCAATGGCTATCCAACGCCCGTTTTCACCCGCTGACGGCGGGTCTCTCACCGGCCAACGATCTGCATGCAGCCGGGCTTGAAGTGCCGCCCCTCGTGATCAGGCACGCCCACTCCACCGCTTCCGCCAAGCCCCTTAGCGCTAGAGGTGCCAGCGGGTGGCCAAAACCCCTGTTGACCCGCGCTACCGACTCAGGCATCGCCTAGCGCTGCCCGGTACGCCTCGTATCGAGCCCAGGCGTTTTCGAACATCTCGATGGCGGCTGGGATGGCGCCGCACTCTTCGAGATAGGCGCGCTGGCCCGACCGCCCCTTCCGTGAGGGCCATTCGGGATCATTGGCGACATCGCGGGCGAGGTCGCCAATGCCACTCTCACGATCGGCTTGGGTCTTCAACCACGCTGTGAAGCTCTTCGGTTTGGGCGTGTCCACATCCTTCCGCACGGTCGCCCGACGTCGTCAGGGGTGCCCTATGCGTGAGTGTGTCGGAGGTGTGTCGCGAACGCTGAGAGACAACGAGAAAGAGCGGGAGTCAGTGAGACTGACTCCCGCTCTCTCATCTAGGCATCCGCCCAGCTCAGCGCCTGATTCTTGCTGGCTGTGTGGCGAGTGCCCCCGGCAGGATTCGAACCTGCGCACACGGCTCCGGAGGCCGTTGCTCTATCCCCTGAGCTACGGGGGCGTGTCGGGCGCGGTGTTCGCGGCGACGGGTAGAACCCTACCAGCTCTTTCGTGGGGGACTGGCATGGGTTTATGTGGGGGTGGGGCGGTGTTCGGGGGAGGGGGAGCGGAGGCGTCCGCGAGGGGCGTCCTGGGGGTGGTCGGGACCCCCGCACGGGGGTGGAAGTGGGGAAAACCCGGACGGCGCGGTGGGCGCGGACCTACTCTCGAGTTGTGCCAGGCGCGTCCGGCCGGGTGCTTGTTGTGGACGACAACAAGGTCATCCGGCAGCTGATCAGGGTCAACCTCGAGCTGGAGGGCATCGAGGTCGTGACCGCGGCCGACGGTGCCGAATGCCTGGACGTCGTGCATCACGTGCGGCCCGATGTGGTGACCCTGGATGTGGTCATGCCTCGGCTCGACGGGTTGCGTACCGCCGCCCGGCTGCGTGCCGACCCCCGGACCCGGAATCTTCCCCTCGCCATCGTCAGTGCCTGTACGCAGTACGAGGTCGAGAGCGGGCTCGACGTCGGCGTTGACGCCTTTCTCGCCAAGCCCTTTGAGCCTGCCGAACTCGTGCGGCTCGTAAGGGAGTTGATGGAGCGGAGGGGGAGTGGGGGCGGTGGTGGCGGTGCCTTTGGTGGGGAAGCGTTCGGTCCCGATGAGCTTGGCGCCGAGGAGCTCGGGGCCGAGGAGGCCCAGCGTGCCGGTCATTGAGCGGGCGCCGCGCAGCTGAGGGGTGAGGAGTCGGCGGTGGGCTCCCGCGCGAGCGCGTGTCCGTCTGTGTGTCGGTGAATCGGTGTTGCGTGAGAGTGGTGGGGTGGGTTTCCGTCGCCCGGATGCGGCCGTCGTGCGGCTCCGGCCCCGCTTCGCGGCGTCCCCGCACTCCGTCCGAGTACCCCTTGCTCCGTACACGCCGTTACCCGTACTCCGACACCACGGCCGACGCTCAACGACGTGGACGGTCACTCCCCCTTACGTCAGTGAGAACACCCTCGCCCTCCGTACCCCGTCCACATCCCGGACCCTTGCCAAACCGACTCGCCTACCCACCCCCCTCCTCCCCTACGCTTGTCCCGTGACCCCCGTCGAGCTCTCCCGCACCGTGCTGCGCGCGGTGCGTCGTGCCGTGGACGAGGGTGAGCTGAGCGTGGTCGTGCCGGTGCGGGCGGTGGTGACGCCGCCGGGGCCGGGTGGGTGTGGGGACTACGCCACGAACATCGCGTTGCAGTTGGCGCGGTCCGCCGGGCGGCCGGCTCGGCAGGTCGCGGAGATCCTGCGGCCCCACCTCACCCGCAGCGAAGGTGTCGCCGACGTCGCGATCACCGGGCCGGGGTTCCTCAACATTCGGCTGGGGGGTGGCGCGGGCGCCTCACTCGTACGGGAGATCCAGCGCCGACGGGACGCCTATGGGCACGGCGACATCCTCGCCGGGCAGATCGTCCCGCTCCGGATTCCGTACGACATCCGGGCCGAAGTCGTCGCCGACACGCTCGTACGGATCGTGGCCACCCAGGGCGGCCGTGCGGAGGTGCACCACATCCATCCCTCGCGCGCCGAGCCAGCAGGCACCGACCTCTCGCGCGCCGAGCCCCCGGGCACCGACCTCTCGCGTGCCAATCCAGCGGGCACCGACCTCTCGCAGGCCAAGACAGCGGGCAATGACCCCTCGCACGCCGAACCCCCACGCACCAGGGCACCGCAGGCCGATCCCCCGCGCCTCGACCGCCTCCACCGCCCCCACCCCCAGACCACAACCCTCCGCCCCACCCCCGCCCCCGAAGACCCCACCCCCCTCGGTCCCGACGCCGCCCGGTGGGCCCTGCTGCACCCCGCGTCCCACGACCGGCCGCGGATCAGTGCCGATCACCTGCTTCAGAGGGAGAGCAACCCCCTCTTCCGGGTCCGGTACGCCCACGCCCGCACCCGGGCCCTCACCCGTAACGCCGCCGCGCTCGGCTGCACCGGCGATCCCGGTGACGTACCCGAAGACGTACCCGGCGGCGACGAGCTCGTCGGGGCGCTCGCCGGGTATCCGGCCGTGCTGACGCAGGCGGCCCTGCACCGCGCGCCCGACCGGCTCGCCCGGCACCTCGTCACCACCGCCGACGCCCTCCTCGCCTTCCAGCACACCGTGCTCCCGCTCGGCGACGAGAAACCCTCGGCCGCCCACCGCGCCCGGCTCGCGCTCGCCGAAGCCGCCGGGACGGTGCTGGCCGGCGGCCTGTCCCTGCTCGGCATCAGCGCCCCTGACTATCTGTGACCGTCTGTGAGAGAAAAATGAGCCGTTCCGCACACCCCGCCGGGCCCCGTCACGCCGATGTCCTCACCGAGGGCCACTACAGCGCCCCGCCCGCCGACCTCAACGCCCTCGACCCCAAGGTCTGGGCGCACACCGTCAGCCGTACGGACGACGGCGTCGTCAGCGTCGGTGGGATGGAAGTCACCAGGCTCGCCGAGGAGTTCGGCACCCCCGCCTACTTCATCGACGAGACCGACTTCCGCGAGCGCGCCCGTGCCTGGCGGACCGCCTTCGGGCACGACGCCGATGTCTTCTACGCCGGGAAGGCCTTCCTCTCGCGCGCCGTCGTGCGGTGGCTGCACGAGGAGGGGCTCAACCTCGACGTGTGCTCCGGCGGTGAACTCGCCACCGCCCTCTCCGCCGGGATGCCCGCCGACCGCATCGCCTTCCACGGCAACAACAAGTCCGAGGAAGAGATCACCACCGCCATCGTGAGCGGGGTCGGGCGGATCGTTCTCGACTCCTTCCAGGAGATCGTCCGCGTCGCCCACATCGCGCAGTCCCTCGGCAAGCGGCAGCGGGTGCAGATCCGCGTGACCGTGGGGGTCGAGGCGCACACCCACGAGTTCATCGCCACCGCCCACGAGGACCAGAAGTTCGGGATCGCGCTGGCCGACGGGCAGGCCGCGGAGGCGGTGCGGCGGGCGCTCGCGCTCGACGGGCTCGAGCTCGTGGGCATCCACTCGCACATCGGTTCGCAGATCTTCGACATGGCCGGGTTCGAGGTCGCCGCCCGGCGGGTGGTGTCGCTGCTGGCCGCCGTTCGTGACGAGCACGGGGTCGAGCTGCCCGAGATCGACCTCGGTGGTGGTCTCGGCATCGCGTACACGAGTGACGACGATCCCCGCGAGCCGCACGAGATCGCGAAGGCACTGGGCGAGATCGTCACGCGGGAGTGCGAGGCCGCGAAGCTGCGGACGCCTCGGATCTCGGTCGAGCCGGGGCGGGCCATCGTCGGGCCCACCGCCTTCACGCTCTACGAGGTCGGCACCATCAAGCCGCTCGACGGGCTGCGGACGTACGTCTCCGTCGACGGGGGCATGTCCGACAACATCCGGACCGCGCTGTACGACGCCGAGTACAGCGTCGCCCTCGTCTCGCGCACCTCCGACGCCGAGCCCATGCTCGTCCGCGTCGTCGGCAAGCACTGTGAGAGTGGCGACATCGTGGTCAAGGACGCCTTCCTGCCCTCCGACCTGGCCCCCGGCGATCTCATCGCCGTACCCGCCACGGGTGCCTACTGCCGGTCCATGGCCAGCAACTACAACCACGCCCTGCGCCCGCCGGTCGTCGCCGTGCGCGACGGCGAAGCCCGGGTGATCGTCCGCCGGGAGACGGAGGAGGACCTCCTGCGTCTCGACGTCGGATGACCGGCCGGTCGAGGGAGGAATGACCGTGGCTGGTCGAGGTCGGAATGACCCACTGGTCGAGGTCGGAACGACTGGCTGATCGAGGTCGGAATGGACGGTCGGCGCAGGTGGAAGATCTTCTGCCGCCGCCTGTCGGAAAAATGAAATAGATGTCTCACGATCCGGACCAGGGATAGAAACTCCCGTCCGGTGAGTGAGACTGGTCCAACCGTAGACGGTATGAGGAAACGAGGTCGGATGATGCGTACGCGTCCGCTGAAGGTGGCGCTGCTGGGCTGTGGGGTTGTCGGCTCAGAGGTGGCGCGCATCATGACGACGCACGCCGACGACCTCGCGGCCAGGATCGGGGCCCCCGTCGAGCTGGCGGGTGTGGCCGTCCGCCGGCCCTCCAAGGTGCGAGAGGGCATCGACCCCGAGCTCGTCACCACCGACGCCACCGCCCTCGTCAAACGCGGGGACATCGACGTCGTCGTCGAGGTCATCGGCGGTATCGAGCCCGCCCGCTCCCTCATCACCGCCGCCTTCGAGCACGGCGCCTCCGTCGTGTCCGCCAACAAGGCGCTCCTCGCCCAGGACGGGGCAGCCCTGCACGCGGCGGCGGAGGCGAACGACCGGGACCTCTACTACGAGGCCGCCGTCGCCGGCGCCATCCCGCTGATCCGGCCGCTGCGCGAGTCCCTCGCCGGTGACAAGATCAACCGTGTGATGGGGATCGTCAACGGGACGACGAACTTCATCCTCGACAAGATGGACTCCACCGGGGCCGGCTATCAGGAAGCCCTCGACGAGGCCACCGCGCTCGGGTACGCCGAAGCCGACCCGACCGCCGACGTCGAGGCGTTCGACGCGGCCGCCAAGGCCGCCATCCTCGCCGGAATCGCCTTCCACACGCGTGTGCGCCTCGACGACGTGTACCGCGAGGGCATGACCGAGGTCACCGCCGCCGACTTCGCCTCGGCGAAGGAGATGGGCTGCACCATCAAGCTGCTCGCCATCTGTGAGCGGGCGGCGGACGGGGGATCGGTGACGGCGCGCGTGCATCCGGCGATGATTCCGCTGAGCCACCCCCTCGCCTCCGTGCGCGGCGCGTACAACGCGGTATTCGTCGAGTCGGATGCCGCCGGGCAGCTCATGTTCTACGGGCCGGGCGCCGGCGGCGCCCCGACCGCTTCCGCCGTGCTCGGCGACCTCGTCGCCGTCTGCCGCAACAAGCTCAGCGGCGCGACCGGGCCCGGCGACTCCGCGTACACCCAGCTGCCCGTCTCGCCCATGGGCGAGGTCGTGACGCGCTACCACATCAGCCTCGACGTGGCGGACAAACCTGGTGTTCTCGCCCAGGTGGCCACCGTTTTCGCCGAGCACGGCGTATCGATCGATACGGTGCGCCAGCAGGGCAAGGACGGCGAGGCCTCTCTCGTCGTCGTCACCCATCGAGCGTCCGACGCGTCCTTGAACGGGACTGTGGAGGCGCTGCGCAGCCTCGACACCGTGCGGGGTGTCGCCAGCATCATGCGGGTTGAAGGAGAGTAACCAGCAATGACCCACCAGTGGCGCGGAATCATCGAGGAGTACCGGGACCGGCTTCCGGTGTCCGACAGCACGCCGGTCGTGACGCTCCGTGAGGGCGGTACGCCGCTCGTGCCCGCGCAGGTGCTCTCCGAGCGCACGGGCTGCGAGGTCCACCTGAAGGTGGAGGGCGCCAACCCGACCGGGTCCTTCAAGGACCGCGGTATGACCATGGCCATCACCCGGGCCAAGGAGGAGGGCGCGAAGGCTGTCATCTGCGCCTCCACCGGCAACACGTCCGCCTCCGCCGCCGCGTACGCCGTGCGTGCGGGCATGGTGTGTGCCGTGCTCGTCCCGCAGGGCAAGATCGCCATCGGCAAGATGGGCCAGGCCCTCGTGCACGGGGCGAAGATCCTCCAGGTCGACGGCAACTTCGACGACTGCCTGACGCTCGCGCGCTCGCTGTCCGACAACTACCCGGTGGCGCTGGTCAATTCGGTCAACCCGGTGCGCATCGAGGGGCAGAAGACCGCCGCCTTCGAGATCGTGGACATGCTCGGCGACGCGCCCGACATCCACGTCCTGCCGGTGGGCAACGCGGGCAACATCACCGCGTACTGGAAGGGCTACACGGAGTACGCCGCCGACGGCATCGCCAAGCGGACCCCGCGCATGTGGGGCTTCCAGGCCTCCGGCTCCGCACCCATCGTGCGCGGCGAGGTCGTCAAGGACCCGTCGACGATCGCCACGGCGATCCGCATCGGCAACCCGGCCTCGTGGAAGTTCGCGCTGGCCGCGCGGGACGAGTCCGGCGGCTTCATCGACGAGGTGACGGACCGTGAGATCCTGCGCGCCTACCGGCTGTTGGCCGCGCAGGAGGGCGTTTTCGTCGAGCCCGCGTCCGCCGCGTCGGTCGCCGGTCTGCTGAAGGCCGCCGAGCAGGGCAAGGTCGACCCCGGCCAGCGGATCGTCTGCACGGTCACTGGAAACGGGCTCAAGGATCCGGACTGGGCCGTTGCGGGCGCCCCGCAGCCGGTTACCGTTCCTGTGGACGCGGCCGCGGCGGCGGAGCGGCTCGGACTGGCGTAAGGCAAAAGAGCCGTAAGCAAAGGGGCCCGGACCGGCGGACGGCGGGGTGGGCAGAGTGGCGTAAAGCCGCCTGGCGCACATCCGCCAAAAGCCGTCGGGGCCTGTCAGAGGCCATCAGCGGCGGGCGGAATTCGCCAGAAGTTGGCGAAATCCGGCCGCCGCCAAGGCCACCCCTACCGCAACCCGACAGGGGGTGCACGGGGGGCTTACGACACGCATCGTGCGCCTCCTGTGCGCCCTATGTCGCCACAGAACCTTCCTTCGATAGGCTGTACCGAACCCGCCCGCCGCATATGCCGCGGTGCCGCGCCGTCAGTGCAGTCAGGACAGTCACTGCGGTCTCCGGGTCTTCCGTACGTATCGCAGTCCCTCTCGCAGTTCATCCGAGTTCATCCGAAACACGCAGTTCCTCTCGCAGCACATCGAAAATCTCGTACATCACGCAGCTCAAGGAGAGTCATCGAGCGATGGCCGGTCCAGCGTTCCGCGCCGCCGCCGTCCGGGTGCGCGTCCCCGCCACCAGCGCCAACCTCGGGCCGGGCTTCGACGCCTTCGGCCTGTCACTGGGGCTGTACGACGACGTGGTCGTCCGGGTGGCCGACTCCGGGCTGCACATCGACATCGCAGGTGAGGGCAGCGAGACGCTGCCCCGCGACGAGAATCACCTCCTCGTACGCTCCCTGCGCACCGCCTTCGATCTGCTGGGCGGACAACCGCGCGGCCTCGAGATCGTCTGCGCCAATCGCATTCCGCACGGGCGGGGCCTCGGCTCCTCCTCTGCCGCCATCTGCGCCGGAATCGTCGCCGCGCGCGCCGTGACCATAGGCGGCGACAGCAAACTCGACGACACCGCGCTTCTTGAGCTCGCCACCGAGATCGAGGGCCATCCCGACAATGTCGCGGCCTGTCTGCTCGGCGGATTCACGCTCTCCTGGATGGAGGCCGGAGCCGCACGGGCGATCAGGATGGACCCTGCCGATTCCATCGTTCCGGTGGTTTTCGTTCCCGGAAAGCCGGTTCTCACCGAGACCGCGCGCGGTCTCCTGCCGCGCACCGTTCCGCACGTCGACGCCGCCGCCAACGCGGGCCGGGCCGCACTGCTCGTCGAGGCCCTCAGCCGGCGCCCCGAGCTGCTGCTGCCCGCCACCGAGGACCGGCTGCACCAGGAGTACCGCGCCCCGGCCATGCCGGAGAGCGCGGCGCTGGTGGAGCGGCTGCGGGCCGACGGCATCCCCGCGGTGATCTCCGGCGCGGGCCCCACCGTCCTCGCGCTGGCCGACGAGGAATCCGCCGACAAGGTCGCTCATCTCGCAGGTCAGGGCTGGGCCGCCAATCGGCTGGACCTCGACGAGGCGGGGGCGTGCGTCCTGCCGCTCGCCCCGGCGGGCGTCCATTAAAAGCGCGCGGTTGCCGGATTTGGAGAGGGGGAATGTTTGTTGGATCCGGTAGTGTTAACCTCAAGTCTGCACCCGACCCCACCATGGCGAGGTGCTTCGTGTCCCCGTCCGGGACAACCATTCTTCCGGGAGCCTCCCAAACTGCTTTGTGCCATGCATTGGGTGCTATGCCCTGAGCAGTGCTGAGCACGCTCCGGAACCGGCGTGACCGTGCCGATGACACCGCAATTCAGTGCCACGGCTCCGGAATCGTCATCACCAGATATGTCTTCCGCCTCTTTGGCGGACCACCGCCCCGGCACGGTCCACACAGCAAGGACCAATGCCGGACAGCACAACCGGTCGCCGAGCCAGACAGGCCGACGTCCGCTCCAGGGAAGGACCCTTCGTGAGCGACACCACCGATCTGATGGGCGCACGTGTCGAGGAGACCGCTGCCGCGCCCGCCACGGACGCCTCTGCCGCGCCTGCCTCCGGTGCCGGCTCCCGGCGGCGCCGCGGTACCGGCCTCGAGGGCATGGTGCTGGCCGAGCTGCAGCAGGTCGCGTCCGGCCTCGGTATCAGGGGCACCGCGCGGATGCGCAAGAGCCAGCTGATCGAGGTCATCAAGGAGGCGCAGGCGGGCGGGGGTGCCCCGGCCAAGGCCGAGGCCGCCACCGAGACCAAGCCGAAGCGCCGGGCCACCTCCAAGGCTCGTACCGGCGACGACGCCGCTCCGGCCGCCGAGAAGAAGGCCGCCGAGAAGCCCGCGGCCGAGAAGGCCGTGGCCCAGCAGCAGATCGAGATCCCCGGCCAGCCGGCCAGCGACGACGCCCCCGCGGGTGAGCGCCGCCGTCGCCGTGCCGTCGCCGAGGCCGGCAGCCCCGAGACGGTCACCGCCGAGGCGAAGAGCGAGCCGAAGGCCGCCGTCGTCGAGACCCCCGCCGAGACCAGGACCGACGCCGGTGACGGTGTCGACGGTCGGCAGGGCCGCCGGGACCGCCGTGACCGCGGCGAGCGTGGCGACCGCGAGCGGGGCGGCCGTGACCGTGACCGCCGCGGTGGCAAGGGCGACGAGCAGCAGCAGGGCCAGGGCCAGGGCCAGGGCGGCGCCGGCCAGCAGCGCCAGGACCGTCAGGACCGTCAGCAGCAGGGCGGCGGCCGTCAGGACCGCCAGCAGCGTGACAACGGCCCGCAGGACGACGACGACTTCGAGGGCGGCCGTCGCGGCCGTCGCGGGCGCTACCGCGACCGTCGGGGCCGTCGTGGGCGCGAAGAGTTCGCCACCAACGAGCCGCAGCTCGCCGACGACGACGTCCTGATCCCCGTCGCGGGCATCCTGGACATCCTCGACAACTACGCGTTCATCCGTACGTCCGGCTACCTGCCGGGCCCGAACGACGTGTACGTGTCGCTCGCCCAGGTCCGCAAGAACGGTCTGCGCAAGGGTGACCACGTCACCGGCGCGGTCCGTCAGCCCAAGGAAGGCGAGCGCCGCGAGAAGTTCAACGCGCTCGTCCGCCTGGACTCCGTCAACGGCATGGCGCCCGAATCCGGGCGCGGGCGACCGGAGTTCAACAAGCTGACGCCGCTCTACCCGCAGGACCGGCTCCGTCTGGAGACCGACCCGGGCGTGCTGACCACCCGCATCATCGACCTCGTCGCGCCGATCGGTAAGGGCCAGCGCGGTCTGATCGTGGCCCCGCCGAAGACCGGCAAGACCATGATCATGCAGGCGATCGCCAACGCGATCACGCACAACAACCCCGAGTGCCACCTGATGGTCGTCCTGGTCGACGAGCGTCCGGAAGAGGTCACCGACATGCAGCGGTCGGTCAAGGGCGAGGTCATCTCCTCGACCTTCGACCGCCCGGCCGAGGACCACACCACGGTCGCCGAGCTCGCCATCGAGCGCGCCAAGCGCCTCGTGGAGCTGGGCCACGACGTCGTCGTCCTGCTCGACTCGATCACGCGTCTGGGCCGTGCGTACAACCTCGCCGCCCCGGCCTCCGGCCGCATCCTGTCCGGTGGTGTCGACTCGACCGCGCTGTACCCGCCGAAGCGCTTCTTCGGTGCCGCGCGCAACATCGAGGACGGCGGCTCGCTGACCATCCTGGCCACCGCGCTCGTCGACACCGGCTCGCGCATGGACGAGGTGATCTTCGAGGAGTTCAAGGGCACCGGCAACGCGGAGCTCAAGCTCGACCGGAAGCTCGCCGACAAGCGCGTCTTCCCGGCGGTGGACGTCGACGCGTCCGGTACCCGTAAGGAAGAGCTCCTGCTCGGCAGCGACGAGCTCGCCATCACCTGGAAGCTGCGTCGCGTGCTGCACGCGCTCGACCAGCAGCAGGCGATCGAGCTGCTGCTCGACAAGATGAAGCAGACGAAGTCGAACGCCGAGTTCCTGCTGCAGATCCAGAAGACGACGCCGATGCCGGGCAACGACTGACGACATCCGCACAGCTGAGGGCCGCTCCCCGTGACGGGGGCGGCCCTTTGTGCTGCCTGGGACACATGTACGATCGCGCTCTCTTTCAACGTATGAGTCTCAGGGGGGACTTGAGTGGATACGTCCATGTCCGGGCGCGGTCGTCACAGACGCCGGATACACATCGCCGTGCCCGTCGCGGCGGCGGCTCTGGCGGCAGCCGTCGGGGGTGCGCTCCTGATGTCGTCGGCGAACGCCGCCACCGCGCAGCCGGCTCCGCTCGCCAAGACGAGCGGCACCTCGCCGAGCCTGGCCACGCTGCAGAAGCGGATCGCCGGAGCCATGGCGAGTGACGGCACGGCCGGACAGCCGACGACGAAGTCCTCGTCGAGTGCGAGCGCGAGCGCGGGTACGGGTACAGGTACCGGCTCGGGCAAGACCGCTACCACCGGTACGAGCACGGGTGCGAGCGCGAACACGAGCGGCGCCTCCGTCGACCCGAAGATCATCGGCGGCACCACGACCACCATCACCACCGCCCCGTGGATGGCCCAGCTCTGGTACCTCGACGACAAGGGCACCAGCGACACCAGTGACGACTTCGGCTTCTTCTGCGGGGGCTCCGTCGTCTCGCCGACGAAGATCCTCACCGCCGCGCACTGTGTCAAGGACGAGCACGGCAAGAGCTACGACTGGAAGGCCCACGGCGCCGTCGTGACCGGCACTTCTCAGCTTCCCTCGGCAGGCGGAACCGATCTGCACGGCGGCACCGCCACCCCCGTCCTGCGGCAGTGGAACCACCCCTCCTACAACGCGTCGACCATCGACAACGACATCGCGGTCCTCACGCTGGACGGGCCCGTCAAGGCCAAGCCGATCCGGATGACGACGTCGGGCGACACCGCCTCGTACGCCTCCGGCACCAAGGCGACGCTCTACGGCTGGGGCCGCACCTCCTCCGCCACCCAGGACATCTCCGAGACCCTGAAGACGGCCACGCTGCCCATCAAGTCCGACACCACGTGCGGCGGCTACTACAAGACCGAGTTCATCAAGGGCCACATGGTCTGCGCGGGCAACCCCGCGACCGGCAGCGACACCGGCACCACCTCCGCCTGCAACGGCGACTCCGGCGGCCCGCTGATCGTCGGCGGCCGCATCGTGGGCGTCGTCTCCTGGGGCGTGGTGGACTGCGTCGAGAAGGGCGCGTACAGCGTCTTCACCAAGGTCAGCACGTACGTCGGTGCCGCCTACCCGCGCGTCGACGACACGAACCTGAGCGGTGACCACAAGGCCGACCTGTTCGTCCGCAACTCCTCCACCAAGACGCTGTACGAGAAGGACTCCAACGGCACCTCGTTCGGCGCCCGGCAGTCGTGGGGCGGCTGGAGCACGTCGAACGTCGTCCTGCAGGCAGACCTCGACCGGGACGGCTACCAGGACGTCGTCGAGCGCCGCACCTCCAACGGCGACATCCACTGGTGGCACTACCTGCCGTCCACGGGCAAGTGGGCCGACACCAAACTCTTCAGCGACTGGAAGACCCGCACCCGCGTCGTCGCCCCGGGCGACGTCACCGGTGACGCCCTGCCCGACCTGCTCTCGGTCGACTCCGGCGGCGTCCTGTGGATCTACCCGGGCAAGGGCAACGGCACCTTCTCGGCCCGCGTCAAGGTGAGCTCCGGCTGGAACCAGTACAACTCCCTGCGCGCCCACGGCGACTTCACCGGCGACGGCAAGGCCGACCTGATCGCGCGCAGCAAGACCGGCTCGTACGTCTATCTCTTCAAGGGCACCGGCAAGGCGGGCTCCGGCGCGTTCTCCAGCCGGATCAAGGTGCGCACCTGGGCCGGCTACAACGCCTTCGACGCGGTGGGCGACGTGACCGGTGACGGCAAGGCCGACTTCCTGGCCCGTACGCCCGCCGGCACGCTCTACCTCTACCCCGGTACCGGCAAGGCGACCAGCGAGATCTTCGCCACAGCCATCAAGATCGGCACTGATTTCAAGCAGTACGACATCTTCGGCTGAAATCGCAGGTGAGCGAGGTTTCCTCGAACTCGCCCGTCACGCACTGTGCCCATCGCGCCACGCGGTGGGCACAGTGCGTTGTGCAACCCTTGCCCGAGTTTCCCCGTCTGACCGTACGGAGCGACCATGAGGCACTACATGGCGCACCGGACCGGGCTTGGCCCTGAAAGCAGGGGGTAACCGACCGCAACGAGGACAAGAGGAGCCCATGCCTGCCGAGAGCATGCCGGAACCCGGCACGCCGGGTGATCCCGGAACGAGCGCCCCGCGTCGCCGCGCGGGCGGCAGCCGCCGCAAGCCGCGCAGCACGCGCAGCAAGGCCCTGCTCATCACGGCCTGGACCGCGGCGGGCATCGTGGTGCTGGGGGGCGCCGGCGCCGGGTACCTGTACTTCAAGCTCAACGGCAACATCAAGACCGTCGACATCAACCAGGCCCTCGGTACCGACCGGCCGCTGAAGGTCGACAACGGCTCCGAGAACATCCTGGTCCTGGGCTCCGACACCCGCTCCGGCAGCAACAAGAAGCTGGGCGGCGGCATCGACGACGGCAGCGCCCGCTCGGACACGGCGATGATCGTGCACATATACGAGGGCCACAAGAAGGCCAGCGTGGTCTCCATACCCCGCGACACCCTCGTCCCGCGCCCCTCCTGCACCGACGCCAAGGGCGTCACCCACGCCGCCGCGACCAGCGTGATGTTCAACTCCGCGTACTCCACCGGCGGGGCCGCCTGCGCGGTGAAGACCGTCGAATCCATGTCCGGTATCCGCATGGACCACTACATCGAGGTCGACTTCAGCGGCTTCCAGAAGCTCATCGACGACCTCGACGGTGTTCGGGTGACCACCACCAAGAACATCAAGGACCCCGACAGCCATCTGAACCTGACCGCGGGCACGCACACCCTCGACGGTCAGCAGGCGCTCGGCCTCGTCCGCACCCGGCACGGCGTCGGAGACGGCTCCGACCTCGGCCGCATCCAGCTCCAGCAGGCGTTCATCAAGGCCCTGGTCAACCAGGTCAAGCACATCGGCGTGCTGTCCAGCCCCACGAAGCTGTACGACCTCGCCGACACCGCGACCAAGACCGTCACGACCGACTCCGACCTCGGCACGGTCAAGAACCTCGCGTCCTTCGCCAACGGCCTCAAGGGCATCAGCTCGTCGAACATGAACATGGTGACGATGCCGGTCCAGTACGACAGCGCGGACGCCAACCGCGTCCTCGTCGACAAGGCCAAGGCGCAGCTGGTGTGGACCGCCCTGAAGAACGACCGGACGATCCCGAAGGCGGCCACGAAGGGCACGGCCACGGGCACGGCGAAGGGCGTCGTCAGCGCCCCGTAAGGGCGCGGGGCGTGACACTGTGCGGCTCCGCCGCGTGGGCGCGACCAGCCACAAACCGGCCCGCAGGGAATAGACAACCCCAGACCCCGGTTTTGGGGGATGGCGCCAGTCCTGGCAGACTGGTACGTCGGCTCCGGTTCACGCACCCGCATCCCGCGGTGGCGACCCGGCGCCCTCCCGAAACTAGGAGACACCTTGAAGCGCGACATCCACCCCGAGTACGTCGAGACGCAGGTCAGCTGCACCTGTGGCGCGTCGTTCACCACCCGTAGCACGATCTCCAGCGGCTCCATCCGCGCCGAGGTCTGCTCCGAGTGCCACCCGTTCTACACGGGCAAGCAGAAGATCCTCGACACCGGTGGCCGCGTGGCCCGCTTCGAGGCCCGCTTCGGCAAGGCTGCCGCTGCCAAGAAGTAGCGAGCCCACAGCGCCGGTCTTCGGCGTCCCCGGCACGGGGGCGCCGGGACCGGCGCTTTGCGGTGCAGCCCCCACATTCGTCTTACCTACGTCCCTGAGCCCATGATGGAGCTGGGGACAGTCCATTGGAGCCGGAGATGTTCGAGGCGGTCGAGGAACTGATCGGCGAGCACGCCGATCTGGAGAAGAAGCTCGCTGACCCGTCGGTCCACGCCGACCAGGCCAACGCGCGCAAGCTGAACAAGCGCTACGCCGAGCTGACCCCGATCGTCGCGACGTACCGCTCCTGGAAGCAGACCGGGGACGACATCGGCACGGCGAAGGAGTTCGCCGCCGACGACCCCGACTTCGCGGCCGAGGTCAAGGAGCTGGAGAAGCAGCGCGAGGAGCTCACCGAGAAGCTCCGTCTGCTGCTGGTCCCGCGCGACCCCAGCGACGACAAGGACGTCATCCTCGAGATCAAGGCGGGCGCGGGCGGCGACGAGTCGGCCCTGTTCGCCGGCGACCTGCTGCGCATGTACCTGCGCTACGCCGAGCGCGTCGGCTGGAAGACCGAGATCATCGACTCCACCGAGTCCGAGCTCGGCGGCTACAAGGACGTCCAGGTCGCGGTGAAGACCAAGGGCGGCCAGGGTGCCACCGAGCCCGGTCAGGGTGTCTGGGCGCGCCTGAAGTACGAGGGCGGGGTGCACCGCGTGCAGCGGGTGCCCTCGACCGAGTCGCAGGGCCGTATCCACACCTCCGCGGCCGGTGTGCTGGTCACGCCCGAGGCCGAGGAGGTCGACGTCGAGATCCACGCGAACGACCTGCGCATCGACGTCTACCGCTCGTCGGGCCCCGGCGGCCAGTCCGTCAACACGACCGACTCCGCGGTGCGCATCACGCACATTCCGACCGGAGTCGTCGCCTCCTGCCAGAACGAGAAGAGCCAGCTGCAGAACAAGGAGCAGGCGATGCGTATTCTGCGCTCCAGGCTCCTCGCCGCGGCGCAGGAGGAAGCGGAGCGTGAGGCCGCGGACGCCCGCCGCAGCCAGGTCCGCACCGTCGACCGCTCCGAGAAGATCCGTACGTACAACTTCCCGGAGAACCGCATCTCGGACCACCGCGTCGGATTCAAGGCGTACAACTTGGACCAGGTGCTCGACGGGGACCTCGACGCGATGATCCAGGCGTGCGTCGACGCCGACTCGGCCGCGAAGCTCGCGGCCGCGTAAGGCGGAACGGCGGACGGCCGAACGGCGCAACGGCCGGACGGCCGGACGCAGCTCTGTGAGGCCGTACCTGTAAGCCCTGCTCGTCAAGCCGTACGACAACAGCTCAGCCCCGGAGGACCAGC
The DNA here is from genome assembly GCF_019091445.1 of Streptomyces sp. GbtcB7. NCBI lineage: Bacteria > Bacillati > Actinomycetota > Actinomycetes > Kitasatosporales > Streptomycetaceae > Streptomyces > Streptomyces sp. GbtcB7. The sequence goes on from NZ_JAGXJM010000010.1 coordinate 217,825, forward strand.
GTGAACCTGCTGCTCGCGGAAGTGGCCCAGGCCACCCAGCGGCTGGCCGACGCCGGCGTGCCCTCGCCGCGCAACGACGCGGAGGAGCTCGCTGCCTTCGTGCACGGCGTGAAGCGGGGCGAGCTGCACACCGTCAAGGACGTGGACTTCGACGCCCGCTACTGGGAGGTGACCGCGCGCCGCGAGGCCCGCGAGCCGCTCCAGCACATCACCGGACACGCCTACTTCCGCTATCTGGAACTCCAGGTGGGCCCCGGGGTGTTCGTCCCGCGTCCGGAGACGGAGTCCGTCGTCGGCTGGGCCATAGACGCCGTCCGCGCGATGGATGTCGTCGAGCCGCTGATCGTCGACCTGTGCACCGGCTCGGGCGCCATCGCGCTCGCGCTCGCGCAGGAGGTCCCGCGCTCCCGCGTACACGCCGTGGAGCTGTCCGAGGACGCCCTCCAGTGGACGCGCAAGAACGTCGAGGGGTCCAGGGTCGACCTGCGCCAGGGAGACGCCCTGGAGGCCTTCAGGGACCTCGACGGCCAGGTGGACCTGGTGATCTCCAACCCGCCGTACATCCCGCTCACGGAATGGGAGTACGTGGCGCCGGAGGCCCGGGACTACGATCCCGAACTCGCCCTGTTCTCGGGCGAGGACGGACTGGACCTCATCCGTGGCATCGAGCGCACCGCGCACCGACTGCTGCGCCCCGGCGGCGTCGTCGTCATCGAGCACGCCGACACCCAGGGCGGGCAGGTGCCGTGGATCTTCACCGAGGAGCGGGGCTGGGCCGACGCGGCCGATCACCCGGACCTCAACAACCGGCCGCGGTTCGCGACCGCCCGCAAGGCGATGCCGTGAGCGCGCGCATCGTGACCCCCAGCCAGCAGTACGTGTACGAGGAGGCCCGCTAAATGGCACGGCGATACGACACCAACGACGCGACCGACCGCATCACCGGTCTGCGTGAGGCCGCGTCCGCCGTCCGCCGTGGCGAGCTGGTGGTCCTCCCGACGGACACGGTCTACGGCATCGGCGCCGACGCGTTCACCTCGGAAGCCGTCGCCGACCTCCTCGAGGCCAAGGGCCGGGGCCGCAACATGCCCACCCCTGTCCTCATCGGCTCCCCGAACACCCTGCACGGCCTCGTCACGGACTTCTCCGAGATGGCCTGGGAGCTCGTCGACGCGTTCTGGCCGGGTGCGCTCACCCTCGTCGCCAAGCACCAGCCGTCCCTGCAGTGGGACTTGGGCGACACCCGGGGCACGGTGGCCATCCGTATGCCGCTGCACCCGGTCGCCATCGAACTGCTGACGGAGGTCGGCCCGATGGCCGTCTCCTCCGCGAACCTCACGGGCCACCCGGCGCCGGAGGACTGTGACGCCGCGCAGGAGATGCTCGGCGACTCCGTCTCCGTGTACCTGGACGGCGGTCCGACCCCCGGCAACGTTCCCTCCTCGATCGTCGACGTCACCGGCAAGGTGCCGGTCCTGCTGCGTGCGGGTGCGCTGTCGGCGGAGGAGCTCCGGAAGGTCGTACCCGACCTCGAGGTGGCGAATTGACAGCCCCTGACGCGGGGCGTGGCATAGGCACGGGGATCACGGGGACCAATGGGTCCCCCAGGGGGTCCTTCCGCATCCTCCACGTCAGCACCGGCAACGTGTGCCGCTCGCCGATCACCGAGCGGCTGACCCGCCATGCCCTCGCGGACCGGCTGGGCGACCCCCTGTGGGGCGGACTCATCGTCGAGAGCGCCGGCACCTGGGGGCACGAGGGCGCCCCCATGGAGGCCAACGCCGAGACGGTCCTCGCGGACTTCGGCGCGGACCCCTCCGGCTTCGTCGGCCGCGAGCTCCTCGACGACCACGTCATCAGGGCCGACCTGGTCCTCACCGCGACCCGCGACCACCGCGCCCAGGTCATCTCCATGGGCCACTCCGCGGGCCTGCGCACCTTCACCCTGAAGGAGTTCACCAGGCTGGTCCGCGCCATAGACCCGGCCACGCTCCCGCCCCTGGAGGACGGTGTGGTCGAACGTGCCCGCGCCCTGGTGCGGGCTGCCGCCGCTCTGCGCGGGTGGCTGCTGGCTCCCACGGCGGAGGCGGACGAGGTCTTCGATCCGTACGGTGCGCCTCTGCCGTTCTTCCGTTCGATCGGCGACGAGATCAACGAGGCACTGGATCCGGTGGTGACGGCGCTGACGGGGGTGCGGGCGCGCGCCTGATCCGCCCCGTGGTGGGGGTTCGTCGGACGGAGTCCAGCGCAGCGACCCCGAAGCCCGGGAGGCCCGCCAGGGCCGAGTGGTGCGAGGGGCGCGTGCGGGATTGGGTCCCGGCCACGCTCCCGCCCCTGGAGGACGGTGTGGTGGAACGTGCCCGCGCCCTGGTGCGGGCTGCCGCCGCTCTGCGCGGGTGGCTGCTGGCTCCCACGGCGGAGGCGGACGAGGTCTTCGATCCGTACGGTGCGCCTCTGCCGTTCTTCCGTTCGATCGGCGACGAGATCAACGAGGCACTGGATCCGGTGGTGACGGCGCTGACGGGGGTGCGGGCGCGCGCCTGATCCGCCCCGTGGTGGGGGTTCGTCGGACGGAGTCCGGCGCAGCGACCCCGAAGCCCGGGAGGCCCGCCAGGGCCGAGTGGTGCGAGGGGCGCGTGCGGGATTGGGTCCCGGCCACGCTCCCGCCCCTGGAGGACGGTGTGGTCGAACGTGCCCGCGCCCTGGTGCGGGCCGCCGCCGCTCTGCGCGGGTGGCTGCTGGCGCCCACGGCGGAGGCGGACGAGGTCTTCGATCCGTACGGTGCGCCTCTGCCGTTCTTCCGTTCGATCGGCGACGAGATCAACGAGGCACTGGATCCGGTGGTGACGGCGCTGACGGGGGTGCGGGCGCGCGCGTAGGTCGTTGTGGGCGTTTTCTCGCGGAGCGCCCGATAGGCCGTAATACCGGGCGTCCCACCGGTCCCGGTTCTACATTGGACGTAGCGCACCCCGCCGAGGCCCGGAGCCCACCATGCCGGTCACACAAACGCTGGAAGCGGATGTTCTGCGTCTGCAGGACCCGGAGCTCGCCGAGATCCTGATGGGGGAGCTGGCGCGGCAGTCGACGACGCTCCAGCTGATCGCGGCCGAGAACTTCACCTCGAAGGCGGTGCTGACCGCCCTCGGGTCGCCGCTGGCGAACAAGTACGCCGAGGGGTATCCCGGCGCCCGCCACCACGGCGGCTGCGAGATCGTCGACGTCGCCGAGCGCCTGGCCGTCGAGCGCGCCAAGGCCCTCTTCGGCGCCGAGCACGCCAACGTGCAGTCCCACTCCGGATCCTCGGCCGTCCTCGCCACGTACGCCGCCCTGCTGCGGCCAGGGGACACCGTCCTGGCCATGGGACTGCCGTTCGGCGGCCACCTCACGCACGGGTCGCCCGCGAACTTCTCCGGCCGCTGGTTCGACTTCGTCGGGTACGGGGTGGAGGCGGAGAGCGGGCTCATCGACTACGAGCAGGTGCGCGCCCTGGCCCGTACGCACCGGCCGAAGGCCATCGTCTGCGGGGCGATCTCATACCCCCGGCACATCGACTACGCGCTCTTCCGGGCGATCGCCGACGAGGTCGGCGCCTATCTCATCGCCGACGCCGCCCACCCCATCGGCCTGGTCGCCGGGGGAGCGGCGCCCAGTCCGGTGCCGTACGCCGATATCGTCTGCGCCACCACGCACAAGGTCCTGCGCGGCCCCCGCGGCGGCATGATCCTCTGTGGCAGCGAGCTGGCCGAGCGGGTCGACCGGGCCGTCTTCCCCTTCACCCAGGGCGGCGCCCAGATGCACACCATCGCCGCCAAGGCCGTCGCGTTCGGCGAGGCCGCGACGCCCGCGTTCGCGGCGTACGCGCATCAGGTGGTCGCCAACGCGAAGGTGCTGGCCGAGGGGCTGGCCGCGGAGGGGCTCGCCCTCACCACCGGGGGGACCGACACCCACATGCTCACCGCGGACACCGCTCCGCTGGGTCTCGACGGACGCGGCGCACGAGGCCGCCTGGCCGCCGCCGGAATGGTCCTCGACACCTGTGCGCTGCCCCACGGCGACGCCCGCGGCCTGCGCCTGGGCACGGCCGCGCTGACCACGCAGGGGATGGGCGAGGCGGAGATGTCGCAGGTCGCGAAGTTGTTCGCGGCGGTGCTGCGGGACGAGGCCGACAGCAAGCGGGCACGTGAAGAAGTACGGGATCTGGCCGGGAGATTTCCGCCCTATCCGGACGAGTGAGGGGTACGCGCACACGTGTGCACAGCCACTCGTGCAACCATCGTCGCTACCCGGAAGTCCCCAACCATATGCGCGCATCGCTAGGGTGTGGGGCTGAGATGGCCAGCGAGACCTGTGGGGAAGCCCGTGCGTGAATATCTGCTGACGCTCTGCATCACGGCCGCGGTGACGTATCTGCTGACAGGGCCGGTACGGAAGTTCGCGATCGTGGCCGGAGCCATGCCGCAGATCCGGGCACGTGACGTGCACCGGGAACCCACGCCGCGGCTCGGCGGCATCGCGATGTTCTTCGGTCTGTGTGCCGGTCTGCTGGTCGCCGACCATCTGCGGAACCTCAACGCGGTCTTCTCGGACTCCAACGAGCCCCGCGCCCTGCTCTCCGGCGCCGCGCTGATCTGGCTGATCGGTGTCCTGGACGACAAGTTCGAGATCGACGCCCTGATCAAGCTGGGCGGCCAGATGATCGCCGCGGGTGTGATGGTCATGCAGGGTCTGACGATCCTGTGGCTGCCCATCCCCGGCGTCGGCCTGGTCGCGCTGACCCAGTGGCAGGGCACCCTGCTCACCGTGGCGCTGGTCGTCATCACGATCAACGCGGTGAACTTCGTCGACGGCCTCGACGGTCTGGCCGCCGGCATGGTGTGCATCGCCTCCGCCGCGTTCTTCCTGTACGCGTACCGCATCTGGTACAGCTACGGCATCGAGGCCGCCGCCCCGGCGACCCTCTTCGCGTCGATCCTCATGGGCATGTGTCTGGGCTTCCTGCCGCACAACATGCACCCCGCCCGGATCTTCATGGGTGACTCCGGCTCGATGCTGATCGGCCTGGTGCTGGCCGCCGGCGCGATCTCCATCACCGGGCAGATCGACCCGGACGCGATGAACCTGTTCTCCGGTTCGGAGCGCAACACCGTGCACCAGACGGTGCCGGTCTACATCCCGCTGCTGCTGCCGCTGACGATCATCGCGGTCCCGGCCGCCGACCTGGTGCTCGCCATCGTGCGGCGCACCTGGCGTGGTCAGTCGCCCTTCGCCGCCGACCGCGGCCACCTGCACCACCGCCTCCTGGAGGTCGGCCACTCGCACAGCAGGGCCGTCCTGATCATGTACTTCTGGTCGGCGCTGATCGCCTTCGGAGCGCTCGCCTTCTCGGTGAACTCGGCGTCCATGTGGATCGTGCTGGGCATCGCGGCGCTCAGCGCGGTGGGTCTCGTACTGCTCCTGCTGCCGCGCTTCACGCCGCGTGCCCCGCGTTGGGCCGAGCACCTGGTGCCGCCGCGCTACCGCCGCCGGCGCAGGGTCGCCCTGGCCGCCGAGGCGGAGGCTGCCATGGCCTCCGTCGCGTACGAGGAGCCGATGTCCCACGAGAAGGCGGCCCAGGAGCGGGAAGAAGGCGTCCGCGAACACCGTTCCCCGGTCACCACGGGTGTCTCAGGAGTCAACGGAGCGACGGCAATTGGGCCCCGTGCGCGCTTCCTTGAAGGGCGTAAAGCCGAATCTTCACGCTGACGCAAAGTAAGAATCCTGCAAGAGGGATCACCGGCAAACCGCGTCAATACCAGACAAGTCGCCCTCGATATTGCACAAACGCGCAGGTTCACTCTCATGTGTGACAGCGAGCACACCTTCTAGGTAAAGACCGCATCAAATAGTTTGTGATACGGTTCACGAGAACCCGGGATAGAGCCGAAGGACCGTAGTGAGACGGCCCCTTGGCGTGAGGTTCTCTCTCAGCCCGGGACTACGCTCGTCCATGACGACACCCTGCCCCCGAAGCAAGCGGAGTTGCCGCCATGCCGTCCAATGACGCCCGGAACCTATTGCACACCGCTGTCCCCACGGCGGCCGTCGGCGCGATCGCCGTCGCCGTCAGTGGCGTGGTCGCGGGTGGCAAAGGCGCGCTCGGTGCGGGCATCGGCACACTGCTGGCCATCCTCTTCATGGGGATCGGCCTCTACGTCCTGCAGTGGACGGCAAAAACGCTCCCGCAGCTGTTCCAGGCCATGGGCCTGATGCTCTACGTAGCCCAGCTCCTGCTGCTCCTGATCTTCGTGGCACTCTTCAAGAACACGTCTCTGTTCAACCCCAGGGCGTTCGCGGTCGGCCTCGTCCTCGCGACCGTCGTGTGGATGGCGGCGCAGGCGCGGGCGCACATGAAGGCCAAGATCTTCTATGTCGACCCCGAACCCGAGAAGAGCGAGAAGCCCGAGAAATCAGGGTCCTCGTCGTGAGGGGTAGGGGTGGGATAAAGCCATGTGGGAGATCCTGCTATCGTCCGGTGCCAACTGCGGCATCGCGGGCGCGGGCATCTGAGCTGACGCCTGCTCAATCGCGAGGCTTGATGCCCCACAGCCGCCCTCACATCCGTTACACCAGTCCAGTGCCGAACCGCGGCTGCGCGCCGCGCCGACACAACGAGGTTGCCGTACCTATGCGTCACGCCGAAGGAGCCCGTGGTGAGTGCTGACCAGACCCAGCTCGCCTTTGACTGGAGCTGTCGGATCATGTCCGACAACGGGTGTGGCTTTCCGGCTCCGGGCCTGCACTCGTTCCTCTTCAAGCCGCTCGCCACGGTCGGGGGGTTCGAGTTCAACAAGGTCATGCTGCTCGCCCTCGTCACCTCCATCCTTGTCGTCGCCTTCTTCTGGGCGGCCTTCGGCAAGGCGAAGGTGATCCCGGGCAAGCTGCAGATGGTCGGTGAGGCCGGTTACGACTTCGTGCGCCGCGGCATCGTCTACGAGACGCTCGGCAAGCGCGAGGGCGAGAAGTACGTCCCGCTGATGGTCTCGCTGTTCTTCTTCATCTGGATCATGAACATCTGGTCCGTGATCCCGCTGGCCCAGTTCCCGGTCTCGTCGGTCTTCGCCTTCCCGGTGGTACTCGCCGCGCTGGTCTGGATCCTCTGGATCTCGGTCACGTTCAAGCGCCACGGCTTCGTGGGCTTCTTCAAGAACGTGACGGGCTACGACAAGTCGCTCGGCGGGGTGCTGCCCCTCGTGATGGTCATCGAGTTCCTCTCGAACATCTTCGTCCGACCCTTCACGCACGCGGTCCGACTCTTCGCCAACATGTTCGCCGGCCACCTGATGCTGGTCATGTTCACGGTCGCCTCCTGGTACCTGCTGAACAGCTGGATGATCCCGGCGGCCGGTGTGTCGTTCGTGATGACCATCATCATGATCCTCTTCGAGCTTTTCGTGCAGGCCGTCCAGGCGTACGTCTTCGTGCTGCTGGCCTGCTCGTACCTCCAGGGCGCGCTCGCCGAGCACCACTGAGTCACCGCCCCCCGCAAGCCCCAGAACGTCCGGTGGCCAACCCCCGCCGGTCCAAGAAAGAGAAGGAAGATTCAGCATGGCTGCCACTGAGACCCTCGCCGCTGTCACGGGTTCGCTCGGTTCCATCGGCTACGGCCTCGCCGCCATCGGCCCCGGCGTCGGCGTCGGCATCATCTTCGGTAACGGCACCCAGGCCCTGGCCCGTCAGCCCGAAGCTGCCGGCCTGATCCGTGCCAACCAGATCCTCGGCTTCGCCTTCTGTGAGGCGCTCGCCCTCATCGGCATCGTCATGCCGTTCGTGTTCGGTCGCTAAGCACTAGCCACCTGACACTTTTCGACGAAAGGCACTGATGTGATCGCCAACCTGGTTGCTCTCGCAGCCGAGGAAGAGCAGAACCCGCTCATCCCGGCCGGCCCCGAGCTGCTCGTCGGCACCATCGCCTTCGCCATCGTGTTCTTCTTCTTCTGGAAGAAGCTCCTCCCGAACATCAACAAGGTTCTGGAAGAGCGCCGCGCGGCGATCGAAGGCGGTATCGAAGAGGCCGACGCCATGAAGGTCGAAGCCCAGAGCGTGCTGGAGCAGTACAAGGCCCAGCTCGCCGAGGCTCGGCACGAGGCCGCGCGTCTGCGCCAGGAGGCGCAGGAGCAGGGCGCCCAGCTCATCGCCGACATGCGTGCGGAAGGCCAGCGGCAGCGCGAGGAGATCGTCGTCGCCGGTCACGCCCAGATCGAGGCCGACCGCAAGGCCGCCTCGCAGGCGCTGCGCCAGGACGTGGGCAAGCTCGCCACCGACCTGGCCGGCAAGCTCGTCGGTGAGTCCCTCGAGGACCACGCCCGGCAGAGCCGCGTCATCGACCGCTTCCTCGACGATCTCGAGGAGAAGGCCGAGGCGACTCGATGACCGCACACGGAGCAAGCCGCGAGGCCCTCGCTGCAGCTCGTGAGCGTCTCGATGCGCTGACGGACTCGACGTCCGTGGACGCGGTCCAGCTCGCCGACGAGCTGGCCGGCGTCACCGCGCTGCTCAACCGCGAGGTGTCGCTGCGTCGGGTCCTGACCGACCCGGCGCAGCCCGGCGAGGCCAAGGCCGAGCTGGCCCAGCGCCTGCTCGGCGGCCAGGTCGGCGGGCCGACCGCGGACCTGGTGGCCGGCCTGGTGCGCTCGCGCTGGTCGCAGTCGCGTGACCTGGTGGACGCGCTGGAGGAGCTGGCGAGCATCGCCGACCTCACGGCCGCCCAGCGGGCGAACGCGCTCGACGACGTCGAGGACGAGCTGTTCCGCTTCGGTCGGATCGTCTCTTCGAACACCGAGCTGCGCGCCGCGCTGACCGACCGCACCGCCTCGAAGGCGGCCAAGAGCGAGCTGCTGCACAGCCTGCTCGGCGGCCGGGCCAACCCGACCACCGAACGCCTGGTGACGCGCCTTGTGGCAGCGCCCCGGGGACGTAGCCTGGAGGCGGGACTCGAGTCCCTGTCCAAGCTCGCCGCCGATCGCCGCAACCGCATGGTCGCTGTCGTCACCTCGGCGGTCCCGCTGAGCGACGGACAGAAGCAGCGCCTCGGCGCCGCTCTGGCGAAGCTCTACGGCCGCCCGATGCACCTCAACCTCGACGTGGACCCCGAGGTCGTCGGCGGGATCCGGGTGCAGGTCGGCGACGAGATCATCGACGGTGCCGTCGCGGACCGACTCGAGGACGCGCGCCGCCGCATCGCCGGCCAGTAGCAACTCAATACGCGTAACCACGTAGTACTTACGGCCCTGGTTGGGCCGTGCAGAGGATTCCTGGGGGCTGACCCCAGACCCCCCAAGAAAACTTCGGGCCCAACAAGGAGAGCAGGGAACCCAGATGGCGGAGCTCACGATCCGGCCGGAGGAGATCCGGGACGCGCTGGAGAACTTTGTCCAGTCGTACAAGCCGGACGCGGCCTCGCGCGAGGAGGTCGGTACGGTCACCGTCGCCGGCGACGGTATCGCCAAGATCGAGGGCCTTCCCTCGGCGATGGCGAACGAGCTGCTGAAGTTCGAGGACGGAACCCTCGGTCTCGCGCTGAACCTGGAAGAGCGCGAGATCGGTGCGGTCGTCCTCGGCGAGTTCAGTGGTATCGAGGAGGGCCAGCCGGTGCAGCGCACCGGTGAGGTGCTGTCCGTCGCCGTGGGCGAGGGCTACCTCGGCCGCGTCGTCGACCCGCTCGGCAACCCGATCGACGGCCTCGGCGAGATCGAGACCACCGGCCGCCGCGCCCTCGAGCTGCAGGCCCCGGGCGTCATGGTCCGCAAGTCGGTGCACGAGCCGATGGAGACCGGCTACAAGGCCGTCGACGCGATGACCCCGATCGGCCGTGGCCAGCGTCAGCTGGTCATCGGCGACCGTCAGACCGGCAAGACCGCGCTGGCTGTCGACACGATCATCAACCAGCGCGACAACTGGCGCTCGGGCGACACCAAGAAGCAGGTCCGCTGCATCTACGTCGCCATCGGTCAGAAGGGTTCGACCATCGCCTCCGTGCGTGGCGCCCTCGAAGAGGCCGGCGCGCTGGAGTACACGACCATCGTCGCCGCCCCGGCGTCCGACCCGGCCGGCTTCAAGTACCTTGCGCCGTACACCGGTTCGGCCATCGGCCAGCAGTGGATGTACGAGGGCAAGCACGTCCTCATCATCTTCGACGACCTCTCGAAGCAGGCCGACGCCTACCGCGCCGTGTCCCTGCTGCTCCGCCGTCCGCCGGGGCGCGAGGCCTACCCCGGTGACGTCTTCTACCTGCACTCCCGTCTGCTGGAGCGCTGCGCGAAGCTCTCCGACGACCTGGGCGCCGGTTCGATGACGGGTCTGCCGATCGTCGAGACCAAGGCGAACGACGTGTCGGCGTTCATCCCGACCAACGTCATCTCCATCACCGACGGCCAGTGCTTCCTGGAGTCCGACCTGTTCAACGCCGGCCAGCGTCCGGCCCTGAACGTCGGTATCTCGGTCTCCCGCGTCGGTGGCTCCGCCCAGCACAAGGCGATGAAGCAGGTTTCCGGCCGGCTCCGCCTCGACCTCGCCCAGTACCGCGAGCTGGAGGCGTTCGCCGCCTTCGGTTCCGACCTGGACGCCGCGTCGAAGTCCCAGCTGGAGCGCGGTCAGCGGTTGGTCGAGCTGCTCAAGCAGGCTCAGTACCAGCCGATGGCCACCGAGGACCAGGTCGTCTCCGTGTGGGCCGGTACCACCGGCAAGATGGACGAGGTACCGGTCGCCGACATCCGCCGCTTCGAGAAGGAGCTCCTGGAGTACCTGCACCGCAAGGAGCAGGGACTCATGACCTCCATCAAGGAGGGCGGCAAGATGTCGGACGACACCCTCACGGCCATCGCGGACGCCATCGCGGACTTCAAGAAGCAGTTCGAGACCTCGGACGGCAAGCTTCTCGGCGAAGACGTTCCGGCCGCGGCCAAGTGACGTAAGGAAGGGACCTGACTCATGGGAGCCCAGCTCCGGGTCTACAAGCGTCGCATCCGATCCGTCACCGCGACCAAGAAGATCACCAAGGCGATGGAGATGATCGCCGCCTCGCGCGTCGTCAAGGCGCAGCGCAAGGTGAGGGCCTCCGCGCCGTACGCGACCGAGCTCACTCGCGCGGTCACGGCGGTCGGCACCGGCTCGAACACCAAGCACCCGCTGACCACGGAGGCGGAGACGGCGACCCGTTCCGCGGTGCTGCTCCTCACGAGCGACCGCGGACTGGCCGGCGCCTTCAACTCCAACGCCATCAAGGCGGCGGAGCTGTTGACCGCCCGTCTTGAGGAGGAGGGCAAGGAGGTCGACACGTACATCGTCGGCCGCCGCGGTCTGGCCCACTACAACTTCCGCGAGCGCACGGTCGTGCAGTCGTGGTCGGGCTTCACCGACGAGCCCACCTACGCGGACGCCAAGAAGGTCGCGGCGCCGCTGATCGAGGCCATCGAGACGGCGACGGCGGACGGCGGCGTGGATGAACTCCACATCGTCTACACCGAGTTCGTGTCGATGATGACGCAGACGGCGGTCGACGGCCGCCTGCTGCCACTGCGCCTCGAAGAGGTCGCGGAAGAGGCGCCCAAGGGCGAGATCCTTCCGCTGTACGAGTTCGAGCCGTCGGCGGAGGACGTCCTCGACGCCCTGCTGCCTCGGTACGTCGAGAGCCGTATCTACAACGCGCTGCTCCAGTCGGCTGCCTCCAAGCACGCCGCCACCCGCCGCGCGATGAAGTCGGCGACCGACAACGCGGGAGACCTGATCACCACGCTCTCCCGTCTTGCCAATGCGGCCCGCCAGGCCGAAATCACCCAGGAAATCAGCGAGATCGTCGGTGGCTCCGCAGCCCTTGCCGACGCGACCGCGGGGAGTGACAAGTAATGACGACGACTTCTGAGACGGCCGTTGCCACGGGCCGCGTCGCCCGGGTCATCGGCCCGGTCGTCGACGTGGAGTTCCCCGTCGACGCGATGCCGGACATCTACAACGCCCTTCACGTCGAGGTGGCCGACCCGGCCAACGCCGGCGAGAAGAAGACGCTGACCCTGGAAGTCGCCCAGCACCTGGGTGACGGCCTGGTCCGCACGATCTCCATGCAGCCCACCGACGGTCTGGTCCGCCAGGCCGCGGTCACCGACACCGGCACGGGCATCACCGTCCCGGTCGGTGACTTCACCAAGGGCAAGGTGTTCAACACCCTCGGTGAGGTGCTGAACTCCGACGAGAAGTACGAGGGCGAGCGCTGGTCCATCCACCGCAAGGCCCCGCGCTTCGACGAGCTCGAGTCGAAGACCGAGATGTTCGAGACCGGCGTCAAGGTCATCGACCTTCTCACCCCGTACGTCAAGGGTGGAAAGATCGGTCTGTTCGGTGGTGCCGGTGTCGGCAAGACGGTGCTCATCCAGGAGATGATCTACCGCGTCGCCAACAACCACGACGGTGTCTCCGTGTTCGCCGGTGTCGGTGAGCGCACCCGTGAGGGCAACGACCTCATCGAGGAGATGTCGGACTCGGGCGTCATCGACAAGACCGCGCTTGTCTTCGGTCAGATGGACGAGCCCCCGGGCACCCGTCTGCGCGTGGCCCTCGCGGGTCTGACGATGGCGGAGTACTTCCGTGACGTCCAGAACCAGGACGTGCTGTTCTTCATCGACAACATCTTCCGCTTCACGCAGGCCGGTTCCGAGGTCTCGACCCTGCTCGGCCGTATGCCCTCCGCGGTGGGCTACCAGCCGAACCTGGCCGACGAGATGGGTCTCCTCCAGGAGCGCATCACCTCGACCCGTGGTCACTCGATCACCTCGATGCAGGCGATCTACGTCCCCGCGGACGACCTGACCGACCCGGCCCCGGCCACCACGTTCGCCCACCTCGACGCGACGACGGTGCTCTCCCGTCCGATCTCCGAGAAGGGCATCTACCCGGCCGTGGACCCGCTGGACTCCACGTCCCGCATCCTGGACCCGCGCTACATCGCGGCGGATCACTACGCCGCCGCGATGCGGGTCAAGTCGGTCCTGCAGAAGTACAAGGACCTCCAGGACATCATCGCGATCCTCGGTATCGACGAGCTCGGCGAGGAGGACAAGCTCACTGTCCACCGCGCCCGTCGCGTGGAGCGCTTCCTGTCCCAGAACACCCACGTCGCCAAGCAGTTCACCGGCGTCGACGGGTCGGACGTCCCGCTGGACGAGTCGATCGCGGCCTTCAACGCGATCATCGACGGTGAGTACGACCACTTCCCGGAGCAGGCGTTCTTCCTGTGCGGTGGCATTGAGGACCTCAAGGCCAACGCCAAGGAGCTCGGCGTCTCCTGAACCTCGCGTACCTGAGGGACTCCGGTTCCTGAGGAACTCGTGTTCGTAAGGGAGGGGGACGGGACCGCACCTCGCGGGGCGCGTCCCGTCCCCCTCCGTACGCCCATTAGACTTTGACCCAACACCCGGCGGCCATGCCGGGTGGTGACCCGAGGAGCCCACCTTGGCTGCTGAGCTGCACGTCGAGCTCGTCGCCGCGGACCGCAGTGTCTGGTCCGGCGAGGCCACCCTGGTCGTCGCGCGTACCGCGTCCGGCGACATCGGCGTCATGCCCGGTCACCAGCCGCTGCTCGGTGTGCTGGAGTCGGGCCCGGTGACCATCCGTACGAGTGATGGTGGAACGGTCGTCGCCGCGGTGCACGGCGGTTTCATCTCGTTCGCCGACAACAAGCTGTCACTGCTGGCCGAGATCGCCGAGCTGTCGGACGAGATCGACGTCCAGCGCGTGGAGCGGGAGCTCGAGCGCGCGAAGGCAGAGGGCGATGCCTCCGCCGAGCGCCGCGCGGACGTCCGTCTGCGGGCGGTGTCGGCGCGCTGAGTCGCCGCGCTGTGTGATGCTTTGCCTCAGCCGCGGCGGGGACCGGATCACTCCGGACCCCGCCGCGGCTGAGGCAGATGCGGAGGTTTTTTCTTTTCCGTTACCTAGGAGACGAGGAGGTCGGTGTCGATGGTCCTCGCTCTGACTGTGTGCGGATTGGTAGTGGCGCTCGTGGTGGTGGGGCTGTTCGTCTTCGGCCTCCGCCGCCGGCTGATCCAGCGCTCCGGAGGCACCTTCGACTGCAGCCTGCGCTGGGACGTCCCGGAGAAGAGTGACCCCAACGGAAAAGGCTGGGGCTACGGCGTCGCCCGCTACAACGGCGACCGCATCGAGTGGTACCGCGTCTTCTCGTACTCCCCCCGCCCGCGCCGCGTCCTGGAACGCTCGGCGATCGAGGTGGCCGGCCGCCGCACCCCGGACGGCGAGGAGGAGCTCGCCCTGCTCTCCGACGCGATCATCCTGGCCTGTGTGCACCGGGGCACCCGCCTGGAACTGGCGATGAGCGAGGACGCGCTGACCGGTTTCCTCGCGTGGCTGGAGGCAGCCCCGCCCGGACAGCGAGTGAATGTGGCCTGAAAGGCCACATTCACTCGCTGGGTGGGGGTCCCCCCGGACGAAGTCTGGGGGAGCGTCAATGTTGCCTAGCGGCTATCCGAGCCCGCCGGTGAGGGCGCTCACCAGTTCGCCGTTGCTGGTGTCTCCGCTGAACTCCCAGAAGAACGCACCGCCCAGGCCCTGGCTCTTGGCCCAGGCCATCTTCGTGCCGATGGTCGCCGGGGTGTCGTAGGACCACCAGTTGCTGCCGCAGTGCGCGTACGCCGTCCCGGCGATCGTGCCGGTGGCCGGGCAGGACGTCTTGAGCACCTTGTAGTCCTCGATGCCCTGCTCATACGTTCCCGGCGCAGGCCCCGTGGCCGTGCCGCCCGGCGCGTCCTGGGTGACGCCCGTCCAGCCGCGGCCGTAGAAGCCGATGCCGATCAGCAGCTTGCTCGCGGGCACACCCTTCGCCTTGAACTTGGCGATCGCGTCGGCCGTGGTGAAGCCGGGCGTCGGGATGCCGCTGTACGAGGTGAGCGGGGAGTGCGGGGCGGTCGGGCCCTGCGCGTTGAACGCTCCGAAGAAGTCGTACGACATCACGTTGTACCAGTCGACGTACTGCGAGGCGCCCGCGTAGTCGGCGGCGTCGATCTTGCCGCCGGAGGTGCCGTCGGCCGTGGTGGCCGCGGTGACCAGGTTGCCCGTGCCGAACTTGGCGCGCAGGGCCTGCATCAGGTTCTTGTAGGCCGCGGCGCCGCTGGTGTCGCAGGACAGTCCGCAGGCGTTCGGATACTCCCAGTCGATGTCGATGCCGTCGAAGACGTCGGCCCAGCGCGGGTCCTCGACCAGGTTGTAGCAGGACTGGGCGAACGCGGTCGGGTTGGCCGCGGCCTGGGCGAAGCCGCCGGACCAGGTCCAGCCGCCGAAGGACCAGAGGATCTTGATGTTCGGGTACTTGGCCTTCAGCTCGCGCAGCTGGTTGAAGTTGCCGCGCAGCGGCTGGTCCCAGGTGTCGGCGACGCCGCTGACCGACTGGTCGGCGGTGAAGGCCTTGTCGTAGTCGGCGTAGGAGTCGCCGATCGCGCACTGGCCGTTGGTGACGTTGCCGAAGGCGTAGTTGATGTGCGTGATCTTGGCGGCCGAGCCGGACGTCACCAGGTTCTTGACGTTGTAGTTGCGGCCGTAGATGCCCCACTCGGTGAAGTAGCCGAGCTTGACGGCGTTGCCGGTGGGCGGCGGGGTGGTGCCGCCACCGGTGGTGTGCACGGCGACCGCGCCGCTGACCGGACCGGTCTGGTCGGCGGTGTCACGGGCCTGGACGGTGTACGAGTAGTCGGTGCCGGCGGTCAGACCGGTGTCCGTGTACGAGGTCGTGGTCACGGTGGCGACCTTGGTGCCGCCGCGCAGGACGTCGTAGTTCTTGACGCCCTTGTCGTCGGTGGCCGCGCTCCAGGAGAGCTTCACCGAGGTGTCGGTGAGCGCGGAGGCGGTGGGGGTGCCGGGCGCGCCGGGCGGGTTGTCACCGGGGACGGTGGTGCCACCGTCGCAACTGCCTCCGTTGAGCGTGCAGTTGGACGGAGATCCCGTGCCGGCGCCGTTGAAGCCGAAGGAGACGGAGGCGCCCGCGGCGAGGGTGCCGTTGTAGGACTTGTTCTTGGCGGTCCAGTGGGTGCCGGAGGAGGTGACGTCCGCGTCCCAGGCCGAGGTGACGGACGTACCGGAGGGGAAGTCCCAGTCGATCGTCCAGGAACTGATGCTGGTGGTACCGGTGTTGGTGACCGTCCACTTGCCTTCGAAGCCCGTACCCCAGTCCTGGGTCTTGGTGTACGTGGCGGTGGCGGAGGTGGCTGCCGAGGCGGGGCTCGCGAGCCCGACGAGGGCGGCGAGCGGAAGCAGCAGGGTGGTGAGTCCTGCCACGGTTCGCTGTCGGACTCTGGTTCTGAAGCGCATGATGCCTCTCCTCGGGAGTGTCGTGGGCATGGCTAAGCGCAGTGCGGCGAGAATAGAAAGGTCTGGACCATAGGTCAATAGGTCTGGACCAGTGCCACGCGCGGTGAGTCAGACCCCCAACTCCTGTGCCAGCACGGCCGCTTGGACCCGACTCCGCAGCTCCAGCTTCCCCAGCAGACGGCTGACGTGGGTCTTCACCGTCGCCTCCGCCATCTCCAGCCGGCCCGCGATCTCCGCGTTGGAGAGCCCCTCACCCAGGCAGGACAGCACTTCCCGCTCCCGGCGCGTCAGCGCGTCGAGCACGGCCGGGTCGGCGCTCGGCTCCCGTACCGGCTTCGCGGCGAACTCGGCGATCAGCCGACGCGTCACGGCCGGGGCGATCAGCCCCTCGCCGCTCGCCACCGTCCGCACCGCCACCAGCAGGTCCCTCGCCTCCGTGTTCTTCAGCAGAAATCCGGCGGCGCCCGCGCGCAGCGCCCCGAAGACGTACTCGTCGAGGTCGAAGGTGGTGAGTACGAGCACGTCGGCGAGCTGCTCGGCGACGACCTGACGGGTGGCGGACACCCCGTCGAGCCGGGGCATCTGCACATCCATCAGGACCAGGTCCGGGCGGAGTTCGCGGGCGAGCGCGACCGCCTGCTCGCCGTCCGCGGCCTCGCCGACCACCTCGATGTCGGGCGCGCTGCGCAGGATGAGGACGAGCCCGGCCCGTACGGCGGACTGGTCCTCGGCGACGAGCACGCGGATCATTCGGGTTCTCCTTGGACGAGGGGCAGGGTGGCGCGCACGGCCCAGATCGAGCCGTCCTTGCCGTCCTTTCCACCCTTGCCGTTCTTGACGTTCCCGCTGTCGGGAGAGGGCTCGGGTCCCGCCTCGAAGCTGCCGCCCAGCAGGTCGGCCCGCTCCCGCATCCCCACCAGACCGGCGCCGGAACCGGGGGCACGGGGGCCGCTGGGACCGCCGTACGGACTGGTCACCGCGATGGCGAGCGAGCCGTTCCGCTGGGTCAGCGTCACCGTGACACGGCCCTCGGGCGCGTGCTTGAGGGCGTTGGTCAGCGACTCCTGGACGATGCGGTACGCGGCGAGTTCGACCGGGGCGGGCACCTTGCCATGCTCGGTGGTGAGCGTGACGTCGAGTCCGTTGGTGCGGGCGCCGGCCACCAGGGCGCTGAGTCCATCGAGGGTGGGTGCCGCGGACGGCTCGCGGTCACCGCTGCCGTCGCGCAGGATCCCGATCAGTCGGCGCATCTCGGCGAGCCCCTCGACACTGTTCTCACGGATGACGGTGAGCGCGTCCTTGGACGTGTTCGGGTCGTCGATGGAGAGCGCGGCCGTGGAGTGGATCGCGATCGCGGAGAGATGGTTGGCCACCATGTCGTGCAACTCCCGTGCCATCCGGGCTCGTTCGGCGGTGACGGCGTGGGCGCGGTCCATCTCGGCGAGCAGGGTCGTCTGTTCGGCGCGCAGCCGTTCGGCGACGGCGGTGTCGCGGTGGTTGCGGACGATCCAACCGGTGGCGGCGGGGGTGAACGTCACCAGGCCGGTGAACGCGCCGATCAGCAGCCCCTCCGGCTTGTGCCAGGCCGCGACCGGCCACACGGTCGCGATCACCGTGATCAGCCCGGTGATCCAGGGGATGCGGCGGGCCGCGCCGGGGGAGCCGTACAGGACGGCCGCGTAGACCAGGTCCGTGAACATCACGACCGTGGCCAGGCTGCCGCGGGTCAGCAGGTCGGCGACGAGCGCGAGTGTGCCCATGAGCAGGGCGGTGCGCGGTCGTGTCCGGCGCAGCAGTTCGCAGCAGGCCATCACGGCCAGCGGCACCAGGACGGCCCAGCCCTGGTCCGCACGGGACATCGGATCGTCCGGCGTACGGCTGTAGAGACCGACGCTCCACAGGAAGAGCCCGCCGAGCAGTCCGCCGGCCGCGATGCCCACGTCGTCGCGGTGGGGGCGGGGCGGTCGCCTGGCCATGACTCCATCCATGACTCCATCCAACATGGCGCACCGGCTCACCGCCTGATGCCCGGGAAGGGTCTGGAACTGCATCTTTCGATGTACCGGGACTTCGTCACCGCCGATGACGATCCGGGCCGCCCCGGACGCGAGCCTGGAGGGGTGACCGAGAGGAGCGAACCGTGATCGTCGGGTTGATCGTCGCGTGCGAGGCCGGTTTCTGGGTGCTGCTGGCCGCGGGCCTCGCCGTCCGCTATCTGCTGGGGCTGCGCCGCACGAGCGTGGCCCTGCTGCTGTGTGAGCCGCTGCTGGAGGTGGTGCTCTTCGTGGTGACGGCGATCGACCTCAGGAACGGCGCCGAGCCGAGCTGGGAACACGGCCTGGCCGCGCTCTACATCGGCTTCACCGTCGCGTACGGCCACTACACGATCCGCTGGTTGGACGGCCACGCAGCCCACCGCCTGGCCGGCGGCCCGCCCCCGCCGAAGCCCCCGCGCTTCGGCCTGCTCCGGGCCGCCCACGAGGGCCGCCTCTGGCTTCGCACCCTCCTCGCGGCGACCGTCGCGTGCGCCCTCCTCCAGAGCGCGATCTGGTTCGTGGGCGCCGGCGACACCTCGTCGCTGCGCGCCTTCCAGTGGGTGGCGCTGCGGGCGGTGGGGCTCCACGGCCTGATCGCCCTGACATATCTGCTCCGGCCCAAACGGGCCCCGGTCACCCAGGGCCGGTCCGACGGCTAGGGCCTGATCCGAGCGACAGGCCCTAGCGTTCGCCGCCCGGGACCCACAGCACGTCCCCGGTCTCCTTGTTCGCGGTGCGGGCCAGGATGAACAGCAGGTCGGAGAGCCGGTTCAGGTAGGTGGCGGTCAGCGGGTTCATGATGTCGCCGTGGACCTCCAGCGCCGCCCATGTCGACCGCTCGGCGCGGCGTACGACCGTGCACGCCTGGTGCAGCAGTGCCGCGCCCGGGGTGCCGCCGGGCAGGATGAAGGAGCGCAGCTTCTCCAGCTCGTCGTTGAAGCGGTCGCAGTCCGCCTCCAGCTTGTCGATGTAGAACTGCTCGACACGCAGGGGCGGGAACTTCGGGTCCTCGACCACCGGGGTCGACAGGTCCGCGCCGACGTCGAAGAGGTCGTTCTGCACCCGGGTGAGGACCGTGACGATCTCCTCGTCGAGGCCGCCCAGCGCGATCGCCGTCCCGATCACCGCGTTCGCCTCGTTGGCGTCCGCGTAGGCCGAGATCCGGGGATCGGTCTTGGCGACCCGGCTCATGTCCCCGAGAGCGGTGGTGCCCTGGTCGCCGGTCCTGGTGTAGATGCGCGTCAGATTGACCATGGGGCCAATTTAGACGGTCTCGCGAGGGGAGCCGACGTGTGACTGAGCACTGCTTCGGCGCCTCTGCATCGTTCCTCTCAGGCGTTCGATTCCGTGCGCATGTTCTCCCTTCGTACCCGTGTCCTTGAATCGGGAACGGCGTTAACCGGAGTGGAGTCCTGGCTGTGCCCGGAACGGAAGGTGGTGAACCATGCTGGTGGGCAGGAAGTACCGCCTCGCGTTCACGCCGGGGCAGGTCGAGATGGCGGAGGAGTTCGGCAATATCTGCCGGGCGGTATGGAATACCGGGCTCGAGCAGCGCCGCGAGTACCGACGCCGAGGTGCGTGGGTCGGCTATGTGCAGCAGGCGCGTGAGGTAGCCGAGGCGAAGGTCGAGCACTCCTGGCTGAAGGCCGCGCCGTCCCACATTCTTCAGCAGACGCTCCGGGACTTGGACAAAGCGTGTCGCAGGCATGGCACATTCCGTGTGCGATGGAAGTCCAAGCAGCGATGGCAGCCCTCGTTCCGGTTCCCCGACCCCAGACACCTTTCGATCGAACGGCTGGGGCGAAAGCGGGCCCGGGTGCGCCTGCCGAAGTTCGGGTGGGTGACCTTTCGGTGGTCCCGCTCGCTCGGCGGCGCGGTGAAATCAGCCACCGTGACCCGCGACGGCAAGCACTGGTACGTCAGCTTTCTGGTGGAGGACGGCGTCAAGGCACCCGCCGTGTCGCTGGAGCGCGGCCGGAGGGGTGTAGACCGGGGAGTTGTCACCCTGGCCGCCACCAGTGACGGCCAATTCCTTGACCGTAGCTTCGTCTCTCCTGGTGAGGCCGCACGGTACCGGCGGCTCCAGCAACAGCTTGCCCGCACTCGGAAGGGATCCGAGAGGCGAAGGGCATGCCGGGCGAAGATGCGGGTCATCATGCGCAGGGTCCGTGACCGGCGCCAGGACTTCCATGCGCAGAGCGCCCGTCAGATTGTGGACGGCAATGCCCTCGTGGTCCTCGAAGACCTCAACACCGCGGCCATGACCGCCGCTGCCAGGGGATCCGTGGCGGAGCCCGGTGTCAGAGTTCGGCAGAAGTCCGGACTCAACCGTGCCATCCTGGACAAAGGCTGGCATTCCTTCGAGTTGGCGGTTCGCAACCGTGCCCGACGTACCGGCGCCACGGTGCGCACGGTGAATCCCGCTCATACGTCAACGACGTGCCCTGTTTGTGGGCATGTGCATCCGGACAATCGCAAGAGCCAAGCGAGGTTCGTGTGCACCGCCTGCGGTCACAAGGAGCACGCTGACACAGTCGGCGCGAAGAGCACACTGGCCCGCGGGCATGCGGGTCACAGGGCGTGGAGACCTCGGCGTCAGCCGGTCCGTGAAGCGCCAACCAGCGTGAAACCGCAAGGAATTAACGCACCGACCGCACAGGTCGGAATCCCCTTGACTTCGGTCGGGGGAGGATCGCCAAGTCCGTCAGTTGAGACGTGACGACCGTCTCACGGCGTGAGACCGTGACACGCATTACTTACTCGTCACACAGGCCCTCACGAGCGCTAGTGTCCGCCCGAGAGGCAGACATAAACACCGCGTCAGGGGAGTCGCACAGTGGCAGGGAAGCTCGCCGTCATCGGAGCCGGGCTCATGGGGTCCGGTATCGCCCAGGTGTCCGCGCAGGCGGGCTGGGACGTCGTTCTGCGGGATGTCACCGACGAGGCGCTCACGCGCGGCATCGACGGCATCAAGGCCTCCTACGACAAGTTCGTGAGCAAGGGCAGGCTGGAGGCGCACGACGCCGATGCCGCGCTCGGCCGGATCACCGCGACCACCGATCTCGACGCCGCCGCGGACGCGGACATCGTCGTCGAGGCCGTCTTCGAGAAGCTCGAGGTCAAGCACGACATCTTCCGCGCGCTCGACAAGATCGTGCGGGACGACACCGTGCTCGCCTCGAACACCTCCGCCATCCCGATCACCAAGATCGCCGCGGCCACCGAGCGCCCGGAGCGGGTCGTCGGCGTCCATTTCTTCTCACCCGTACCGATGATGCAGCTGTGCGAACTGGTGCGCGGCTACAAGACGAGCGACGAAACCCTCGCCACCGCACGGGAGTTCGCCGAGTCCGTCGGCAAGACCTGCATCGTCGTCAACCGTGACGTGGCCGGCTTCGTGACGACCCGTCTCATCTCGGCGCTCGTCGTCGAGGCCACCAAGCTGTACGAGTCCGGCGTGGCCACCGCCGAGGACATCGACCTCGCTTGCAAACTGGGCTTCGGCCATGCCATGGGCCCGCTCGCCACGGCCGACCTCACGGGCGTCGACATCCTCCTGCACGCCACCGGCAACATCTACACCGAGACCCAGGACGAGAAGTTCGCTCCGCCGGAGCTGATGCGCCGGATGGTTGACGCCGGTGACATCGGGCGCAAGAGCGGGCAGGGCTTCTACAAGCACTGAATCAACCGAGTCATCCAGCATCACCCGTCACGGAAACCGCACGTGCCTCTGGGGTGTCACCCCATGAGGTGAATTCGGTATCGGTTCGCTTACAGACGGCAACCTCTGCGGCCTCAAGCCAGTCAGACGGTGCACACGCAAAACGCGGACCGACACCGACGCAGAGAGACTGACGCAGAGGACGAGACGCACTCTCGGGGAGCGCATATGTACATCAGGGGCGACCACGCCGAGCTGGTCGTCGGGGGCCGCCTCGACGTACGCAGCGCGGCGGACGCCCGTACGGTCCTGCACTCGGCCGTCGACGACGGAGTCGGCGACCTGGTGCTGGACCTGTCCGAGCTGGACTCCTGGGACGCCACCGGGCTCGGTGTCATCATGGGGGCCCACCGAAGGGCCGGGCGGTGCGGCCGACGGCTCGTGCTGCGCCGTGTACCACCACAGATGCAGCGCCTGCTGGTGGCCACCCGGCTGCACCGGATCCTCGCGATCGAGGGCGGCATCGGAGTCGAGTCACTGCCCCGGGTGTGACCCGGCGTACGCCTCCTGAGCGGCGTGCGAAACGCACCTCGCGCACAATCCTCACGAGACTGTGACGTCTCGGGCGGCGCGGTACCCCGGCCTGTCGGAGATACTGTGCGAAGGTTTAGGGTTCGGCTGCCCGCCACCCGAAACCCTACGAGCGGGCACCGGACCAGAAGCGACAGCGCGGTGTGCAGCAAGGCCGGGAGGGGCCTGGGTCCTTGTTACCGGACTCCCGGCGACAAGATCCGCACACGACGCTTTTGGGGGGCTTGGAACATGGACCCGAACAACCGGGGACCCGAAGAGTACGGCCATGACGACGACGGCCAGGCGCCTCGCTCGCGCCCACCGCGTGATGCGCTCACCGCCGACCTGGGTCAGCACACACCCGCACTCGCCCGTACCGTCCAACTCGTCTCGGGCGACTTCCTGCTCACGGTCAACCCCGTCGACGGCAGCGAGATAGAGGTCTGCCCGCCGGGAGAGCGACCGCAGCGGCCCACGAAGTTCAGCGCCGCCGAGCGAGCCGATCTGGCCCGCGCCGCCCTGCCGCCCGTACCGCCGGGCCCCGCCCAGCCCCGACTGCCGCTCCTGGAGCGCCAGGAGGAGCGCGAGCGGCTCGTCCGCCTGCTGGCGCGCGGGCGCTCCGTACGCCTCACCGGCCCCGCCGGCTCCGGCCGCACCAGCCTGCTCGACGCCGTCGCCGACGACTGCGCGGACCTCGCCCCCGACGGCGTCGTCCGCCTCTCCGGGTACCGGCGCACGGCGACCGACCTGCTGTACGACCTGTTCGCCGCCGTCTACAGCGCGCCCCTGTACCGTCCCGAACGGGACGAACTGCTCGAACTCGTCCACGGGATCGGCGCGGTCGTCGTCCTCGACGACGTGGAGATCGGCGGCACCGCGCTCGACGAGCTCCTCGACGCCACCCCCGAGTGCGCCTTCGCCATCGCCGCGACCCCTGACGTCCCCGCGCCCTCCGCCGACTCCCTCCTCGAAGAGGTCTTCCTCGGCGGACTCGACCGCAGCGGCGGCCTCGAGCTCCTGGAGCGGACCGTCGGACGCGTGCTGACCGAGGAGGAGGCGAACTGGGCGGGCGACCTCTGGTTCGAGTCCGAGGGTCTGCCGCTGCGCTTCATGCAGGCCGGCGCCCTGCTGCGACAGCGCGACCAGTTGCAGGCCAAGGAGAACGCCTTCGACGACTTCGGCGTCTTCCAGGACGCCCCGGTCGACCTGCCGGTCGACGCGCCCTTCGAGGCCGCCGACGGCCACGACGTACCGCTGCCCTCGCTCGCCGAGGGGGCCGCGCCCGCCGCGCTGCTCGCCTCCCGCCTGAGCGGGTCGGCCCGCGCCACCCTGCGCTTCGCCATCGCGCTCGGCGGCGAGGTGCCGCACCAGACGCATCTGCCCGCCCTCGTGGACGACACCCACGCCGACGCCGCGCTCGCCGAACTGGCGGGCTGCGCGCTGGTCTCCCCGGTCGGCTCCCGCTACCGGCTCGCCACCGGTGTGCAGGCCCAGCTGGAGGCCGCCGGATACGCCGACGGGCTGGAGGACCAGGCCCGCACCGCGGCCCAGCACTACACCTGGTGGGCCGGACACCCCTCGGTCACCCCGGAACGGGTCTGCGCCGAGGCCGACGCCGTGCTCGCCGCCCTCACCGTCCTGGTCCCGCTCACCACGGCCCCGGCCGACGAGCAGGACGAGAGCGTCGCCGTGCAGCTGGCCCGCACGGCCGCGCCCGCCTTCGCCGCGGGACTGAACTGGAACGCCTGGGAGCGCGCGCTGCGCTCCGGCGCGGAGGCCTCCCGGCTCGCCGGCGAGGTCGGCGAACAGGCCTACTTCCACCACGAGTTGGGAATCCTCGCGCTCTGCGGCGGTCAGCTGGACCGCGCCCGCGCCGAGCTGGAGTCCTCCATCGGGCTGCGCGGTGCCCTCGCCGACAAGCGCGGCACCGTCGCGGGCCGCCGGGCCCTCGCGCTGGTCGCCGACCGCTCCGGGGCCGCACTGCCCGGCGTGGCCGTACTGTCCGGCGGGCGCACGGCGGCGGGCGAGGAGGTGCCCGACGCACGGCACGAGGAGTCGGCATCGCCGCCCGGCGGCGTACCGGCCGCGTTCGTGCTCTCCGCCCCGGCCGGGGAGCCCTCGACACTGGTCACCAACCGGGCCGAACCGGGTCCGGCGTCGAAGCGCGTGGGCGTGGGCAGTCGTCTGGTGGCCGGCACGCGGCGCAACCTGGTGGCCGCGGGCGCGGGCGCGCTGCTCGTCGCGGTGCTCGGCACCGTGGTGACGCTCGGCGCGACCTCGAACAACAACACCGACAACCCGTCCGAGAAGGTCGGCGTCAATCCCTCGGCCAGCCAGGGCGGCCAGGACGACAGCCTCGGCGCCGACAAGGCGAAGAAGGGCGGCGGGGGCGGCAGCGACGCGGGCGTGGTGACCACGCCGACGGACCCGGGCCCCGACGGCACGTACGGGACCTCGGACGACCCGACGCCGCCGAGCACGAGCGGGCGGCCTTCGGACAGCCCGAGTGGGACGAAGGGGGGCGGGGGTACGTCGACGTCGCCGTCCAAGTCGACTTCCAAGCCGCCGACGAGCAAGCCGTCGTCGACCTCGCCGAAGCCGTCGACGAGCTCTTCGCCGTCGGCTTCGGCGGATCCCTCGCCATCGCCGTCGTCTTCCGGGTCGCCCACCCCGACGACGACGGCGCCCTCCACCTCGAACTCCGCCAGCGGCCCCGCCTCCAGCGTCCCCGCGAGCACCACCGCCAGCGCTCCGCAGAGCAGTGCGGTGAGCGTGCCCGCGAGCAGCGGCGCCGCCGGGTCGCCGAACGGTTCGGTGATCTGAGCACCACGACAAAAGTGAGGGCCGGGTCCGACATCGGACCCGGCCCTCGCTTCTGACCGGCGAACTACATGGCCGATTGAGTCAAAGTCGTTCGAATCAGAACAACCGCAGCTTGTCGTCCTCGATGCCCCGCAGCGCGTCGTAGTCCAGGACCGTGCAGCCGATGCCGCGGTCCGTGGCGAGGACGCGGGCCTGCGGCTTGATCTCCTGGGCGGCGAAGACGCCACGGACCGGCGCGAGGTGCGGGTCGCGGTTGAGCAGCTCCAGGTAGCGGGTGAGCTGCTCCACGCCGTCGATCTCGCCGCGGCGCTTGATCTCGATGGCGACGGTCTGGCCCTCGCCGTCGCGGCACAGGATGTCGACGGGGCCGATGGCCGTCATGTACTCGCGGCGGATGAGCGTGTAGCCCTCGCCGAGCGTTTCGATGCGGTCGGCGAGGAGCTCCTGGAGGTGCGCTTCCACGCCGTCCTTGATCAGGCCGGGGTCCACGCCGAGTTCGTGCGAGGAGTCGTGGAGGACCTCCTCCATCGTGATGATGAGCTTCTCGCCCGCCTTGTTGATGACGGTCCAGACGCCCTCCTCGTCGCCGGAGCCCTCCTTCAGGGTGCAGGGCGGCGACATCCAGTTGAGGGGCTTGTAGGCCCGGTCGTCAGCGTGGATCGAGACGCTGCCGTCCGCCTTCACCAGGATGAGACGGGGGGCCGACGGGAGATGGGCGGTGAGCCGGCCCGCGTAGTCAACGGAGCAGCGGGCAATGACGAGACGCATGGTCCGCAACGCTACTCGACGGGCAGAGGTCCACGCGATTCGCCCTGGAAGACGCCTGTTCGGTCGTGGCTGATTGTGGGCCTACTGGGAGTTCGCTATGTGCGCATTCTCCTGGTGCCGTCACCGTACGTTGCTTACCGTATAAACGGGAGGTCGCGATGCGTGTACTCAGAGTGTTCGATATCGCGAATGTCCCTTACCTGTCCGGCAACCCCCGAGGTCTGGGGGTGCGAGAGGAGAACCCATGTCGCTCGACGTCTCACCGGCCCTACTCGAGAAGGCCGAGCGAGGCGAGGTCGACGAAGCAGAATTCGTCGACTGCGTCCGGACCTCCCTGCCCTACGCATGGGAGATGATCAGCTCCCTGGTGGCTCAGCTGAAGGTGGACGGCGGCAACTTCGCCGACAACCAGACGCCTCCGCCGGACGAGCAGGCGCGTGGCCAGCTGCTGCGTGCGCTCGCGAGTGACGCGATACGCGGCGCGCTGCAGCGGCACTTCGGTGTGCGGCTGGCCTTCCAGAACTGCCATCGGGTGGCGGTGTTCCCACTGGACACCTCAGTGGACGACACACTGGCACGCTTCACCTCGGTGCGCAGTCAGCTGCTGAATCAGTCGCCGGAGTTCCGAGACTGCTGACGTGACGCCTTGATGCCGCATTGCTTGCCGCTCCGTACGCGGGAGGTGCATCTGTACGGGGCGGCAGGCTCCCCAGGGTCCCCGGGCCGACGGCGGGACGCGGATCGTGGGTGGGTGGGCGTGTGCGTCGGGTCAGGGAGACCGAGTTGTCCGGGCCGCGGGGCGGGACAAGTCGGTTGTGGGGCCCTGGAGACCCTTGGTGGGCCCAGGGCGCCCGCACCCTCTCCCGGGCCCACGCCGTCCGCGGTGACCTGTCTCAGCCGAGGTGGGGGAGTACCTCGGAGCCGAGTCGTTGGACGTTCTCCTCTGTCGCCGCCAAGTCGCCGGAGCCCTCGACGAGGAGGGCGAAGCGGGAGATGCCGGTGCGCTCCGAGGTGGCCGCGAGACGGTCGGCGCACAGGCGCGGCGTGCCCACCGGGTGCAGCCCGCACAGGAGTTCCGTGTACGCCAGCGGGTCCCGCATCGCGCGGGCGCGGCCGTCGACCGTCACATGCGCGTCCAGCCCCTGCCTCAGCCAGCCCGGCATCGCCTTGAGGAGTGTCTCGACGGCGTCGGTGCGACGGTCCGCGATCTGGCAGACGCCGGCCGACACATGGGCCGCGCCGAGGATCTCGTCCGTCGAACGGCCCGCCACGCGCGCCAACTGTCGCCACAGGGACACCATTTCGGCCTTCTCCTCGTCACCGACATGCATACCGAGGAGCATCGGCAGCCCCCGCTCGGCGGCGAGCCGCACGCTCGCCGGCGAGGTGCAGGCGACGACGACCTCGGGGCCGGGGGAGCCGCTCAGTGACTCCGACGGCCGGGGCACGACGGGCACTTCGCGGAACCTGAACCGCTCGCCCCGCCCTTCCACGGACGGCTCGCGCAGCCAGCGCACCAGCAGATCGAGTGATTCCGGGAACCCCTTCTCGTATGCCTCCAGGCCCGCGCCGAAGACCTCCAGGTCCACCCAGGGCCCGCCCCGCCCCACGCCCAGTGTGAAACGGCCGCCGGACGTCACGTGCAGCAGCGCGGCCTGCTCGCCGAGGGCGACGGGGTGGACGGTGGGCAGTACGCTGACCGCCGTACCCACGTGGATGCGGCTGGTGCGGCCCAGCAGCAGGGCGGCCAGGGTGACCGCCGACGGGCACGTCCCGTACGGCACGAAGTGGTGCTCGGCCAGCCACACCGCGTCGAGCCCGGCCTCTTCGGCGACCTCGGCCGTGCGCACCGCGCGGTGCAGGGCCTCCCCCTGGCCCTGGCCCGGGAACTGGGCCGCCAGTACAAAACTTCCAACGTGCATGGTGCTTTCCTGCTTCCTCGGCTCCGACGCGGAGCTCCCCCACCGGCATAACCGCCCGACACGTGCCGAGGACACGGCCTGTCGGAGAGATTTGCGGATTGTCTGCAGAATGAGCCGACGGGAGGGCGATCTGAGGGGGTTGGTGGGGTACGGCTACCCCTGTCTGCTCCGCGTAGGCTGGAGCAGACCCTGCTCCCTGTATAGCTCCGTGAGGTGTCCTGTGTCCCCGCGTCGCAACCGTCCCAAGGGTTTTGACCCCTCCGACCGGAGCGCGGAGGACGACCGCTCCGGGCGGTACGGCGGCTGGCAGTCCACGGAGAGCTGGCAGGGCGAGGAGTGGAGCGTGCGTCATGTGGCGGGCGCCAGCGCCGAGGGCAAGACCTACCGCTGCCCGGGCTGCGACCAGATGATCCCCTCCGGCGTCCCGCACGTGGTGGCCTGGCCGGAGCACTCGGGCGTCGACGAGCGCCGCCACTGGCACAAGGCCTGCTGGAACGCGAAGGACCGCCGCACCTCAAGGGTGCAGCGGTCCCGTAACGCGCCCAGGTTCTAGGCCACTTCAGGCCGGAGCGGACTCACACGTCCCGGCGCTCCAGCAGCACGTACGCGCCGGCGATCGCCGCCGCCGTCACCCCGGCGAGCAGACCGAGCTGCGCGCCGCCGCCGCCGTTCTCGTTGTCCAGCGCGAAGACCCTGGCGAGGGCGTTGGGAGCGGCGTACTCCTGCATCTTCTCGCCGATCGTGCGCATGCTCTGCGACATCATCAGGAACGCGGGCAGGATCGCGGGCACCAGCACGACACCGAGCATCGTGGTGATCGCGCCCGCCGAGTGCCGCAGCATCGAGCCCACCGCGAGGGACAGGACGCCGAGCAGCGAGACGTACAGCGCGCCCTTGACGACAGTGCCGCCCCACGAGACGTGCGAGGAACCGCTGTGCAGGGCCGAGGTCATGAGGCCGACCAGGCCGATGGAGAACACCGAGACGGCGAACGCCACCGCGAAGAAGATGATCAACTTGGCGGTGAGCACCCGGTGGCGCTGCGGCGAGGCCGTGAAAGTCGTGCGGATCATGCCCGTGCCGTACTCGGAGGAGACGACCAGGACGCCCAGTGTGATCAGGCAGATCTGGCCCAGGATCAGCCCGAAGAAGGCCGGGATCGTGTACGGCACGTCGCTGAAGTCGGAGTCCTGGGTCTGCGCGGCGACCAGGAAGCCGATGCCGACCACCAGGAGCAGGAAGATGCCGAGCGTCCAGAGCGTCGAGCGCACCGACTTGATCTTCGTCCACTCGGAGGTGAGCGCGTGGCCGAGGTGGGTGGGGGTGACCGGGATCGGCGAGCTGTACGAAGTGCCGGGCGCCGCCTGCCAGGTGGGGGCAGCGGCGGCCTGCTGCGGCATCGGGGGCGGGGGCGTGCTCATCGGGCGTCCTCGGGCTTGGTCAGGTCGGCGGTGGCGGGAGCGGCGGGCGGCTGCGCGGGGGCCTGGGGAGCGGGCTGGGCGTACGGATTGACGTCCGCGGCACTCGGCGCACCCGGGGTGCCCGGAGCGCCGTAGGGACCCGCCTGCGGGGCGCCCTGCGGCATCGCGAACGGCTGCCCGCCCTGCTGGGGCGGCGGCGGTGCGTACCAGCCCGGCTGGCCCTGGCCCGCGACCGGCAGCTGCGGCGGCGGCACGGCACCTGGCGGCAGCTCCTGCTGGAGCCCGGCCTTCTGGTCGATGGTCGAGCGGTAGTCGACGGCGCCCTGTGTCATCCGCATGTACGCCTCCTCCAGGGAGGCCTGGTGCGGAGAGAGCTCCCACAGGCGTACGTCGGCGGAGTGCGCGAGGTCGCTGATGCGGGGCAGCGGCAGGCCCATCACACGCAGCGCGCCGTCCTGCTCGGGCAGCACCTGGCCACCCGCCTCGGTGAGCGCGGCGGTCAGCTTCTCGCGCTGCTGCGGCTCGGTCTCCGGGGTGCGGACCCGGGCGAAGTCGGCCGAGTTGTGCGAGATGAAGTCCTTGATGTTCTGGTCGGCGAGCAGCTGACCGCGGCCGATCACGATCAGGTGGTCGGCGGTCAGCGCCATCTCGCTCATCAGGTGCGAGGAGACGAAGACCGTGCGGCCCTCCGCCGCGAGCGCCTTCATCAGGTTGCGGACCCAGAGGATGCCCTCGGGGTCGAGGCCGTTGACCGGCTCGTCGAAGAGCAGCACCTGAGGGTCGCCGAGGAGCGCGGCGGCGATGCCGAGCCGCTGTCCCATGCCGAGCGAGAAGCCCTTGGAGCGCTTCTTGGCCACGTCCTGCAGTCCGACCACGCCGAGCACCTCGTCGACCCGGCGGGCCGGGATGCCCGACAGCTGGGCGAGGCAGAGCAGGTGGTTGCGGGCGTGCCGGCCGCCGTGCACGGCCTTGGCGTCGAGGAGCGCGCCGACCTGGCGGGGCGCGTTGGGCAGCTTGCGGTAGGGGAAGCCGCCGATGGTGACCTGCCCCGAGGTGGGGTTGTCGAGGCCGAGGATCATCCGCATCGTCGTCGACTTGCCCGAGCCGTTCGGCCCGAGGAAGCCGGTGACGGCACCCGGCCGCACCTGGAAGGAAAGGTTGTACACGGCCGTCTTGGCGCCGTAGCGCTTCGTCAGGCCGACTGCCTCGATCATGCTCCGCACCCATCGAAAGGTTCAGGACGTCGGGGCGCACGCCCCCGTAAGGGTTAGGAGGATATCGGGGCGCTGACGGTTCCACTCAAGAGAAAGTAAAAATGTGCAGGTCACGCGAGGGACGGGCGAGAGAACGGTCTTACCTGGGGCCTTACCCGCACCCTACCTTTGTCAGGTACCCGTCGTGCCTGGTCAGGCTGGAAACGGAACCTCCGCACCCGATACCGCAGCCGATACGGAGCACGCCTCACGCCCGACGGGGAAGCGAGTCGTCCAGCGGCGGCAGGTCGTCGTACAGCCGCAGCTCGGACGCGTCGTCGACGTACGGCAGGAAGTCCGTCTGCGGCAGTACCCAGCCCTCCTCACCGAAGACCAGCGTGCCCCGCTCACGCAGCGCGCGGTCGGCTCCCGCGCGCCGCACCCAGGTGGCCGGGTCGGGACCGAGCAGTTCGCGCAGCCGGGCGGAGCCGGCCAGCAGCGCGGCGAGCAGCTGCGCCTGGTCGCCGCCGCCCGGACGCGGCTGCCCGGTGGCCGGATCGGCGAGCACCCCGTGCGCGCTGAAGTAGATGTACGCACCGCCGAGCCGCTCCCCGGAGGGCATCGTCATCGCGAACGCGTCGCCCGGGAGTATCGCCCGCCGGTAGTCCGGGAACTCGGTGTCGTCGACCGCCTTCAGCTGCGTCGAGTCCAGCCAGGTGACGACGAGCGTGGTCTCGGCGCGCGGGTCGACGTACGGCGTCCCCGCCACGTACCCCGCCGGACTGATGTGCCCCGAGCAGCCCACCCCGATGCCGTGCACCCGCACCGGGACCATCGGCACCGTCGCCGGGATGCCGAGCCGGGTCAGCTTGTGGGCGACCTGGCCGGGGGAGGCGTTGGAGCCGACGGCGATCACCGGGTGGCGGTGCCCGGTGCCGACCTGGCCGAGGTCGGCGAGCGCCTCGTCGAGCCGCTGCTGCTCCTGGCGCTCCTCCACGTACCACTCGCCGAGCCGCAGCGGCCGCACGTCGAGCTGGAGCAGTTCGCCGCCGGTGAGCAGCGAGGGTTCGGTGGTGGGACGGCCGGGATAGGTGAGCGGCTGCTTCGCGGGCACGTCGTCCAGGCCCAGCGCCTGCAGGCTTCGGTCCTTCGTCGTCACGGTGACGCCCTTCGGGGGTGGTCGCGCGATAGGGGCAGGGGGTGTCTTGTGGGCCAGTCCGGATCAGGGAGCGGTGTCTGGTGCGTGCAGCTGCAAGGCGGAGGAGGGAGGCGACGCGGAGCGTCGTTGACCGACGACAACGCCGCAGATGTGCGTGCCAGACACCGCGAGCCCGGACTGGCCCACAAGACACCCCCTAAAGCCTTCCACGCGAGGTGTACCCGGGGCGGGGCCTGGTCTCCCCGTCCGGACGGGGTTGGCCGGAACGGACACCGGGAATCATGCCGTCCCATTGTACGAGTGGGGGCGAAGTGGGTTACGGGGGAAGTGAGTTGAGGTTGATGAGACGCGGGTGGAGTCGGGTGGGGTCCTCGGGGCGGGGCCGGGCCCATCCGCGCTTCCGTACGTCCGTTCGCTGGTGGATCGCCGGACGTACCGTCCACGCTCTCCTTCTGATGACGCTGGGCGCGCTGGCCGGGCTCTCCGTCGTCATCGCGACCGCGTGGACGCTCACCGAGCACTCGTCGCGGTCGATGGCGCAGCGGTTCTCGAACGGGGAGCGGCTCTTCGACCTGAGCCTCGCGGTGCTGCGGGCGAGTGTCGGTACGGACAATCTCAACCCCGAGCCGGACAGCACCGCGCACCAACTGCTCGCCACGGTCGCCTCCGTCACGGGCTCCCTGGTGCCCGCGGTGCTGCTGGGCATCGTGCTGATCAAGATGTTCGCGCTGCGGCCGTTCGTCTGGCGGCAGCGGGCCAGCATCTCGCACGCCTGGACCGCGGACTTCCCCGGCTACTCGAGGCGCCACGCCGACAGCGAGGACGCGATCATCGCCGTCCGCTTCTACAACCGCTTCGACAACCTGTCCGTCGTGGATCTGCGCGCCCGTGCCCATCTGCGCTACCTGGAGCGCTCCCCGCACGACGGCAGCCTGGTCATCTACAAACAGTGGCTGAAGGTCCTGGACGCGCAGGGCGAACCGGCCGACGAGCGGTACTGGCTCGCGGTCGAGCGCGGGGCGCCGTTCACCGTGTGGATACCGGTCGAGGCACCGGTGGCCGAACTGCCGTTCCGGCGTATCCAGGGCAAGGAGCTGTCCGGCTCGTACGGCGTCAAGCTCCTCGTCCGGCTGACGGCGCGGACCGTGGGCCTGGGCACCGAGGTCGCCGACGAGCGCTGGTTCGACCTGGAGGCGGGCGACTTCGAACTCGGCCGCTTCGTGCCGCTCCAGCCGGACCTGGACAAGGACGTGTGGCGCTGGGAGGGCTGGACGGACTTCGACGCCCTGGAACCCCACCCGAACGGCGAGGACCCCAGGCCCTGAGTGTCTACGCGTCCCGCCTCTTCAGCAGCAGGTAGCCCCCGAGGAGCGCCGCGACCACCCACAGGACCATGATCGCCAGGCCGCCCCAGGGTCCGTACGGGGTGTCGTCGCCGATCGGGGTCACCACCCGCATGATCTTGCTGCCGGCCTGGTCGGGCAGATAGCGGCCGATCTTCTTGGTCGCGGACACCGCGCCGAGGATGTTGGAGATCAGGAAGAAGAACGGCATGAGGATGCCGAGCGAGAGCATCGGGCTGCGCAGCATCGTCGCGACGCCCATCGAGAAGACCGCGATCAGCGTCATGTAGAGGCCGCCGCCGACCACCGCGCGCAGCACCCCGGAGTCGCTGATCGACGCGCTGTGCGTGCCGAGCGCCGCCTGTCCCAGGAAGAAGGCGATGAAGCTGGTGATCATGCCGACGACGAGGGCGAGCCCTGCCGCCACCGCGATCTTGCTGAAGAGGAACGTGCCGCGCTGCGGGACCGCGGCCAGCGAGGTGCGGATCATGCCGGTGCTGTACTCGTTGCCGACCACGAGCACCCCGAACACGATCATCGCGAGCTGACCGAGGGTCATCCCCGCGAAGCTGATGAACGTCGGGTCGAAGGAGAGCCGGTCCTTCTCGCCCATCTTGTCGAACTCGTTGTTCGACAGCAGCGAGATCAGGATGCCCAGCGCGATCGTGACCACCGCGGCGAGACTGAGTGTCCAGACGGTGGACGCGACGGACCGGATCTTGGTCCACTCGGACTTGAGGACCTGGGTCGCCGCCATGCTCAGGTCTCCTTGTTCCAGCCGCCGCCCCACTGCTGGGGCGGGGCATCGGTGTGCGCGTGGTACTCCACCGACTCCGCGGTCAGCTGCATGAACGCCTCCTCCAGGGAGGCCTGCTGGGGACTCAGCTCGTGCAGCACGATCTGGTGCTGCGCGGCCAGCTCACCGATCTGCTCCGACTTCGCGCCGTCCACCTCCAGCGTCCCGCTGCCGCTCTCGACGACGGTGATCCCCGCCCCGTGCAGGACGTCGAGCAGCCGCTCGCGCTGGGGGGAGCGGATACGGACGTACGACCGCGAGTTCTGCGCGATGAAGTCGGCCATGGAGGTGTCCGCGAGGAGGCGGCCCTGGCCGATGACGACGAGGTGATCCGCGGTCAGCGCCATCTCGCTCATGAGGTGACTCGACACGAAGACCGTACGGCCCTGGCCGGCCAGCGACTTCATCAGGTTGCGGATCCAGTGGATGCCCTCGGGGTCGAGGCCGTTGACCGGCTCGTCGAACATCAGGATCCGCGGGTCGCCGAGCAGCGCGCCCGCGATGCCGAGTCGTTGGCCCATGCCGAGCGAGAAGCCCTTGGCCTTCTTCCTGGCCACCGAGGTGAGGCCCACGGTGTCGAGGACCTCGTCCACCCGCGCCTTGGGGATGCCGTTGCTCTGGGCGAGACAGAGGAGGTGGTTGAAGGCGCTGCGGCCGCCGTGCATGGCCTTGGCGTCCAGCAGGGCGCCGATGTACTTCAGCGGGTCCTTGAGGTGGTCGTAGTGCTTCCCGTCGATGCGTACGTCGCCCGCGGTGGGGCGGTCGAGGCCGAGCATCATCCGCATCGTCGTGGACTTGCCCGCGCCGTTCGGACCGAGGAACCCCGTGACGATACCGGGTCTGACGGTGAAGGTCAGATGGTTGACCGCCACCTTCTCGCCGTACCGCTTGGTCAGCCCCTCTAGCTCGATCATGCGGACACGGTAGGTCTCGGTCCGGGGCCGTGCCACTTGGGCGGCGGTGTGTTTGCCGCATGTTCACCGTCTCCGACTGCCGCGCCATCGTGGCTTGTCGCGCCCACGCGGCGGAGTCGCGAAATGTCACAGCCCCGCGCCCCTCGCGGGGCACACCAACGGCCCGCGCTCCCGAGAAGAGAGCGCGGGCCGGAGTGCTGCCGGAAACCGCCCGAACCTACCGGGTCTGCTGGGCCGGAACCCCGCGGGAGATCGGCTCGTCCTCGGCCGGCGTGCTCGCGGCGGCCACCGCGGCGCCCGTGAGCGTCGCGAGCATCTCGCGGACGTTCGTGAGCTGAGCGTTGATCGAGTCGCGACGGTTCGTCAGCGCCGCCAGCTCGCGCTCGGATTCCGAGCGGATGCGGTCGGCCTTGGCGTTCGCGTCGGCCACGATGTCCTCGGCCTGGCGCTGGGCCGTCTCCACCGTCTGGCGGGCGCGGCGCTCGGCGTCCGTGCGCAGCTTCTCGGCCTCCAGGCGGAGCTGCTCCGCGCGGTGCTCGATCTCCGCGAGGCGCTTCTCGGCCTTGGCCTGACGCGACGCCAGGTCACGCTCGGACTGCTCGCGGCGCTTGGCGAGGTTCGTCTCGAAGTCGGCGGCGGCCTGCGCGGCCTTGGCACGGGTCTCCTCGAAGAGGGCGTCCGCCTCCTCGCGCTTGGACTGCGCGTCCTTCTGCGCCTCCTGGCGCAGCTGGGAGGCGTCGCTCTTGGCCTTCTCGACGATCCGGACGCCCTCGTCCTCGGCCTTGGACTTGCGGTCTGCAGCGAACGATTCTGCGTCGTTGCGGACCTGCTGGGCGGCCGACTCGGCGAGCTCACGGTGCTGCTCGGACGCGCGACGGGCCTCCTCGCGCAGATCCTTCGCCTCCTCCTCGGCGAGGCGGAGGATCTTCTCGACACGCGCGCCGAGACCCGCGTACGACGGCTCCGCGTCGCTGACCTGGGCCTGGGCGTTCTGCGTCTCGAGGTGGAGCTCCTCGATGCGCTTTTCGAGAGCAGTGATACGGGCCAGAGCGCTGTCACGGTCGGAGACGAGCTTCGAAATGCGTTCGTCCACCTGAGCGCGGTCGTACCCACGCCGCACAAGCTCGAAGCCGTAGGGGGAAGTGTCGCTCATGGGGTTCCTGTCGAATGAGACCGGTGAGGTGATAGGGGGAATCCTAGGGGCCAAAGCGGTGTGTCATCGAGCGGATGCGTGTTTGATCTGGAGAATGAGACTCCTTTTGGGTGGCTAACTGTCAGACGGCTTGCCAGAACCTGTGGCAAAGGTCCGCGCAAAGCACGGAATGGGTGGTTATGGCTAGCCTTCTGACGACTTGCCACTCGAACGAGTTGCGCCGGCGGCAGCGCCCGCTTTGACCCCACCGTCCTTGCCTGCGGACGGGGCCTCAAAGGACTCCAACGCCTCCAGGACATCCTGGACACGGGAGATCTCGGCGTTGATGTCCTCGCGCCGGCGGATCAGCACCTCCAGCTCGCGCTTGCCCTCCTCGACCGCGGCCCGCGCCTCGCGGATCGCCTCGGCCTTGATCTCCGTCGCCTCCGCGATGAGCGAGCTCTTCTTCTGCTCGGCCTCCTTGAGGAGCCCCTCGGCCTTCTTGACCGCGGCGATACGGACCTTGCTCGCCTCGGAGTTGGCCTCCGAGACCAGGTCCTTCGCCTTCGCCTCGGCCTCGGCGAGCTGGTCCTCGGCGGCCCGCACCAGCGCGTCGCAGCGCTCGCCGGCCGTCTTCATCGCCTCGGCCGACTCACGCCTGGCCCGCTCGTGCAGTTCCTCGATCTCGGTGGTGACGCGGTCGCGCAGCTCCTCCGCCCGCTCCCTTATGGCGGTCGCGTCCCGGCGCGCGCCGATCAGCAGCTCGTCCGCGTCCGCACGGGACCGCTCCACCAGGGTGTTGCCCTCGACGGTCGCCTCGGAGACCAGCCGCTCGGCCTCGTTGCGTGCCGCGCCCACCATCGTGTCGGCCTGCGACTCGGCGTCCGCCGTGGTCTTCTGCGCGCTCTGCTGCGCCTCGGCGAGCAGCTTGTCCGCCTCGGACGCCGTCTCCGAGATGAGGGTGTCGACCTGCTCGGCCGCCTCGGAGCGCCGCTTGTTGGCCTCCCGGCGTGCCGCGTCCAGCGTCCGGTCGGCCTCCTCGCGGGCATCGGACGTGAGCCGCTCGGCCTCCGCCGCCGCCTCGGCCTTGACGCGCTCGGACTCGCTGCGGATCCGCTCGGCGTGCTGCTGCGCGGAACCGACCGTCTCGGCGGCCTCGGCGCGCAGCCGCTCCGCGTCCCCGGTCGCGTCCGAGACCAGCCGCTCGGCCTTGGCCACGGACTCCGCGCGCACGCGCTCGGCCTCGGCGTTCGTCTCGTTCGTCAGCCGCTCCGCCTCGGAGCGCGCCTCAGTGATGAGCGTGTCGACCTGCGTGGCCGCGTCCGAACGGATCCGGTTCGCGTCCTCCCGGGCCTCGGCACGGCTGCGCGAAGCGTCCTGCTCGGCGTTCGCGATGGTGTCGGAGGCCTCGGTGCGCACCCGCTGGGCGTGCTCGGCGGCCTCCGAACGCAGCCGCTCGGACTCGGCGATCGCCTCCGAAACCGTACGCTCCGCGAGCGACTTGGCGGCGTCCGTCTCCTCGGCCGCCTCGCGCCGGATACGGCTCGCGTCCTCGGAGGCCCGCTCCCGCTCCGCGTACGCGTCGGCGCGGACCCGGTCCGCCTCCTGCTGCGCCTCGGTCCTGGTCCGGTCCGCCGCGTGTTCGGCGGCGCTGCGCAGGCCGGTGATCTCCTCCTGGGCCTGCTCGTGCAGCCCCGCCACGGCGTCGCGCACCTGCTGCGCGGTCTGCTCGGCGCTGGAGACCATCTCGGTCGCGCGCCGGTCGGCCTCTTCGACCAGCCGTACGGCCTCGGCCTGGGCCTCGTCGACACGGTTGCGCGCGGAGGCGAGGAGCTCCTCGCTCTGCTCGCGGGCCCGCTCGCGCTCCTGGTCCGCCTCCTGGCGCGCGGAACCGAGGAGTTCCTCGGCCTCGCGGCGGCGCCGGGCGGCCTCCTCCTGGGCGGCGGCCAGCGTCTCCGCGCCCTCGGTGGCCAGCCGCTCGGCCGCGGCCTGGGCCTCCGTCCGTACCCGGTCGGCGCTGTCCTGGGCCTCCGACTTCAGCCGCTCGGCCTCCGCCGCGGCCTCGGACCGCAGTCGTACGGCGATGTTCTCGCCCTCGGCGCGCGACGTGGAGGCGTCCGCGGCGGCCTCGTTGCGCAGCCGCTCCGCCTCCGCCTCGGCCTGCGCCTGGAGCGTACGGATCCGCTCGGCGGCCTCCGAACGCAGCCGGTCGCTCTCCTCGGCGGCCTCACGGCGGATCCGCTCGGCGTCCGCCCGTGCGTCGCTCAGCGCCTGCTCGGCCGAGGCGAGCCGCTGCTCGGCCTCGGTGTGCAGCCGGGTCAGCTCCTCGGCGGCCTCCGTCCGACGGGCCGCTATGGCGCGCTCGGTCTCCTCGCGCAGCGCCTCGGCGGCCCGCTCGGCCTCCGCCTTGATCGTGTCGGAGAGCTCGACGGCCTCCTCGCGGTTGCGCTCGGCCTCCTTGCGCGTGCGGTCCAGGGTCTCCTCGGCCTGGCGGCGCAGTGTCGTGGCGCGCTCGATGGCCTCGGTGCGCACCCGCTCGCTGTCGCCGGTGGCCGTGTTCCGCAGCTCGTCCGCGTCCGCCTTGGCCTTCGCGAGCAGCTCTTCGGCGGTCTTGGCCGCCTCCTCGATCTGCTGGACGGCCTCGCGCCGGGCCTCGGAGCGGATCCGCTCGCCCTCGGCATTGGCGTCGGAGCGCAGCTGCTCGGCCTCGCCGCGCAGCCGGCGCGCCTCCTCCTGCAGCTCGACCGTCTTGGCGCGGTACTCCTTGGTGTCGTCCTTCGCCGTGCCCTTGAGCTGCTCGGCGATGTCGTGCGCCTCGGCACGCAGCCGGTCCGCCTCGGACTCCGCCTCGGTGCGGATGCGCTCGGCCTCCTCGGCCGCCGCCTTCCTGGTCGCCTTGGCGTCCTCGGACGCCTTGTTCAGGACGTCCTCGGCGGTACGGGCCGCCTTGGAGAGCTGGGAGGCGGTCTCCTCGGCGGTGAGGCTGCGCGCGGTCTCCTCGGCCTCCGCGACGATCTTCTCGGCCTTGGCCTTGGCGTCCGCGACGGCCTGCTCGGCGTCGGACTTGGTGGTCTCGGCCTCCTTGGTGGCCTCGCTGACCAGCCGGGCGACCTGTTCCTTCGCCGTCCGCGTGCGCTGCTCGTTCGCCGACTCGGCGCTCGCCAGGGCCTTGGCCGCGGTCTCCTTCGCCTCGGCGACGACCTTGTCCGCCTCGGTCCGCGCCTCGCGCAGCGCCGACTCGGCCTCCGTCATGCGCTGCTCGGCGGCCCGGCTCAGCTCGGTGGCCTGGCGGCGGGCGCTGTCCGACTCGTTCGCCGTGGAGCTGCGCAGCTGCTCGGCGTGGTCGGTGGCCTCCTGGGCCTGCGTCGACGCGGCGTTCAGCAGCCGCTCGGCGTCCGTGCGGGCCCGGCGCAGCAGCGCCTCGGCCTCCGCACGGGCCGACTCGGCGTCGTTCGTCAGCCGCTGGCGGGCCTCGGCGGCGATCCGCTCGGCCTCCGTGCGGGCGGCGCTCAGCGCCTGGTCCGCCTCCGTGCGCGACTCCTCCAGGAGCCGGCGGGCCTGCTGCTCGCTGCGGGCGCGCAGCTGCTCGGCCCATGCCACGTTCTCGTTGACGTGCGACTCGACGGTCTGACGGCGCTCGGCCAGCTCCTGATCGAGCTGCTGGCGGCGCGCGACCGCCTCCTGGTGCAGCTCCGCCTGCAACCGGGCGGCCTGCTCGGCGTGCTCCTGGAGGATGCGCTGCGTCTGGGCCCGGGCCTGGCTCATCTCGCGCTCGGCGTCGGCGCGCAGCTGATCGGCCTGGATCTGGGCATTACGGAGCAACTGCTCGGCCTGATAGCCGAGGTCGCCACCGCTGTCGTAGGCAGGCCGGGTCGCCAGACTGCGGCGCGCCTCGTGCAGCTTGGCGCGCAGCACCTCGACCTGATAGCCGAGGTCCTCGGCGTGCTGGACGGCCTTCTCCCGCTCGGTCTTCAGCCGTTCCATCTCGGCCTCGAACCGAGAGAGGTGGTCGACGTCAGCCGCCGGCTCTCGCTCCTGGCGTTCGTAGCCCCGCACTGCGCGGTCCCATCCGTCCCCTGGTCGCAAGTCTCTCCAAACGAACCCCGTCCATCCGCCGAACGGGGCCCCCGGGGAATGGTGTCAGATCAACAGCGGAGCACGGGCTGTCGCCCCGACGCTCGTCCCCCGAAACCTGGACCCCGGCCCTTGACCACGCCGTCCTCAGGACGGCATGACCTCAGGGCCCGTCGCCGGACAGGCCCTGGGCCGCCCCGAAACGGCAGCGGCCACCCCCAACCCTACCGGCCCAGATATACGGAGGTCAGTGCTCAGGTGACTCAACAGCCGCCGAAGTGACCAGTTCTGTCAGGACACCGTGGCAATCCTTTGGGTGAAGGAACGTGATTCGTGACCCCATGGAGCCGCGTCGGGGCTCGTCGTAGAGGACTCGTACGCCTTTCTCCCTGATATCGGCGGCATCGGCGTCGACGTCCGCCGTACCGAACGCGATGTGATGGACACCTTCGCCGTTCTTCGCCAGCCACTTCCCGACGGCCGAGTCCTCGCGGGTCGGCTCCAGGAGCTGGAGGTAGGAGGCGCCGCCGTCGGACGTCTCATTGATCTTGAG
The DNA here is from genome assembly GCF_019091445.1 of Streptomyces sp. GbtcB7. NCBI lineage: Bacteria > Bacillati > Actinomycetota > Actinomycetes > Kitasatosporales > Streptomycetaceae > Streptomyces > Streptomyces sp. GbtcB7. The sequence continues at coordinate 258,537 of NZ_JAGXJM010000010.1, forward strand.
CATGGCCTCGCGGACGCCCTGCTCCTCGTTGACCTCGGAGTGGAAGACCTCGAAGCCGTACGTCGCCCGGTAGAACTCGACAGTCGCGTCGAGGTCGAAGCAGGCGATACCGATGTGGTCGATTCGCGTCAGCATGGAGTCAGTGCAGCGCTCATACGGCGGTTACGCAACGTGCGCGCGATCACACTGACTGCCGGATGACGGGTGGCCTACCGCTCAGTACATTCAAGTAAACCCTCGTTCACTCCTCGGCTGTGCAGCCGGTAAGGGGATCGCACCTCATGTCTGGAACGAACAGCAGTACCTCGGTGATCGTCGCGGGCGCCCGAACGCCCATGGGACGGTTGCTGGGCTCGCTGAAGTCCTTCTCCGGGGCCGACCTCGGAGGCTTCGCGATCAAGGCCGCCCTCGACCGTGCGGGGATCGGTGGCGACCAGGTGCAGTACGTGATCATGGGTCAGGTGCTGCAGGCCGGGGCGGGCCAGATCCCGGCGCGCCAGGCCGCGGTCAAGGCGGGCATCCCGATGAGCGTCCCGGCGCTCACGATCAACAAGGTGTGTCTGTCCGGTCTCGACGCCATCGCGCTCGCGGACCAGCTGATCCGCGCGGGTGAATTCGACATCGTGGTCGCGGGCGGCCAGGAGTCCATGACGAACGCGCCCCACCTGCTCCCCAAGTCCCGCGAGGGCTTCAAGTACGGCGCGATCGAGATGCTCGACGCGATGGCGTACGACGGTCTCACCGACGCCTTCGAGAACATCGCCATGGGCGAGTCGACGGAGAAGCACAACACACGCCTGGGCATCGCCCGCCCGGAGCAGGACGAGATCGCGGCCCTCTCCCACCAGCGTGCGGCCGCCGCCCAGAAGAACGGCATCTTCGAGGCGGAGATCACGCCCGTGGAGATTCCGCAGCGCAAGGGTGAGCCCGTCGTCTTCAGCAAGGACGAGGGCATCCGCGCCGAGACGACGGTGGAGTCGCTGGCCAAGCTGCGCCCCGCCTTCACCCGGGACGGCACGATCACGGCGGGCACCTCCTCGCAGATCTCCGACGGCGCCGCGGCCGTGGTCGTGATGAGCAAGACCAAGGCGCAGGAGCTGGGCCTCCAGTGGATCGCCGAGATCGGCGCGCACGGGAACGTCGCAGGTCCGGACAACTCCCTCCAGTCCCAGCCGTCGAACGCGATCCTGCACGCCCTGAAGAAGGAGGGCCTCGACGTCTCCGACCTCGACCTGATCGAGATCAACGAGGCGTTCGCCGCGGTCGCCGTGCAGTCAATGAAGGACCTCGGCGTATCCACGGAAAAGGTGAACGTCAACGGTGGTGCCATCGCTCTCGGTCACCCGATCGGGATGTCCGGCGCCCGCCTCGTGCTGCACCTCGCCCTGGAGCTCAAGCGGCGCGGCGGCGGGGTCGGTGCGGCGGCGCTGTGCGGTGGCGGTGGGCAGGGTGACGCGCTGATCGTGCGGGTACCCAAGGCCTGAAGCCGTTGTCTCTGTCCGTACGACCCTGGTGCGTACGACTCTGAACGACCTCGGTGCGTACAACTGAACGGATCTGAACGGAGCTGTGATGCAGGACGTCTCCTCGCTGGTGGCCCAGGCCAGGGAAGGCAGGCCGCGGGCCGTGGCCCGGCTGATCTCCCTGGTGGAGGGGGCGTCCCCGCAGTTGCGCGAGGTCATGGCGGCGCTGGCCCCGCTGACCGGCAACGCGTACGTCGTCGGGCTCACCGGCTCTCCGGGCGTGGGCAAGTCGACCTCGACCTCGGCGCTGGTGACGGCGTACCGGCGGCAGGGCAAGCGGGTCGGGGTCCTGGCCGTCGACCCGTCCTCGCCGTTCTCCGGAGGCGCCCTGCTCGGCGACCGTGTCCGCATGTCCGAGCACGCCTCCGACCCCGGCGTCTACATCCGCTCGATGGCCACGCGAGGCCATCTGGGCGGTCTGGCCTGGGCGGCCCCCCAGGCCATCCGCGTCCTGGACGCGGCGGGCTGTGACGTGATCCTGGTGGAGACGGTCGGTGTGGGCCAGTCGGAGGTGGAGATCGCCTCCCAGGCGGACACCTCGGTGGTCCTGCTCGCCCCCGGCATGGGCGACGGCATCCAGGCGGCGAAGGCCGGAATCCTGGAGATCGGCGACGTGTACGTGGTGAACAAGGCCGACCGGGACGGTGCCGACGCGACTGCGCGTGAGCTGAACCACATGCTCGGGCTCGGCGAGTCCCGAGGCCCCGGGGACTGGCGGCCGCCGATCGTCAAGACGGTCGCGGCGCGGGGCGAGGGCATCGACGAGGTCGTCGAGGCCCTGGAGAAGCACCACGCCTGGATGGAGGAGCACGGTGTCCTCGCCGAGCGCCGCCTCGCCCGGGCGTCCCAGGAGGTCGAGACGATCGCCGTCACTGCGCTGCGCCAACGCATCGGTGACCTTCATGGCGACCGTCGCCTCAGTGCGCTCGCGGAGCGGATCGTGGCGGGGGAGCTGGATCCCTACCGGGCGGCGGACTCGTTGGTGGAGGGCCTGACAGAGAGCTGAGGCAGGGTTTCCCACCCGCCCCATCCCGCCCCCGGGTGCTCCGCCCCCAGACCCCCGGGCGGGTTCTTCGCCCGCGGGCGGCTGGGGGCTGGTCGCGCAGTTCCTCGCGCCCGTTGGTCGGGGCTGCGCCCCGGATCCCCCGTCTGCTGGAAGTTCTTTGGCTGCGGGCGGCTGGGGGTTGCTCGCGCAGTTCCTCGCGCCCCTTGGTCGGGGCTGCGCCCCGAGTCCCCGCCTGCCCGTTTTCGTTTGACTGCGGGACGGTGGGGGCTGGTCGCGCAGTTCCCCGCGCCCCTTAAGGGCGCCGGCGCGCGTCTTTCAGCCTGTCCGGCGTTTGAGGACGAGGCCGTCCAGGCCGATGCGGGGGTCCGGGGGCGGAGACACGGGTACCTGTCAACTCTCGGCGCCCGCTGTTACGTTAAGGCGCATGTTCCTCCTCTTGGCATAGGGCCCGCCCAGGCCCGCGACGGACACCGGTGGGTGCGCCGTCGCGGCACTCAGGCGACCCCTTTCCGCCTCCCGGTCGAGGAACCCCAACATGTCTGCGCCCACGCCGCGGCCCTCGTACGCCGCGTTCTTCCGCATTCCCCACACCCGCCACACCTTCACCGCCGCCCTCATCGGCAGACTCTCCTACGGCATGGTCTCGCTGGCCGTGATGCTCAGCGTGACCGAGGCCACCGGCTCGTACGCCGCCGCCGGCACGGTCATGGCACTGTTCGGCGCGACAAGCGTGCTCCTGTCACCCGTCAGGGCGGCCCTGATCGACCGCCACGGCCCCCGCCGCGCCCTCATCCCGATGGCCTCGCTCTACGCCACCCTGCTCGCGACCCTCGCGACAGCGGCCTGGCGGCCCGGAACACCCGCACCCGCCCTCGGCGCCCTCGCCGCCACCGCGGGCGCCTGCACGCCGCCCCTCGGCCCCACGGTGCGCGCCCTGTGGGGCGAGGTCATCGAGGACAACCGGGTCCTGCAGCGGGCGTACAGCCTGGACGGGATCGCCGAGGAGATCCTCTTCGTCTCGGGTCCGCTGCTGGTGGGCGCGGTCGTCCAGTTCGCACCCCCGGCCGCCGCGCTGGCGCTCTGCGCCCTGCTGGTGTGGACCGGAACCCTCGCCTTCGTCCTGTCGCCCGCCGTGGCGGGCGTACGTCCGGCCGTCACGAAGCCCGTCGCCCGCTCAGGGCGCCGTTTCCGCGACGGACGCGCGCTCCTGCAGCCCGTCCTCGTCGCGGCGGGCGTCGGCCTGTCCGTGGGAGCCGTCGAACTTCTGGTGATGGCCTACGCCACACGGCACCATCACGGGAACGACGTGGTGGCCTGGGTACTCGCCGCCCTGTCGCTGGGCAGTGCCCTGGGCGGCCTTCTGAACGGCGCCGTCGACTGGCGTACGCCCGCACGGGCGCGGCTGCCGCTGCTGGCGGGCGGCCTGGGCCTCGCCCTGTCGGCCGCGGGCCTCGCTCCCGGCCTCGGTAGCCTGACCGTCGCCGTGGCCTGCGCCGGATTCTTCGTCGCCCCGGCCCTCACGACGTCGTACCTGATCGCCGACGAGGCGGCCCCGCCGGGCCGCCGTACCCAGGCCGGAGCCTGGGTCAACACCGCGGTGAACGCCGGAAGCGCGAGCGGCACCGCGGGAGCAGGCCTTCTGGTGGGCCACCTACCCCTGGGCCTCTGCTTTGCCCTGTCGGGGACGGTGGCGGTGGCGGCGGGACTCCTCTCCGTGCGCCAGGCGTCCCCGCGCCCCAGAGGGGCGCGGGGAACTGCGCGACCAGCCCCGGACGGCCCGCAGTCGCACAGCGGCCCGCAGGCGCAGCGCAGCAGCCATCACGGGTAGGACGGCTCACCGCCTCTCACGCACTGAGCGGAGCGTTACGGCTTACCCCGCTGCCCCCGCAAATGCTCCGCGATCGGCCGCAACGACTTGTGCAGCTCCTCCAGGGCCTCCGGGGACAGCAGATCCATGAAGTGCCTGCGCACGGACGCCACGTGGTGCGGGGCGACCTTCTTCATCGTCTCCATGCCGTGCTCGGTGAGGACGGCGAACAGTCCCCGGCGGTCGGACTCGCAGTTCTCGCGCCGGACCAGGTCCGCGTTCTCCATGCGGGTGATCTGGTGCGAGAGCCGGCTCTTGGACTGAAGGGTGGCGGCCGCGAGGTCGCTCATCCGCAGCCGGAAACCCTCCGACTCGGAGAGGTTCACCAGGATCTCGTAGTCGTTCATCGTCAGCCCGAACGGCTGCAGATCCCTTTCGAGCTGGTACGTCAACAGCCTGTTGACCTCCAGGTGGGTGCGCCAGGCGCACTGCTCCGCATCGGTCAGCCAGCGCGTGGCCGTCTCGGTCTCCATGAATGAAGTCTACCTAAAATGTTGAAAGGCGAACTAGTGAGGGTGGTGTGACTACGCGCACGCGTTCGACGTCACACTCCGCAGACTACCGCTCACAGACCGAAGCGACGCTGGAGGTCCCCGAGCTGTCCGGGAAGACGCGGTGTGCCGGCTTGCTGACCGTGCTGCCCCTGGTGACCGGGTACCCCGCCACCGCCGGGCACGCCCGGCTCATGCGGAACGGCCCCCGTGGCCTGCTCGGCCATGAGGACCTCCGTGGACTGCAGCAGGACCGTGCCGGCCCCTACGAACTCGAACTGGTGCTCCTCTCCAGAGGCCCCGCCGAGGCCTGTCAGTGCACGTAGACCGCCCATGAGGCCTGTCATGTACCCGTGGTCGTAGTGATGGCACGGGGACGGGCAGTCGGCCCAGCCGACAAGCGCTTGCGGATCCACCCGGATGGGAGGCTCCATGAACACCACCGGACCGTTAGAGGCCGCCACGAACTTGCCGGTTCCGATCAGCGTCAAAAAGCCCGGCACGATCGATTGCTTGAGCGCGAGACTTGGCTGAAAAGCGAGCAGGTTGCCAGAGCGAATGGTCAGGTTGCCCTCGTCCAAGTCATACGAATTCACGTCGAAGGCCCGGTCGGCGAGGAGCATCTTGCCCGAGCCCTCCGCCACCACCCAGTCGCTCGCGTGCAGAGGCGAATGGAAAGATGTGCGCACGAGACGGTCCAGTCGGCCGTGCCCGATGCCGTTGAAATCCATCGACCCGTAGTAGGCGATCATCTTGCCCTTCTGCAGGAACCACTGGCTCCCCTTGAGCTCCACGCAGAAGGTGTACTTGTTGACGTTGTCGTCGACCGGCAGGGTCATCGGGTCGTAGATCACCGGGCCACCCGGGGTCCCGTACGCGCTCACAGCTTCTCCTCCGAGGCCTGGACGTACACCGCACCACTGCCGCTCAGCTCCAGCTGGAACGCCTCGCCCGAGCCGCGGCCCACCATGTCGCGCCAGCCGAGCGCCGTGGACAGCTTGTTGCGTACGTCACCGTGGTGCGCCACGTACGCCTGGGGGTCGACATGGACGGGGCGCTGGGGGGAGATGGGAACTTCGATCACGCCCCCGTGGGCCATCACGGCCACCGCACCGTGCCCCTTGAGAGTGGTCGTGAAGAGCCCCTGGCCCGTCACCTGGCCGCGGACCATGCCCATGACCCCGCCCTGCGAGCCGAGGAACATCGTGCCCTGCTGGAGGGTGCCGTCGAAGGCCAGCAGCCGGTCCGCCTCGACGTACAGGGTGTCGCCCGAGAGGTTGATCACCTGGATGTGATGGCCGCCGTGCCCGAAGAAGACCGTGCCGCTGCCCTCGACGGTCATCAGCGGGGTGGCCTCATTGGCGACCCGGCGGCCGATCATCGACATGATCCCGCCCTGGCCGCCCTGGACGTTGGGTGTGAAGGAGACCTCGCCCTTGTAGGCGAGCATCGCGCCGCGCTGACTGAACAGGCGCTGGCCGGGCAGGACCGTCGCCTCGATCATCTTGGAGTTCACTTCGCGGAACGGCATGTCACAGGTCCCCCGCGATCGTGTTGCGCTCACTGGGCTGAACGTAGACCAGTCCGTCGCCCTCGAAGCGGATCTGGAAGGCCTCGCCGCCGCCCTCGCCCATGAACGTGCGGAAGGTCACGCCGGCCTGGAAGGACTGCCGGACATTGCCCTGGTGCGCGATGTACGCCCCCGGGTCGACCGTCAGCGGGTACTGGGAGCTGACACGCAGCACCACCGCCGGGCCGTCGGACGTGATCGCCGCCTGGCCGTGGCCCTCGACGGTGGTCGTGAACAGCCCGTTGCCCTGGGAGGCGCCTCTGAGGCCCGTGAAGGACGTGCCCGTCCGCAGGCCCGCGTCGGTCGCGAGCAGGTTGCTCGACTCGACGTACAGCTTGTCCCCCTGGAGGTTCACCAGGTTGATCTCGGAGGCCCGGTCCGCGAACCAGCAGGTCCCTTGCCCCTTCACCTCCATCACCGTCATCTGCTCACCGGTGATGCGCCGGGTCACCATCCCGCGGATCCCCTCCCCACCACCGCTCAGCTTCTTGAACGCCATCTGACCGTCGTACGCGACCATCGAGCCGTTCTTCGCCTTCACGGCGTCCCCGGTCATGTCGACGGCCAGCACCTTGCTGCCTTGAAGTCGGAACATCGCCACGTGGTGAAGGTAGCGGCAGGGCGCGAACGCGGACAGGGCCCACGGGTGGATCTCACCCCTGAGCGGACCCTTAGGGGCCAAGCGGACATCCCCGCCCCGCACCCCGGGGCGGGGGTGCCCCGGCTCGGGTGCCACAATGGGGACGCTTGTGCTTACGTTCACAAAGCGGCTCCCCGCCGAAAGCGAATCTCCCACCGAAGGTGACCCGTGGACATAAAGACCGCCACCGCCCTCCGCCGCCTCCGCCTGGTCTCGGCCCCTGAGGCCGTCTCCTTCCTGCTGCTGCTCCTCTGCTCGGTGCTGAAGCGGACCACGGACTTCAACGGGGTGCCCGTCATGGGCTCCATCCACGGGATCCTCTTCATCCTGTACGTGATCTTCTGGGCGGACGCCTGGAACCGCACCAAGTGGGGCAAGAAGACGGCGGCCCTCTACTTCGTCCTCTCCGTGCTGCCCACCGGCGGCTTCTTCGCCGAGCGCAAGCTGCGGCGCGAGAGTGAGGACGCGGTCATCGCCTCCCGTGCCCGCCGCGAGGGAGTCGTGGAGTCCTCATGATCGTCGCTTTCTCCGTGACGCCCCTGGGTGTCGGCGAGGACGTGGGGGAGTACGTCGCCGACGCCGTCCGGGTCGTGCGTGAATCGGGGCTGCCGAACCGCACCGACGCCATGTTCACCTCCGTCGAGGGGGAGTGGGACGAGGTGATGGACGTGGTCAAGCGCGCCGTCGCCGCCGTCGAGGCACGGGCGCCGCGCGTCTCCGTCGTCCTGAAGGCGGACATCCGCCCCGGTGTGACGGACGGTCTGACCTCCAAGGTGGAGACGGTGGAGCGGCACCTGTCCGCGTAGGCCTCCGGCGGGAAGACCCGAAACCCCGGTCCAGTGGGCCGGGGTATTTCGCGCCCGACTGTTTGAGCGATCGCTCAAACCCCGGTAATCTCAGGCACGATCGATTGAGCGATCGCTCAAAAGTGGTCACTGATCTGGGGGTTCGGTAAATGGGGCTCTACGTAGAGGCACATGTACGAGGCGATCTCGACGACCTGTGGGCACGGACGCAGGACCCCGCGCAGCACCAGCGCTGGGACCTGAGGTTCACCTCCATCGACTACCTCCCGCCCATCGAGGGCGAGCCGCAGCGCTTCCGGTACGCCACCCGGGTGCTGCCCTTCCTGACCGTCGCCGGGACGGGCGCCTGCGCCGGGGAGAAGGAGCGCCCCGACGGCACCCGCACCTCCGCCCTGCGCTTCGCCTCCCCGCACCCGCTCTCCCTCCTCGCCGAGGGCAGCGGCTACTGGCGCTACGTCCCCGACGCCGACGGCGTCCGCTTCCTCACCGGGTACGACTACCGCCCGCGCTGGGGCCGCTTCGGAGCCGTGGCCGACCGGCTCCTCTTCCGCCCCCTCATCGGCTGGGCCACGGCCTGGTCCTTCGACCGGCTGCGGATCTGGCTGGAGCGGGGCATCACCCCGGAGCGGGCGCTGCGCCACTGGCTCGCCGAGTGCGCCGTGCGCGGCTTCGTCCTTCTGGCCGCCTGCTCGGGCACGGTGTACGGCGCGCTCGTGGACGCGGCGGGCCCGCTGGCGCCGCTCGCCTTCTACTCGACCCCCGTACTGGCCGTCGTCGCCGTCCTCCTGGCGCTCCTCGTGCCCCCGCTGCCCGGCACCCCGGCCGCGCGCCGCTGCCTGCGCACCCCGATCGCGCGGGTCCGCGCCCCCCGCGTCCTCGCCACCCTGGAGCAGCGGTGACCCCCTCCATCTTCCGCACCGCGATGGGTGCCGACTTCGACCGCCTCCACCCCGAGCTGAGGCGACGCTTCTCCGTGGGCCTGGCCGGCGGCGAGGCGTGCACCGGCCACGGCGTCATGGACCGCGTCTGGCACGGGAGGGGCTTCGTGAAGCCGTTCCTGGTCCTCGGCGGCACCCGCAACATCCTCGTCCCGTGTGCGGGCCAAAACGTCCCCTTCATGATCGAGAATGTGCCCTACGCCGACACCTTCGGCCGTGAGACGGTGAGCTTCGTGCGCACCTTCGACCTGCCCGGCCGCTCCCGCCGCTTCGACGCCCAGATGGTGCTGAGCCCCAAGGGCGACCGCGTCCTCGACTACCTCGGTACGCATCAGCACCTCGCCAGCGACCTGCACCTGCGCGCCGAGCCCGACGGTTCCCTGCTGATCCGCTCCGGCGAACACCGCTTCCGGGAGGGCCCGGTGGACGTCCGCGTCCCCGAACTCATCGGCGCCGACGCCGAGGTGCGCGAGTCCTTCGACGACTCCACGGGCCGCTTCCACATCCGGGTCCGGGTCGTGAACCGCCACTTCGGCCCGCTCTTCGGTTACGAGGGCAGCTTCCGGGCGACGTACACCGACGTCCGTACCCGCGGGGTGCGGCCCGGGCTGCGGCCCGTCCGCGAGGAGGCGCGCGCGTGAGCGAGGCGACCCGGGCGAAACTGCTGGAGGGCGCCCTGCGGACGCTCACCGAGCAGGGGATCGCGAAGGCCTCGGCCCGTACGATCGCGGCGACCGCCGGGGTCAACCAGGCCCTCGTCTTCTACCACTTCGGATCCGTGGACGAGTTGCTGTCGGCCGCGGTCCGCCACGGGGCGGAGCAGCGGGTCGCGAACTACCGGGAACGGCTCGCCGAGGTCGGGTCGCTGGCGGAACTCCTCGCGTTCGGGCGGGAGATGCACGAGGTGGAGCGGGCCGAGGGGCATGTCGCCGTCCTGGGGCAGCTCCTCGCCGGGGCGCAGACGGACGCGCGTCTGGCGCCCGCGACCTCGGCGGGACTTGATCTGTGGATCACCGAGATCGAGCGGGTCCTGGTCCGGGTCCTCGCGCCGACCCCGCTCGGCGAGTTCACCGATCCGGCCGGGCTGGCGCGTGCCGTCGCCGCGTCCTTCGTCGGCATCGAGCTGTACGAGGGGGTCGACCCCGAGGGTTCCCGGGCCGCCCTCGACGCCCTGGAACAACTGGCCGCCCTGGTCGCCGCCCTCGACACCCTCGGCCCGGTCGCCCAACGAGCCATCCGCCACCACCTGCGCCGCACCACGCGCGGCTGACCGGGGCGACGCGGGGCGGGCTATTGCTCCGGACCCGACGCCAGTGCCATCCCCAGGGGGGTGCGTTCGTACAGGACCTGGTGGCCGTAGCGGCGTGAGGTGAGCAGGCCTCCGGCGCGCAGGACCGTGAGGTGGGCGGAGACGGACGACGGGGCGAGGCGGAGGCGGTGGGCGAGGGCCGTGGTGGTGGTGGGTTCGTCCAGGGCCGTGAGGACGGTGGCCCTGCCCCGTCCCAGGAGTCGCACGAGGGCGTCGGGGGTGTGGTCCGTCGGTTCGGCCCACAGACCGCCGATGCCGCGGGCGGGGTAGGCGAGCGTGGGCTGCCAGGGCGGATCGAAGGAACTGACCACCTCCGGCCAGATGAAGACGCTCGGCACCAGAATCAGGCCCTGGCCCGCGAGGTCCCGCTCGTGCCGGCCCTTCCACTCGATGGTCAGCGTGTGGGAGCGCCAGCCGAACCGACGGTCGATCTCCGGCAGCAGCCCGCCCAGACCGACCTCCGCGAGCCGCCGCGAGTGGAACGCGATGTCCGCCTCCAGCAGGGCGCGCAGCCGCGGCCAGTCCGGCTCGACGAGTGCGTGCCAGGCCGTCTCCATGAGGTCGGCCAGCTCCTGGACCATGCGCATCGGGTCCTTCAACAGCGACCTGCCTCGGGACGACTCGAGGGCGCCGGGAGTGTCCGCGAGTGACCTCGCGGTCTCCTCGCGGGCCGCCTCGGGGTCGGCCGCGCGGACCGCCGCGATCTCCTCCTCGAAGGTGGCCGCAGGACCGATCGGAGGCGGGCAGAGCCAGTCGGGGCAGTAGCCGCGCTGCGGCATCAGCAGCCACAGCGGTGCGAGGTCGAGTCCGGCGGCGGCCGCGCGGATACGGCGCAGCCAGTGCGCGTGGTAGCCGTGCCGCGCGGGACGGTTGAGCGTGCGGACCGCCTCCTGCGTCTCCCACAGGGGCGACACCGCGAAACGGCAGTTGAGGAGGTCGTCCTCCCCGAAGTGCAGAAGGGAAGGCAAGGAAAGGCACCCCCTGAAGATTCGGCTGGAGCCGAAACTCTATGGGCCGGCCCGACGGGTGAGCACGCTGTTGCCCATGCCGGAAGCAGAGATGGCGGAGACGAAGGCCACAACGACGCCGCCCACCCCACCGAACGCGCCCGAAGTCACGGGCTACGGCCGAGTCTTCGCCGTACGGGAGTTCCGCGCCGTCTTCGCGGCCCACGCGTTCTCGCTGCTCGGGCTCGTGGTCAGCGAGCTCGCCCTGTCCGTCCTGGTCTACGACCTGACGGGCTCGCCCCTGATGAGCGCCCTGACGTTCGCGCTCGGCTTCCTCCCGTACCTCGTCGGCGGCACCCTCCTCGCCGGCGCCGCGGACCGCTTCCCGGCCCGCCGGGTCCTCGTGGTGTGCGACCTGGTGTGCGCGGGCTGCGTGGCCGTCATGGTGGTGCCGGGCGCGCCCATCGCCATACTGCTGGCCATGCGCTGCGCGCTCGCCGTCGTCTCACCGCTCTTCCAGGGGGCGCGGACGGCGACGCTGACCGACGTCCTCGGCGACGGCGACCTGTTCGTACTGGGCCGCTCGCTGCTGCGGATCGTCTCGCAGGGCGCGCTGCTCGCCGGGTTCGGGCTCGGCGGCGTGCTGCTCACCGTCGTGTCCCCGCGCGGCGCGCTGCTCATCACGGTGTGCACCTTCCTGACCTCCGCCGCGCTGCTGCGCTTCGGCACCCGGCGACGGCCCGCGCGGGCCCGTCACGAAGGCGCGCTGGTGCGGGACTCGCTCCACGGAACCCGCCGGATCCTCGCCGACCGGCGTGTACGGGCCCTGCTCCTGCTGTTCTGGGTGCCGCCGATGTTCGCCGTCGCGCCGGAGGCGCTGGCCGCGCCCTACGCCGACGGGCTCGGCGCCGGATCGGCCGGGCTCGGCCTGCTGATGTGCGCCCTGCCGGTCGGCACGATCGCGGGGGAGCTGTACGCGGGTTCGAGGCTGTGGCCCGCGGCCCGCACCCGGCTCGCCCTCCCGCTCGTCTGCGTCACCCTGCTGCCGTACGTCGGCTACGTCCTGCGGCCGGACCTCGGCTGGTCGCTGGCCCTGCTGCTGCTCGCGGGCACCGGGTCCGCGTACTCGCTCGGCCTGGACCAGTGGTTCGTGCGGGCCGTGCCCGAGGAGCTGCGCGGGCGGGCGATGACTTTGAACACCGCCGGTCTGATGACCGTCCAGGGGGTGGGAATGGCGCTGTCGGGGGTGGCGGCGGAGTTCGCCGGAGTGCGGGCGACCGTCGCGGGGGCGGGGGTGCTCGGCACCGTCTGCTGCGTACTGCTGGCGGTGGAGGCGCGGCGTACGGAAGGGGCCGCGACCCCCGTCGTGGAGGGGCCCGGGACCGAAAGGCGAGACGGGGCTGACCAGCATATGACCGGCGGGTAAGGTCTTATGCCGTGCCGAAGCCGCTCAGTCTTGCCTTCGATCCCATCGCCCGCGCCGACGAACTCTGGAAGCAGCGCTGGGGATCCGTGCCGTCCATGGCCGCGATCACCTCGATCATGCGCGCGCACCAGATCCTGCTCGCCGAGGTCGACGCGGTCGTCAAGCCGTACGGACTCACCTTCGCGCGCTACGAGGCACTGGTCCTGCTCACCTTCTCCAAGGCCGGCGAGCTCCCGATGTCCAAGATCGGCGAGCGCCTCATGGTGCACCCGACCTCCGTCACGAACACCGTGGACCGGCTGGTGAAGTCCGGGCTGGTCGACAAGCGGCCCAACCCCAACGACGGGCGCGGCACGCTCGCCTCCATCACCGAGAAGGGCCGCGAGGTCTGCGACGCGGCGACCCGCGACCTGATGGCGATGGACTTCGGGCTCGGGGCCTACGACTCCGAGGAGTGCGCGGAGATCTTCGCGATGCTGCGGCCCCTGCGCATCGCCGCGAGCGACTTCGACGAGGAATAGACGAGGAACAGAGAAAGAGACGAGCAGGGGTACAGAGGCGCGCCGGGGCGGGGGTGCTCGTAGATCGCGCAAAAGGGGTCGTTACGCTCATCCCCATGAAGAAGAGCGTGCTGACCCGCTACCGCGTGATGGCCTACGTCACCGGTGTGCTGCTGGTCCTGCTGACCCTCGGTGTGATCGCCAAGTACGTGCTCGACATGAACGGTGCCGTGGACTTCACCCGCGTCGTCGCCATCGCGCACGGCTGGCTCTACGTCGTCTACCTGGTCTTCGCCTTCGACCTGGGCTCCAAGGCGAAGTGGCCGGTCGGCAAGCAGTTGTGGGTGCTGCTCGCGGGCACCATTCCGACGGCCGCGTTCTTCGTGGAGCGGAAGATCACCCAGGAGCTGGAGTCGAAGATCGCGGAGGACTCTCCCGTGGTCGCCAAGGCGTAACCCTTACCGCCACGGGAGTGGTCCGTGGCGGTTCCCCATCGACATTTACTAGGACGTCCTAGTAAATTCGAAGCATGGACGCTGACGCCATCGAAGAGGGCCGCCGCCGCTGGCAGGCCCGGTACGACACCTCGCGCAAGCGTGAGGCCGACTTCACCACGCTCTCCGGTGATCCGGTGGAGCCGGTGTACGGGCCACGGCCGGGGGACAGGTACGACGGCTTCGAGCGGATCGGCTGGCCCGGCGAGTACCCCTTCACCCGCGGCCTGTACCCGACCGGCTACCGAGGGCGTACGTGGACGATCCGCCAGTTCGCCGGGTTCGGGAACGCGGAGCAGACGAACGAGCGCTACAAGATGATCCTCGCCGCGGGCGGCGGTGGACTGTCGGTCGCCTTCGACATGCCGACGCTCATGGGGCGAGACTCCGACGATCCGCGCTCCCTCGGCGAGGTCGGGCACTGTGGGGTCGCGATCGACTCGGCGGCCGACATGGAGGTCCTGTTCAAGGACATCCCGCTGGGTGACGTCACGACGTCGATGACGATCAGCGGTCCGGCCGTACCCGTTTTCTGCATGTACCTGGTCGCGGCGGAACGGCAAGGGATCGACCCGTCGGTCCTGAACGGCACCCTCCAGACCGACATCTTCAAGGAGTACATCGCCCAGAAGGAGTGGCTCTTCCAGCCCGAGCCGCACCTGCGCCTCATCGGCGACCTGATGGAGCACTGCGCCGCGAAGATCCCCGCGTACAAGCCGCTGTCCGTCTCCGGGTACCACATCCGGGAGGCCGGCTCCACGGCCGCGCAGGAGCTGGCGTACACGCTGGCGGACGGGTTCGGCTACGTCGAGCTGGGGCTCTCGCGCGGCCTCGACGTGGACGTCTTCGCCCCCGGCCTCTCCTTCTTCTTCGACGCGCACCTCGACTTCTTCGAGGAGATCGCCAAGTTCCGGGCGGCGCGGCGGATCTGGGCGCGATGGATGCGGGACGTGTACGGGGCGAAGTCGGACAAGGCGCAGTGGCTGCGCTTCCACACACAGACCGCGGGTGTCTCGCTGACGGCGCAGCAGCCGTACAACAACGTCGTCCGTACGGCGGTGGAGGCGCTCGCGGCCGTTCTGGGCGGCACGAACTCCCTCCACACCAACGCGCTGGACGAGACGCTCGCGCTGCCGTCCGAGCAGGCCGCCGAGATCGCCCTGCGGACGCAGCAGGTGCTGATGGAGGAGACAGGCGTCGCCAACGTCGCCGACCCGCTGGGCGGTTCCTGGTACGTCGAGCAGCTGACCGACCGGATCGAGGCCGACGCGGAGAAGATCTTCGAGCAGATCAAGGAGCGGGGGCTGCGGGCGCATCCCGACGGGCAGCACCCGATCGGTCCCATCACCTCCGGCATCCTTCGGGGCATCGAGGACGGCTGGTTCACCGGGGAGATCGCCGAGTCGGCGTTCCAGTACCAGCGGGCGTTGGAGAAGGGTGACAAGCGGGTGGTGGGCGTGAACGTCCATCACGGGTCCGTGACCGGGGATCTGGAGATCCTGCGGGTCAGTCACGAGGTGGAGCGGGAGCAGGTACGGGAGTTGGGGGTGCGGCGGGGTGGGCGCGACGACGCGCGCGTACGGGCCTCGCTGGACGCGCTGCTCGCCGCCGCGCGGGACGGGTCGAACATGATCGTGCCCATGCTGGAGGCGGTGCGGGCCGAGGCTACGCTCGGCGAGATCTGTGACGTGCTCCGGGACGAGTGGGGCGTGTACACGGAACCGGCGGGCTTCTGACCCGCCGGGGCTCCGCCCCGGACCCCGAGCGTCCATCGTTCTCTGCGGGTGCGTGGGGGCTGGTCGCGCAGTTCCCCGCGCCCCTCGAGCCGGGGCTGCGCCCCCGATCCCTCGAGCGTCCTTCTTCGACCGCGGGTGCGTGGGGGTTGGGCGCGCAGTTCCCCGCGCCCCTGAACGCCTCGGGTCGGCCGGTGTTCGATGGCGAGGCCACTCACCGCGCCCCACCTACCCCGACTCGCCCACCGTTTGAGGGCGAGGCTGTTCAGGGGGCGGGAGGCGTGCCTGTCAGGCCCAACAGGAGGACCTGGGTGAACGCGCGGACCCACTCCTCGTCCGCGGGCTCCGCGCTGACCAGTGTGCGATGCACCACCGCCCCCGCGACCACGTCGAAGATGAGGTCCGCCGTACGCGCGGCGACCTCGGGGTCGGACTCCGGAGGGAGTTCGCCGCGCGCGGTGGCCCGGGCCCGCCCCTCCACGACAAGCCGCTTCTGGCGGTCGACGATGGACGTGCGGATGCGTTCGCGCAGCGGCTCGTCACGGGTCGACTCGGCCACCACCGCCATCAGGGCCGTCGCGGTCTCGGGCCGGTTCAGGAGCGCCGCGAACTGAAGCACCACGCCCTCGATGTCGGCGGCGAGGCTCCCGCGGTCGGGGAGTTCCAGTTCGTCGAAGAGGACGGCCACCGCGTCGACCACGAGCTCGTTCTTGCCCGCCCAGCGACGATAGAGGGTCGTCTTGGCGACCCCGGCCCGCGTCGCCACGTCCCCCAACGTCAGCTTGGACCAGCCCAGTTCGACCAGCGCCGCCCGCGTCGCCTGCAGGATCGCGGCGTCCGCGGCAGCGCTGCGCGGGCGTCCCGTGCGGGGGGTGGTGGCGCGACTCTGCATGTCAGGACCTTATCCGCCGCCCCGGCCGGCCCAAATCAGGCGGTTGTGTGAAGTCGTGAGGGAGATCACCGGGGTATGGCGGACAGGGGGGCCGCGGGACAGTTACGCTACGAGTCGTAGCGAAAGCTCGTACACAGTGACTCGTGAACGGGCGACAACCATGGACGCCAGGTGGGGACCCGGCGCCCGACAGCACGGATCGAGTCGGGTCGCGTCGTAAAGCGGCCCGGCTTTCACAGCGCTTTTCACACGTGCGCGAGGAAGGGGGAGGATGTACTCATGCAGCCACGGAACATGTCCATGAGCGGAGTCGTCGACCTCGCCGCGGTGAAGGCGGCCCAGGAGGCCAAGGCGAAGGCGGAGCAGGCGCGCGCCGAAGCGGCCAGGCAGGGCGGCGGAGGCGGGGCCGTGTCTCCCGCCGGCCTCGTCATCGATGTCGACGAGGCGGGATTCGAGCGCGATGTCCTTCAGCGGTCCACCGAGGTCCCGGTCGTCATCGACTTCTGGGCCGAGTGGTGCGAGCCCTGCAAGCAGTTGAGCCCGGTACTCGAACGGCTGGCCGTCGAGTACAACGGACGATTCGTCCTTGCCAAGATCGACGTCGACGCCAACCAGATGTTGATGCAGCAGTTCGGGATCCAGGGGATCCCGGCCGTGTTCGCCGTCGTGGCGGGGCAGGCACTGCCGCTCTTCCAGGGTGCGGCCGGAGAGGCGCAGATCCGCGGGACCCTCGACCAGCTCGTCGAGGTCGCCGAGCAGCGCTTCGGCCTGACCGGCCTGACGGTCGACCCCGACAGCGCCCCGGCGGTGCACGAGGTGCCGGCAGGGCCCTACGACGCGCTCCTGGAGGCCGCTGTGCAGGCCCTGGACGCGGGTGACTTCGGCGGTGCCGTACAGGCGTACAAGAACGTGCTGAGCGACGACCCCGGCAACACGGAGGCCAAGCTCGGCCTCGCGCAGGCCGAGTTGCTGCAGCGCGTGCAGGGTGCCGACCCGCTCCAGGTGCGCAAGGACGCCGCCGAGAAGCCCAAGGACGTACCGGCGCAGATCGCGGCCGCGGACCTCGACCTGGTGGGCGGGCACGTCGAAGACGCGTTCGGGCGGCTCATCGACACGGTGCAGCGCACGGCGGGCGACGACCGGGATGCCGTACGGCTGAGGCTGTTGGAGCTTTTCGAGGTCGTGGGCGGCGACGATCCGCGGGTGATCGCGGCGCGCCGGGCGCTGGCGCGGGCGCTGTTCTGATCGACTCTCCGACCGGGCTCCGCCCGGTGTGCTGACCTGTTCCTAAACGCCGGGGCGTGTGATGCCCAGGTGAAAGATTTGCCGAGAGAGCGGCAGGTGGCCGCGCTTTACCAAAACTTGGTAAACGCGGCCGCTGTTACTGGGAGTAAGTCAGGGGCGTTGATCTGTCGGATTCTGTCCGTGGATCAACTGTTTTGGCGTCACCCTTGGTGCCACCCAGAGTTGCCGACCGATACCGCCGGGTCGTTGTTCGGTTATCCGGCCGTTACTAGCCAGTAACGAACCCCCTTGTGCGGGCGGCCAGAATGCACCACGATCGGCGACGCTCGGTCCATTCCCCCTACCCCGACAGCCAATCGGGTCAAGGGGTTTTCTGGGTCCCCACCGAGTAGGGGCGGCGGCAGTGGCGCCGGCCCTTGGACAGGGGGGTCTCTGCCGTTCGGCGGAGCCTGTCCAGCAGGTTGTGCGTGATGCGTGTCAGGCGCGACCAGTGGTTGTCGCTCGGGGGTGATCGCCGGTGATGTCGGGCGCAGTTGGCGCTCGACGAGTACGGGCGCTCTCCTTCCCGAGGACGTAGCACTTCTCCCATCCCTGCCCGGCTGAGCCGCCGACATGGGTCAGTCAGGGCCAGGAGATGTACGTCCGAGAAGGAGGAAATATGGAGTCCCAGGTGCGTGGCGGGACCAGATGGAAGCGGTTCGCGGTCGTGATGGTGCCCAGCGTGGCCGCCACGGCAGCGATAGGTGTCGCCCTCGCGCAGGGCGCTCTCGCCGCGTCGTTCAGTGTTTCGGGTCAGTCGTTCAAGGTGACGGCGGACTCGCTCCACGGAGAAGGCTTCTCGCAGTACGGAGCCATCGACTCGGGGTACACCCTCGACGGTCAGAAGACGGCTCACCCCGTCGCGGTCTCGGCGTTCAAGTCCGCGTCGATCACCAACATGTGCCAGTCCGTGGTCACCCCGAACATCCCGCTGCTCGGATCGGTCAGTCTGGTCCTGAAGGCGGGCGGCGGTGGCACGCCGGTCCAGGCCGAGAACCTGTACATCGACGTCGAGGACCTGCAGGCCGACGCGGTGTTCCACAACATCGACATCGGTGTTGCGGCCAAGGACGCCAGCAAGGGTCCGGGCATTGCCAAGGGTGACCAGGCGAACCCGTACGGATTCGCCCAGCAGGCCGACTCGGCCGACCTGACCGATGTGAAGCAGACGGCGTGGGCGACCACCGCCGGTACGTTCAAGCTCAGCGGCCTGAAGATGTCGCTGTCCAAGGGCGTCAAGGAGTGCTACTAGGCACTCCAGGGGCGGGCGGGGGAGCCGGCAGCTGCCCCGCCCGCCCCACCTTTTCCCGCAGTACGTGAACTACTCAAGCGCGTACGCCACACAGTAAAGCCGTTCCAGGGAGCCGTTTCCATGAGCGCCGAGTCACCCGGGCAGAGCGAGCACTATCTCCAAGTCTTCCGGCGGAACTTCCGTACCTGGAGGGGCGATCGCCCGTTCTGGGCCGGCTTGTTCATCCTGCTCGGCGGCTTCCCCATCGCCTACTTCCCGTACGCGAACCTTCAGATCGGCCATCTGACGCTGGCGATGTCCACCACCGCCGGCGCCGGCTCCCTGATCATCGGCGTGCTGCTCTGGGTCCTGGGCATCAGTCTCTGGTTCCAGAAGCACGTACGGACCTTCGCCGGGGTCGCGGCGATCCTGCTCGCGCTGGTCTCCATCCCGGTGTCCAACCTCGGTGGCTTCCTCATCGGCTTCCTCTTCGCCATGACCGGCGGCGCGATGGCGGTCTCCTGGGTTCCTGGAGAGCCCGGCGAGGGGCAGCGCGCGCCGGCGCACAAGAGCGAGGGCGGCGCCCCGGGCGCCCCCGACACCACCCCGAACACCCCGAACACCCCGAACACCCCGCACCTGCCGCAGAGCCCGGAGTCCACGGGCATCCAGCACGGTGCCGACAGCGCGGGCCCCGCGGTCGCCGACGAGTCGGGCGAGCCGAGGGACCTGTCAGGAATGAGCTCCGCTCACGGGGCGAACGGGAGGCACAGTGCCGGCTGACGAGGTGACCCGCGGGACCGAGGTGGACGAGTCCCGGGTGAGAACCGGGCCGCGCCACGCGGCCCCGAGGAAGCCGCTGTTCACCAGGTTCCACGTGCCCGCGGGCAAGGCCGTCGCCATCGCGGCGATGCCGACCGCGGTTCTCATGGGGATGGGGTTCACGCCGACACTCGCCCGGGCCGACGACCACTCGCCCGCCAAGAGCCTGACCGCCGACGAGTACCAGAAGTGCGTCGAGGCCGTGGACGGCAAGGACGCGTCGGCCAGCCCGACTCCCTCCGCTTCGACCTCCTCCTCTTCCTCGGCGAGCGCCTCCGCGTCCGCCGACAAGCCGGATCCGACCCCCTCGGCGAGCACGTCCTCGTCGCCGGACAAGACCTCTTCGTCGGATTCAGGTTCCGACGACAAGGCCGGGTCCACGCCGACGCCGTCCGCGAGCAAGTCGGCGCAGAGCAGTGGCGGTGGCAGCGCTTCGACGGCGACCCCGTCGGCGTCCGCGAGCAGCGGGGGCGACCTGCTGGGCACCATCGGCGACGCGATCACGGGCATCTTCACCGGCGGCAGCGGCTCCACGGCGAGCGCCACCGCGAGCCCCACGCCGTCGGCCTCCGCGTCCGCCTCGGCGAGCGCGACCAAGGACACCGGCGACAAGACCACGTCCGACACGCTCAAGGACACCACCGGCAAGGTCGCCGACACGGTCAAGAACACCGTGAAGGACACGACCGACACGGCGACCAAGGCGGCCGAGGACACCACCAAGGCGGTCAAGGACGCGACCGACGCGGTCACCTCGCCCAGCCCGTCCGCGAGCTCCACCACCAACGCGGCGGACTGCCCGGTCGCCACCGACGCCGAGGGCGGCGTCGACAACCCGGTGACCCTGCCCGACGACCCCTGGTACCTGAACGCCAGCTCGCTGCTCCTCAAGGGCGCGGACTACCAGGGCATCGTGAAGGTGAAGACCGCCAACGGCACCGTCAAGAAGGTCCTGAAGTACGTCATCTCCGACGGCACCGACATCGGCGACCTGCACCAGACGGTGAACGACAAGCAGTCCGGCAAGACGTACCACGTGCAGGCCGGCAGCGGTACGACGTCCACCATCCGTGACGGCAAGACGGTGATGTACACCGAAAGCATCTCCGGCAACCTGCTCGGCCTGATCCCGATCACGTTCAGCCCGGACAACCCGCCGCCGCTGAACATACCGCTGATCTACTTCACCAAGGTGAAGGTCGTCCAGGCCGGCCAGTTCGGCGGCACGCTGACCATCCCCGGGCTGCACCAGTACGTGACCGGCTGACGGCCGGTCGCGACCAAGACCCGTTCGGGAGCCGCACACAGGACTGTGGCCCGGTTCCTCCGCTCACGCGGAGGGCCGGGCCACAGTTCTGAACGGAGCGGGGCGGAAGAGCTCAGCAGGGAAGCGTTCGCGGCGGCGGGGGGATGTTCTGATGAGTGGCCTCTTCGACGGGCTGGACCGGCTCGACCTGGACGCGCACGCGCGTCGTTGGTCGGCGACGGGCACGGACGACGCCCATGGGGACGTGAGCCAATGGATGGCCGCGGCACAGCAGTTCGCGGCCCGCATCCAGGCGGACCCGGCCGGGGTGAGCGACGAGCAGTGGAGGGCGATCGCCGAGGCCTGGCCGGCCCTGCTGGCGGCCGCCGAGCGCGCGACCGGCACGCAGCGCAACGAGTGGCTGTCGCGCGACCTGTGGCTCAGGTCCTGGCTGCTGGAGAAGCTGGGGCCGCGTGAGGACGTCCCCCTGTTCGACGCCGGGCCCGTGCTCGAACGAGCGCTGGACGCCATGCCGATGAGCCCGGGGGAGGCCGCCGAGCTCGCCCCGCGGTGGCGTCAGCTGGAGCGTGCGCAGATGCGCTCGCTCCGGATGATCCGGCGGCTGCTCGTGCCCCCGCGCGCCCTGGCCCCGCTCCTTGCGGATCACCCGCGGTGGAGCGAGTTCGAGGCGTATCAGCGGTTGGCCGGCGAGTTGCCGTGAAGCGCCTGTGATCATCGAACACTGAGGGCGCCCCCTGTCACAGGAGGCGCCCTCAGTGGCGTACGGGGGCCGCGGGTCAGGCGGTGCGGCCGCTCTCGCCCAGGTGGTGCACCCGGACCATGTTGGTGGTGCCGGGGACGCCGGGGGGCGAGCCGGCGGTCATCACGACGATGTCGCCGTCGTTGAACCGCTTGAGCTTCTGGAGCTCGTGGTCGACGAGGTCGACCATCTCGTCGGTGCTCTTCACGAACGGCACGACGTGCGACTCGACGCCCCAGCTCAGCGCGAGCTGGTTGCGGGTGCCCTCGTCGGTGGTGAAGGCCAGGATCGGCTGGGCCGCGCGATAGCGGGAGAGCCGACGGGCGGTGTCACCGGACTTGGTGAAGGCGACCAGGCCCTTGCCGCCGAGGAAGTCGGCGATCTCGCAGGCGGCACGGGCGACCGAACCACCCTGCGTGCGCGGCTTCTTGCCGGGGACCAGGGGCTGCAGCCCCTTGGAGAGGAGCTCTTCCTCCGCCGCCACGACGATCTTCGACATCGTCTTGACCGTCTCGATCGGGTACGCGCCCACGCTCGACTCGGCCGAGAGCATGACCGCGTCGGCGCCGTCGAGGATCGCGTTGGCGACGTCGGAGGCCTCGGCGCGGGTCGGGCGGGAGTTGGTGATCATCGACTCCATCATCTGGGTCGCGACGATCACCGGCTTGGCGTTGCGGCGGCACAGCTCCACGAGGCGCTTCTGCACCATCGGGACCTTCTCGAGCGGGTACTCGACGGCCAGGTCGCCACGGGCCACCATGACGGCGTCGAACGCCGCGACGACGGCCTCCATGTTCTCGACCGCCTGCGGCTTCTCGACCTTGGCGATGACGGGGACCCGGCGGCCCTCCTCGTCCATCACCTTGTGCACGTCGTTCACGTCGCCCGCGTCACGCACGAAGGACAGGGCGACCATGTCGCAGCCCATGCGCAGCGCGAAGCGCAGGTCCTCGACGTCCTTCTCGGACAGCGCCGGCACGTTCACGGCCGTGCCGGGCAGGTTGATGCCCTTGTGGTCCGAGATCACACCGCCCTCGATGACGACCGTCTTGACGCGGGAACCGTCGACCTCGACGACCTTCAGCTCGACGTTGCCGTCGTTGATGAGGATCGGGTCGCCCTTGGAGACGTCACCGGGCAGGCCCTTGTAGGTCGTGCCGCAGATGTGCTTGTCGCCGGGCACGTCCTCGATGGTGATGGTGAACTCGTCACCGCGCACCAGCTCGACGGGTCCCTCGGCGAAGGTCTCCAGACGGATCTTCGGGCCCTGCAGGTCGGCGAGGACACCGATGGCCTTGCCGGTCTCGGCCGCGGCGGCCCGGACCCGGTCGTAGCGGCTCTGGTGCTCGGCCTGCGTGCCGTGGCTGAAGTTGAAGCGGGCCACGCTCATGCCGGCTTCGATCAGCGCGACGAGCTGCTCGTGGGAGTCGACCGCGGGGCCGAGAGTACAGACGATTTTCGAACGGCGCATAGGGCGATCCTATCGGTTTGTTTCGCTACGGAATATTCCGTCTGGCGGAAGATACAAAGGGGCGCGCTGCCGCTCAGCTGAGGTGGCACCTGCCCCCCGTTCGAGGTGGCGTGGTGCCGCTCAGATGAGGTCGTGGGACGCGCCCACGAGTGCGTAGGTCTGCGTGGCGATCTCCAGTTCCTCGTCGGTCGGCACCACGGCGACCGCGACCCGTGCGCCCTCGGGGGAGACGAGTCTGGGCCCGTCCCCTCGAGCCGCGTTCAGGTCGGCGTCGACCGCCAGGCCGAGTTCCTCCAGGCCGGCCACCGCGGCCTCGCGCACCGGAGCGGCGTTCTCGCCCACTCCGGCGGTGAAGGCGATCGCGTCCACCCGGCCCAGTACCGCGTAGTAGGCGCCGATGTACTTCTTCAGGCGGTGGATGTAGATGTCGAAGGCGAGCCGCGCCTGCTCGTCACCCTCGTCGACACGGCGACGGATCTCCCGCATGTCGTTGTCGCCGCACAGACCGATCAGGCCGCTCTTCTTGTTCAGCAAAGTGTCGATCTCGTCCGTGGACATCCCGCCAACGCGCATCAAATGGAAGATGACCGCGGGGTCCACGTCGCCCGACCGCGTGCCCATGACCAGTCCCTCCAGCGGCGTGAGCCCCATGGAGGTGTCCACGCAGCGGCCGCCTCGTACGGCGGAGGCGGACGCGCCGTTGCCGAGGTGCAGCACGATGACGTTCACGTCCTCGGGGGCCTTGCCCAGGAGCTCGGCCGTCGCCCGGGACACATACGCGTGCGAGGTGCCGTGGAAGCCGTAGCGCCGGATGCGGTACTCGTCGGCGGTCTTCGCGTCGATCGCGTAGCGCGCCGCCGACTCCGGCATCGTCGTGTGGAAGGCGGTGTCGAAGACGGCGACCTGGGGCAGGTCCGGGCGCAGCGCCTGGGCCGTACGGATACCGATCAGGTTCGCCGGGTTGTGCAGCGGGGCGACCGGGATCAGCCGCTCGATCTCGGCGAGCACGGCCTCGTCTATGACCGTGGGCGCGGTGAACTCCTTCCCGCCGTGCACCACCCGGTGGCCGATCGCTGCCAGCTCGGGGGAGTCCAGGCCGAGGCCGTCCTTGGTCAGCTCCTCGGCGACGGCCTTGAGCGCGGCGGCGTGGTCGGCGGTGGGGCCGATCGTCTCGCGGGTCTCGCCCGTGGTGAGCGCCGTGTGCTTCAGCCGGGAGGTGCCCTCGCCGATGCGCTCGACGAGGCCCATGGCGAGACGGCTGCGGTCGCGCATGTCGAGCAGCTGGTACTTCACCGACGAGGAGCCGGAGTTGAGGACGAGGACGCGGGTGGCGGTCACTGCGGGGGTGCCTTCTGGGTCGAGGATGGTGGTGGTCATGCCCTGCTCGAAGTCTGGGCCTGGATCGCCGTGATCACGACCGTGTTGACAATGTCCTGTACCAGCGCCCCGCGGGACAGGTCGTTGACGGGCTTGCGCAGGCCCTGCAGGACGGGGCCGACGGCGATCGCGCCGGCCGAGCGCTGTACGGCCTTGTAGGTGTTGTTGCCGGTGTTCAGGTCGGGGAAGATCAGCACGGACGCCTGCCCGGCGACCTCCGAGTCCGGCAGCTTGGTCGCCGCGACGGTCGGCTCGACCGCGGCGTCGTACTGGATCGGCCCCTCGATCTTCAGGTCGTCGCGGCGCAGCCGCACCAGGTCGGTGGCCTCGCGCACCTTGTCGACGTCGGCGCCCGACCCGGACGTCCCCGTCGAGTACGACAGCATCGCGATCCGGGGCTCGACGCCGAACTGTTCGGCCGTGACGGCCGACTGGATGGCGATGTCGCAGAGCTGCTCGGCGTTCGGGTCGGGGTTCACCGCGCAGTCGCCGTAGACCAGGACCTTGTCGGCGAGACACATGAAGAAGACGGACGAGACGATCTTGGTGTCCGGCTTGGTCTTGATGATCTCGAAGGCGGGCCGGATGGTCGCGGCGGTGGAGTGCACGGAGCCGGAGACCATGCCGTCGGCGAGCCCCTCCTGCACCATCAGCGTCCCGAAGTAGTTCACGTCGGCGACGACGTCGTAGGCCAGCTCGACGGTGACGCCCTTGTGGGCGCGCAGGGCGGCGTACTTCTCGGCGAAGCGCTCGCGCAGCTCGGAGGTGACCGGGTCGATCAGCTGGCTGTCGCCCAGGTCGATGCCGAGGTCGGCGGCCTTCTTGCGGATCTGGTCGACCGGACCGAGCAGCGTCAGGTCGCACACGCCCCGGCGCAGCAGCACCTCCGCGGCGTGCAGGACGCGGGCCTCGGTGCCCTCGGGGAGCACGACGCGGCGCTTGTCGGAGCGGGCCTGTTCGAGGAGCTTGTGCTCGAACATCATCGGGGTGAGGCGGTCGCTGCTCGGCGCGGAGACGCGCCTGAGGAGATCGCTGGTGTCGACGTACCGCTCGAAGAGGCCGAGTGCGGTCTCCGCCTTGCGGGGGGTGGCGGCGTTCAACTTCCCCTCCAGGGAGAAGAGTTCGGCCGCGGTGGGGAAGGAGTTGCCGGCCACCGAGATCACCGGGGTGCCGGGGGCGAGGCGGGCGGCGAGGGTGAGGACCTCGTCGCTGGGCCGCTCGTTCAGGGTCAGGAGCACGCCGGCTATGGGCGGGGTGCCGGCGCTGTGCGCGGCGAGCGAGCCGACGACCAGGTCGGCGCGATCGCCCGGGGTGACCACGAGGCATCCCGGGGTCAGGGCGTTCAGGAAGTTCGGCAGCATGGCGCCGCCGAAGACGAAGTCGAGCGCGTCCCGGGCGAGGCCCGCGTCGTCGCCGAGGAGCACTTTGCCGCCGAGGGCGTGGGTGATCTGCGCGACGGTGGGCGCGGAGAGGGCGGGCTCGTCGGGCAGCACGTAACAGGGGATGGGCAGACGGTGGTCGATCCGCTCGCTGATGTCGGCGCGGTCGGCCGGGGCCACCCGGTTCACGACCATGGCGAGGACGTCGCAGCCCAGACCGTCGTACGCGCGGTAGGCGTTGCGCGTCTCGGCGCGCACGGACTCGGCGGTCTGCCCGCGTCCGCCGACCACGGGGATCACGGAGGCGCCGAACTCGTTCGCGAGCCGCGCGTTCAGCGCCAGCTCGTCCGGGAACTGGGTGTCGGCGAAGTCGGTGCCCAGGACGAGGACGACGTCGTAGTCACGGGCGACGAGGTGGAACCGGTCGACGAGGGAGGAGACCAGCTCGTCCGCGCCCTGCTCGGCCTGGAGCGTGGACGCCTCGTGGTAGTCCATGCCGTACACGCTCGCCGGGTCCTGGGCCAGCCGGTAGCGTGCGCGCAGCAGCTCGAAGAGCCGGTCCGGGCCGTCGTGGACGAGTGGACGGAAGACGCCCACCCGGTCGACCTGGCGAGTCAGGAGCTCCATGACCCCCAGCTCGACGACCTGGCGGCCGTCGCCGCGGTCGATCCCGGTCACGTAGACGCTGCGGGTCACGCGTGCTCTCCATCCGTTGCGGCGCTGGGTGGTTTCGGGGCTCGGAAAAATGGCCCACTGGGGTGAGCGGAACCCTCTTGACAATACCTCTGAGGGTAGCTAGGGCGCCCGCCAGGACAAACGTCCTGGTGGGAAGGAGGGAATCGTCGGTGCCCTTCGTCTCGTGAAACAATCGGACCGGCTCACACGTACCAGCAGCGAGCAGGAGACACAGCACGATGCGTATCGGAGTTCTCACCGCAGGCGGCGACTGCCCGGGCCTGAACGCCGTGATCCGGTCGGTCGTGCACCGAGCGGTCACCAATTTCGGGGACGAGGTCATCGGCTTCGAGGACGGCTACGCGGGCTTGCTCGACGGCCGCTACCGCACCCTCGACCTCAACGCGGTCAGCGGCATCCTCGCCCGTGGCGGCACGATTCTCGGCTCCTCGCGACTGCAGCGCGACCGGCTCCGCGAGGCCTGCGAGAACGCGCAGGACATGGCCCGCGAGTTCGGCATCGACGTGCTGATCCCGATTGGCGGCGAGGGCACGCTGACGGCCGCCCGGATGCTGTCGGACGCGGGGCTGCCGGTGGTCGGTGTCCCCAAGACGATCGACAACGACATCTCGTCGACCGACCGGACCTTCGGCTTCGACACGGCGGTGGGGGTGGCCACGGAGGCCATGGACCGTCTGAAGACCACGGCCGAGTCCCACCAGCGCGTGATGGTCGTCGAGGTCATGGGCCGGCACGCGGGCTGGATCGCCCTGGAGTCCGGCATGGCGGCCGGAGCCCACGGCATCTGCCTGCCCGAGCGCCCCTTCGACCCGTCCGACGTGATGGCGATGGTCGAGGAGCGCTTCGCCCGCGGCAAGAAGTTCGCGGTCATCTGCGTCGCCGAGGGCGCCCACCCCGTCGAGGGCACCATGGACTACGGCCACGGTGCCATCGACCAGTTCGGCCACGAGCGCTTCCAGGGCATCGGTACGGCGCTGGCGTACGAGCTGGAGCGGCGCCTCGGCAAGGAGGCCAAGCCGGTCATCCTCGGCCATGTGCAGCGGGGCGGCACCCCGACCGCGTACGACCGGGTGCTCGCCACGCGGTTCGGCTGGCACGCGGTGGAGGCGGCGCACCGGGGTGACTTCGGGCGGATGACGGCGCTGCGGGGGACGGACGTGCTGATGGTGCCGCTGGCGGAGGCGGTCACGGAGCTGAAGACGGTGCCGAAGGACCGGATGGACGAGGCGGAGTCGGTGTTCTAGGTCCTACGGGGTTCTAGGTCCTACGGGCCGGTCGTACGGCCTGGGGTCGTACGGGCTCGGTTCGAGCGGACTCAGAGCGGACTCAGTACGTGGTTCTCTGGACCATCGCCCAGAAGTGATCGACGATCCGGTCGAGGAAGTCACGGCCGGAGTCGTCGGCGTCGGCGGCGGCCGATCCGCCGCTCCAGCTGAGCGTGGCCACCATCTGCCCCTGGTACTCCGTGTGCATCTCCTGGAGGACGTCCTCCAGGAGGCGCCGGTCCAGCGGGATCATCTTCCCGACCGGACGGACGTACGCCTGCCAGCGCGTGGTCACCGCGCTGCGCAACAGCTCGGCCAGCTTGCCGTCGCGTCCCGTGACGGTGATGAAGTCCCGCAGCGACAGTTCGAGGGTGTCGGCGAGGGCGACCGACTGCCGGTCGTTGCCGCGCCACTCGTCGGCCTCCTCCATCCGCTGGTAGGCGAGGAGTTCGAGGCCGACGGTACGGGCGATGTCCTCCTGGGCCAGCCCGCGCGACACGCGATGCTCGCGCAACGTCCGTGGCGCGCCGATGAGTTCACCCGGTGAACACCACAACACTCCCGCGAGCGCCGTGAGTTCGGGCCCACTGGGGGTGGTCGTCCCTCTCTCCCAGGCCAGGACGAGGTCGGGGGTGACGTACGGCAGCCCGTACGAGGCTCTCATCCCGTACGCGACGTGCTCGGGGCCCATGCCGAGGGCAGCACGCAGTCTGCGGGCTGCCGGAGCGTTGAAGGGTGGGGTGGGCTGATGGGCCTGCGGTCGCTGCACGCGCACAAAATATGGGGCCTGGGTGGTGGTGACTACGGTCTGTTCGGCCACAATCACGGATCGTACGAACATACGGCTCTGCCCTCACCGCCCCTTTCCGTCCGATCCTCCCAGGGTTTCGGGGCCGGGATTTGGCCTGCGGGCGGGTGGTGGCTGATCGCACAGTTCCTCGCGCCCCTGAGGGTGCGCTCCCGGCCGGGCGCTCTTATTGCGCATGGCGGCGACGGCGCGTCGAAAATCGCTTGATTCGCTCACCTAGGGTGAGGATATGACTGGCTCACCGCGCCTCGAGAAGATCATCCCCGGCAATTTCGACACCGCGATCGGACTGAAGGTCCGCCCCGATCAGGAGCACCTGGTCGCGCCCGTCGTGAAGTCGCTGGCCGAGGCGTATGTGTATCCCGGTGTCGCCTGGCCCCGCCTCATCGTGGACGGGGAGCGGACCGTCGGGTTTCTGATGGCCTTCTTCGACATCGACTGGGACGGAGGCGAGGCGGGCACCGACCTCCGCTCCGGGCTGTGGCGTTTGAACATCGCGGCCGGGGAACAGGGCAGGGGGTACGGCCGCTTCGCGGTCGAGGCCGTGGCCGCCGAGATCAGGCGCCGGGGCGGCACCCGCCTCACGGTCACCTGGCACCCCGGCGAGACCGGCCCGGAGGGCTTCTACCTCGGGCTGGGATTCAAGCTGACCGGAGAGACGAGCGGGGGGCAGACGGTGGGGGTGCTGGAGTTGGAGGAGGAGTAGGCCTCGGCCTTGGCCTCGACGGGTAGGGCAGGCCCAGCCCTCACCCCTTGACCGCGCCGCCCAGCGCGAACCCCCCGCCCAATCGCCTGGCCACCAGTACGTACAGCAGGATCACCGGCGTCGAGTAGATGACCGAGAACGCGGCCAGCTGTCCGTAGACC
The DNA here is from genome assembly GCF_019091445.1 of Streptomyces sp. GbtcB7. Taxonomy (NCBI): domain Bacteria; kingdom Bacillati; phylum Actinomycetota; class Actinomycetes; order Kitasatosporales; family Streptomycetaceae; genus Streptomyces; species Streptomyces sp. GbtcB7. Next base: position 287,885 of record NZ_JAGXJM010000010.1, read on the forward strand.
ACCGTTCCCCTGTTTCCGAAGAAGTCGTTGATGCTCACGGACGCCGGCATCTGGTCCGGTGTCAGCAGGAGCATGAACGGGACGAAGAAGTTCCCCCACATCATCACGAACGAGAAGACCGTCACCACCGCCACCCCCGGACCCATCAGCGGCAGCACGATCCGTACCAGGGACTGGAGCGACGACGCCCCGTCCGTCCACGCCGCCTCCTCCAGTTCCTTCGGTACGCCGTCCATGAAGTTCTTCATCAGCCAGATGGCGAAGGGGAGTTGGGACGCGGCGAAGAAGAAGATCGTGCCCTGCACGGTGTCGATGAGGTTCACCCGTACGAACAACGCGTACACCGGGACCATGATCGCCGTGATCGGCAGGCACGTCGCGAAGAGGATCGTCAGGAGGAAGGGACGGTTCAGTCGTGAGCGGAACCGCGACAGCGGATACGCGGCCAGCGCCGCGCACACCACCGTGAGCAGCGTCCCGCCCCCGCACAGGATCAGGCTGTTGAGCAGCGGTCTGTAGGTGATGTCCGGCTTCAGGACCGCGTCGAAGTTGTCCAGCGTGAGACCGTCCGGGACCTGCACCCTGAGGCCCGCGTGCGGGTCGAGGGCGGACAGGACCACCCAGGCGAGCGGGAGCACGAAGGCGGCCGCCACCACCAGCAGGCCCGCGTCGGCGGCCAGCCGGCGGCCGGTGCGGCGGGACCTCAGTGTCGTACGGACCGGCATCTCAGACCTCCGTCCGCAGCAGCCGCATGTACACCAGCGAGAACAGCGAGCCGACCACCAGCAGGAGCAGCGCCACCGCGGTGCCGTATCCGATCATGCTCTTCTGGAAGGCCTGCTCGTACATGAAGAGCGGCAGCGTCTGACTCCTGTTCCCCGGGCCGCCCCTCGTCATCACCCAGATCAGCCCGAACACCGACAGCGTCTGAAGGGTGTTGAGCATCAGGTTCGTGCCGATCGAGCGGCGGATCATCGGCAGCGTGATGTGCCACATGCGGCGCCAGCCACCCGCCCCGTCCACCTCCGCCGCCTCGGTGATCTCCTTCGGTATCTCGTTCAGGGCCGCCGAGTACACCAGCATGGAGAAGGCCGTCCCCCGCCAGACGTTCGCGAACGACACCGCCAGGATCGGCAGCGTGAACAGCCAGTTCTGGGTGGGCAGGTGGAGCCAGTCCAGGATCGCGTTCAGCGTGCCTTCCCGTCGGAAGAACGCGTACAGCAGGAATCCCGCCACCACCTCCGGCAGTACCCACGCCGTGATCACGATCCCGCCCACGACCGTCCGCACCGGCTTCGACGCCCGCTGCATCAGCGAAGCCAGCGCCAGGCCCAGCGTGTTCTGGCCGACCAGTGACGACAGGACCGTGAACACCAGCGTCAGCCAGACCGCGTTCAGGAACGCGTCGTCCTTGAACGCAGCCCGGAAGTTCTCGAAGCCGACGAAGGACGAGTGCGCCTGGCCGGTGAGCTGGAGGTCGGTGAAGGCGATGTACGCGCAGTACGCGATCGGGCCCGCCAGGAAGAGGAGCAGGAGGGCGACGGCGGGGCTGAGGGGCAGGGCGCGGGTCAGGGTGCGGCGCAGCCTCACTTCCTGATCACCTGGTTGTCGGTGGCCGTCTTCAGCTCCTCGTCGTACCCGCTCGCCGCCTTGTCGACCGAGCTGTCACCCGTCGTCACGCCCTCCATGGCCTCCTGGATGGCCGTCGAGACCTTGGGATAGGCCGGGTACGCGGGGCGGTAGTGCGTGCTCGCGACCAGGTCCGTGAAGAACTTGATGCCGGGCTGCGCCTTCACGTACCCGGGGTCGGAGGCCACGTCCTTGCGCACCGCGATGCCGGAGTTGGCGATGTACCACTTCTGCGCGTTCGCCTTGGTCTGCATCGTCTCGATGAACTTGAAGGCGAGGTCCGGGTTGGACGCCTTGGCGGGGATCGACCAGGTCCAGCCGCCGGACATGCTCACCTTGCCGGGAGCCTGGCCGGTCTGCGTCGGCATGTACGCGAGGCCGAGTTTCTGCGACCACTCGGGCCACTCGTGCCCCGCGCCCTTCAGCCAGTCCTGCGGCAGCCAGCTGCCGTCCAGGTTGATGCCGAGCTTGCCCTTGGGCATCAGTTCGCCGCGGACGTTCGTGGGGAAGTTCGGGTCCAGGGCGTCCGAGACATCGGGGCCCAGCTTCTCCTTGTAGACCGTGTGCACGAAGGTGAGCGCGTCCTTGAAGGCCTGACTGCCCGCGATCCACTTCTTCGACGCCGTGTCGTACAGAGGGTCCGACGTGCCGTCACCCGTCCCGTACAGCAGCATCTCGAAGCCCTGCATGGTGGCCGCCTCGCCCGCCGGCTTGCCCGTGTAGACGTTCAGCGGGGTGACGCCGGGGACCTTCGCCTTGATGGTGCGTGCGGCGGCCAGCACCTCGTCCCACGTCTTCGGCTGCCAGTCCGCGGGCAGGCCCGCCTTCTTGAAGATGCCCTTGTCGAACCAGAGGCCCCGGGTGTCCGTGCCGTCCGGGACGCCGTACGTCTTCCCGTCCTGCGCCTTCGCGGCCGACTGCGCCGTGTCGACGAACTGGTTCCAGTCGGGCCACTTGTCGAGGTAGGGGTCCAGGGGCTTCAAGTACCCGCTCGTGATGTCCGAGTTGATGAGGAAGGTGTCCTCGTAGACCAGGTCGGGGGCCGTCTTGGGGGATCTCAGCATCTGCTGGAGCTTGGTGTAGTACTCGGAGTCCGGGGCCTTGATCGGGACGAGCTCGACCTTCTTGCCGGGGTTGGCCCTCTCGAACTCCTTCTTCATCTCCCCCAAGTAGGTGTCCATGACGCGGATCGAGTTGTCCGTGGACTGCTTGAAGGAGACCTTCACGGTGTCCGGATCGCTTCCGGAGCCCGATCCGCAGGCGCTGAGCGCGGTCGCGGTGAGCAGAGTGGCGAGGAGTAGCGGGGCGGCGGTGGGGCGCACGGGCACGACCTCCTACTGGCCGACGTCATTGGTGGCCGAGTTGTCTGCCCGGTGAACGTAAGAGCGTGGACTAGTCCACGTCAATGACCTTGCAGCGGCTCGTGACCTTGCCGGGCTCGCGGAGACGGGGCCGCGTGTGATGTCCCAGGGGGACATAAGTCCCACCGGGTCGCATGTCCTGCCGGACGGCCGGCGCCCCGCGCGATCAGCCCTTGACCCACCGGTACTGCAACTCCGGCCGCCCCACCTGCCCGTACTGCGGAGCGCGCGCCGCGCGTCCCGCTTCCACCAGGTGCTCCAGATAGCGCCGGGCGGTGATCCGGGAGATACCGACCGACTCCGCGACGCCGGCCGCCGTCAGGCCCTCGGCGCTGTCCCGCAGCGTCCGGGTGACCCGCTCCAGCGTCGGTGCGCTGAGGCCCTTGGGGAGGGCGGCCGGGCTCGGGGCGCGCAGGGTGGCCAGGGCACGGTCCACCTCGTCCTGGCCGCTCGCCTCGCCCACCGCAGCGTGGAACTCGGCGTACCGGACGAGGCGGTCGCGCAGGGTGGCGAAGGTGAAGGGCTTCAGGACGTACTGGACGACTCCGAGCGAGACCCCTTCCCGTACGACCGCGAGGTCCCGCGCGGACGTCACCGCGATCACGTCCGCGTGATAGCCGGCGGCCCGCAGGGAGCGGGCGAGCTGCAGTCCGTGCACGTCCGGCAGATGCAGGTCGAGCAGCAGCAGGTCCACCGGCGTACGGTCCAGCGCGCGCCGGGCCTCCGCGCCCGTGTGCGCCTTGCCGACGGCGGTGAAGCCGGGCACCCGGCCCACGTACATGACGTGCGCGTCGGCGGCGACCGGGTCGTCCTCGACGACGAGTACGCGGATGGGGTCGGCGGTCATACGTCGCCTCCAGGCAGGGTGTGCTGGGCGGGCTCGGGCTCGGCGGCGGGCCCTTCGGTGGTGGCTCTTTCGGTGGTGGCCGGGGCCGGTCCTTCGGCGGCCCCGGGCGCGGGTTCGTCAGGGGCGCCCGGGGCCACCGTAGGCAACGGCAGCCGCGCCTCGAATTCCGCCCCGCCCCCGGGCGCCTCCGCCACCGTCAGCGTGCCGTCGTGCCGGCTCACCGCCTGGCGTACGAGGGCCAGCCCGAGGCCCCGGCCGCCGGGCCCCGCCGGTTTGGTGGACCAGCCGCGCTGGAAGACCGCCTCCGTGTGGGCGGGGTCGACGCCCGCGCCCGTGTCGGCGACCCGCAGGACCAGGCCGGAGTCGTCCGTGAAGGCCGTGACGGTCACCCGTGCCCCCACCGTTCCCTGCGCCGCGTCCATCGCGTTGTCGATCAGATTGCCCAGCACGGTGACCAGGTCACGGGCCGGCAGGCCGGTCTGGAGCAGCCCGTCGTCGATACCGCTCTCCTCCGACACCACCAACTCCACGCCCCGCTCGTTCGCCTGGGCCGCCTTGCCCAGCAGCAGGGCGGCGAGGACCGGCTCGCTGACCGCCGAGATCACCTCGTCGGTGAGCGTCTGGGCGAGTTCGAGCTCGGCGGTGGCGAACTCGACGGCCTCCTCGGCACGCCCGAGCTCGATCAGCGAGACCACCGTGTGCAGCCGGTTCGCGGCCTCGTGCGCCTGCGAGCGCAGCGCCTGGGTGAAGCCGCGCTCGGAGTCCAACTCGCCCATCACGGACTGGAGTTCGGTCACATCGCGCAGGGTGACCACCGTGCCGCGCCGCTCGCCGCCGGACACCGGGGAGGTGTTCACGACCAGCACGCGCGACGCCGTCATATGCACCTCGTCCACCCGCGGCTCCGCCGACAGCAGGGCGCCCGTGAGCGGTGCGGGCAGCCCGAGTTCGGCCACGGAGTGTCCGACGACCTCGTCCGTCACCCCCAGCAGCTCCCGCCCGCCGTCGTTCATCAGCGCCACCCTGTACTGCCCGTCCAGCATCAGCAGCCCCTCGCGCACGGCGTGCAGCGCGGCCTGGTGGTAGTCGTGCATCCGGCTCAGCTCGGCCGCGTTCATGCCGTGCGTGGAGCGGCGCAGCCGGGCGTTGATGACGTAGGTGCCGATGCCGCCGAGCACGAGTGCGCTGCCCGCGACGCCGATGAGGGCGGTCACCTGGTCCTGCACGCGCTGGGTGATCGCCTCGACCTTGATGCCCGCGCTGACCAGGCCGACGATGTGGCCGTTGTCCAGGACCGGGGTGACGGCACGGACGGACGCCCCGAGGCTGCCCGTGTACGTCTCCGTGAAGGACTTGCCGTGCAGGGCGGGCCCGATGTGCCCGAGGAAGTGCTTGCCGATCAGCGTCTCGTCGGGGTGGGTCCAGCGGATGCCCTGCGGGTTCATGATCGTCACGAAGTCCACGCCGGTGTCGCGCTGTACCTGGAGCGCGTACGGCTGGAGGTCCTTCGTGGGGTTCGTGGTGCGGATCGCATCGCGGACGGAGGGCGCGTCGGCGATCGAACGGGCCACGGCCATGGCCTGGCGGCCCCCCGCGTCCTCGGCCTGGCTGCGGTCGCTGACATAGCTGAACAGCGCGTACCCGGCGACGAGCACCGCGATGAGCACGGCCTGCATGGCGAAGAGCTGGCCGGCCAGGCTGCGGGGGCGCGGGACGTGGGGGAAGCGCATGTCGTTCAGTCTGCCTCTCCATATAAGCGTGAACTAAATGAACGGAAGGGTGACCGCCCTCACAGGGCGGGAGATAGTCACCGCATCCCCCGGAGCGAGCCGCACCCCGGGATCCCCGTGAGTGAGCCGCACCCCGGGATCCCGCGGAGCAGGCCGCACCCCGGGTTCCGCCGGACGTGAGCCGCACGCCGGATGATGCCGATGACGTCGTCAAGGAGGGCAGCCGTGGCCAGCAGCCAAACGGCACCTGCCGCACCCGCCGCCAAGCGGGACCGCACCCACTATCTGTACATCGCGGTGATCATCGCGGTTGTGCTCGGCATCGCCGTCGGGTTCGCCGCGCCGGACTTCGCCAAGGAGCTCAAGCCGATCGGCACGGGCTTCGTGAGCCTGATCAAGATGATGATCTCCCCGATCATCTTCTGCACGATCGTGCTCGGCGTCGGCTCGGTACGCAAGGCCGCCAAGGTCGGCAAGGTCGGCGGTCTCGCGCTCGGCTACTTCATCTGTATGTCCTTCGTGGCGCTGGCCATCGGCCTGGTCGTCGGCAACATCATCCACCCGGGCAGCGGGATGCACCTGACCGAGGCCGTGAAGGGCGTCGGGCACACGCAGGCCCAGGCCGCCGCCGAGGGCCCTGTCGACTTCATCCTCGGGATCATCCCGACCACCTTCGTCTCGGCCTTCACCGAGGGCCAGGTGCTCCAGACCCTGCTGATCGCCCTCCTCGTGGGCTTCGCGCTGCAGGCCATGGGCCGTGCGGGGCAGCCGGTGCTGAAGGGTGTCGAGCACATCCAGAAGCTGGTCTTCCGCATCCTGGGCATGATCATGTGGGCCGCTCCCGTCGGTGCCTTCGGTGCCATGGCGGCCGTCATCGGCGAGACCGGCATGGACGCGCTGAAGGCGCTGGGCACGATCATGCTCGGCTTCTACATCACCTGCGCGCTCTTCATCGTCATCGTGCTCGGCACGCTGACGAAGCTCGTCGCCAAGGTCAGCCTCTTCCAGCTGCTGAAGTACCTCGGCCGGGAGTTCCTGCTGATCGTCTCGACCTCGTCGTCCGAGTCCGCGCTGCCGCGGCTCATCGCCAAGATGGAGCACCTGGGTGTCAGCCGCCCGGTCGTCGGCATCACCGTGCCGACCGGCTACTCCTTCAACCTCGACGGCACGATGATCTACCTGACCATGGCCTCGCTGTTCATCGCCGACGCGATGGACCAGCCGATGAGCATCGGTCAGCAGATCGGTCTGCTGCTCTTCATGATGGTCGCCTCGAAGGGCGCGGCGGGTGTCTCCGGCTCCGGTATCGCCGTCCTGGCCAGTGGTCTGCAGTCGCACAAGCCCGCGCTGGTGGACGGTGTCGGTCTGATCATCGGTATCGACCGGTTCATGAGCGAGGCGCGCGCGGTCACCAACTTCGCGGGCAACGCGGTCGCCACGCTGCTCATCGGTACGTGGACCGGTGAGGTCGACAAGGAGCGGGTGAACCGGGTTCTCGCCGGGGAGCTGCCGTTCGACGAGAAGACTCTGCTGGACAGCGACGAGGACGACGCGATCGACGTCGCCCCGGAGGTGCCGGAGCAGGGCGGCGAGAAGGAGCTGGCCAAGGCGTAGGCGCTCCGCTGGAAGGGGAGCTGCGGGTCGTTCGGAGGCCGCGTGTGGATCGTGGCTTGTCGCGCCCACGCGGCGGAGCCGCATGATGACACAGCCTCGCGCCCCTGACGGGGCGCCCCACCTATGGGGCTCATAAGTCCCCCCAAGCCGCCGGGCGGCCAGGTTCTCCCCCCGTAGACCTGGCCGCTCGGTGTTGTGCCGCAGAAGTTCGAAGAGGAACCTCAACAGCTCAATCGCTCAGCTTGGTCACCAGTTCGGTGGCTCTGGAGGCGGGTACGCCCGCCGCGGTCAGCATGGTGATCGCGGCGGAGCGGCCCGCCTCTTCCGGTGCCAGCAGGCCGTCGTTCACCGCCTCCATGAGGGCGAACAGCATCTGCTCGTGCACGTACGCCAGTGCGGGCGCCGGCAGCGGAGACTCGAACACGCCCTGGTCGAGGCCGCGCCGCAGCAGCTCCGCGCAGGCCTCGCGCACCGGCGTGAGCCGCTCGCGGATGCCCTGGACCGTGACGCTGCGCTGGGCGAGGGCGACCAGCAGCCGGTAGCGGTCGGCGATCTCCCAGACGGCGAGCGTCGAGCGGACCAGTGATTCCGCCGGGTCCCGGCCGCTCTCCCGGCCCGCCGCGTGCGCCGCGGCCACCGCCTCCACCGCGCCGTCGGTCAACGTGCTGATCAGCACCTCACGGCTGGGGAAGTGCCCGTACACCGTGCGCCGTACGACGCCCGCGGCCCGTGCGATCTGGTCCATGGACGCGTCGGGGTCGCGCAGCAGCTCGGCGAGCGCGACGTCGAGGATGCGGCGGCGGTTCGCATCCGCGCGGCTGGCACTACCCGTGGTCATGGCTGCCATTCTGCACGCCCCCGGATCCGCGCGAGGTGATCACTCGTGCCCTCCACAAGGGCTCCACCTCCTTGATTTGCACAGCGTTGTGCATCTCGATACATTGCACATGGTTGTGCAAATGCACGCCAGTGTGCAAATGGAGCGAAGAGAAGGGGCGACCGTAGTCATGCGTCTCGTCATGAACGAACCGGTCGAGGGGATGGACCGGCCCTACGCCCGGCGCTGGTGGGCGCTGCTGGTGCTCTGCCTGAGCCTGCTGATCATCGTGATGGCGAACACCGCCCTCACCGTCGCGGCCCCGGACATGACCCAGGACCTGGGCCTGTCCAGCGCGGACCTGCAGTGGGTCATCGACGGCTACACCGTCCCGTACGCCGCGCTGATGCTGCTGCTCGGCGCGATCGGCGACAAGTACAGCCGGCGCGGGGCGCTCATCCTGGGGCTCGTCGTGTTCGGTGGGGGCGCGGTCGCGGGCTCGCTCGTCGACAGCTCCACCGGGGTCATCGCGGCCCGTGCCGTGATGGGCGTAGGCGCCGCCCTGATCATGCCCGCGACGCTCTCCCTGCTCGCCGCGACCTTCCCGCGCGAGGAGCGGGCGAAGGCGATCACCCTGTGGACCGCCACCGCCGGACTCGCCATCGCGGCCGGGCCACTGGTCGCCGGTGCGCTGCTGGAGCACCACGGCTGGTCGTCCACGTTCCTGATCAACGTCCCCGTCGCCGCGCTCGCGATCGTCGGCGCCCTCGTCCTCGTACCGCCGTCCAGGGCCGCGCACCACCACCGCATCGACCACGTCGGCGGCCTGCTGTCCGTGGTCTGGATCGGCTCGCTGGTCTACATGATCATCGAGGGTCCGCACTTCGGATGGGGCGTCAAAGCCGTGACCGCCGCGGTCGTCGCGGGTGCCGGCCTGGTGGCCTTCGTGGTGTGGGAGCTGCGTCACCCGCGCCCGGTCGTCGACGTACGCCGCTTCGCCCACCGCCGGTTCGCGGGCTCCAACCTCGCCGTCGCCCTCTTCTTCCTGGCCGTCTTCGGCGCCTTCTACTACCTCACCCAGCACCTCCAGTTCGTCCTCGGCTACGACGCGCTGGACACCGGGGTGCGGATGCTGCCGCTCGCCGGGGCCGTGTTCGTCGGCTCGGCGCTCACCGGATACCTCACCCCGCGCATCGGCATGAAGATCACGGTGACCGCGGGCATGGTCGGCGGCACGGCGGCTCTCGCGCTGCTCACCCGGGTCGACGCGGCATCCTCGTACGGCGACTTCGTGCTGCCCCTCACCATCCTGGGCCTCGCGATCGGGCTCGCGCTCTCGCCCTGCACGGACGCCATCATGGGCGCGTTCCCCGAGGCCGAACTCGGCGTGGGCGGAGCCGTCAACGACACCTCGCTGGAGCTCGGCGGCTCGCTCGGCATCGCGATCCTCGGTTCCGTGCTGGCGAGTTCGTACTCCGCGCACCTCTCGGACGCCACCGCGGGCAGCAAGCTCCCGGCGGGTGCCCTGTCCACGGCGCAGGACTCGGTCGGCGCGGGCTACGCGGTCGCCCAGGGCATCGGTGACAAGGCCCGGCAGCTCGGCGAGCAGGCCGCCCGGGCGGGGCATGCCGGGAACACCGAGAAGGCCGCGCAGCTGAAGGCGCAGGCCGACCAACTCGCCCACGGGGCACAGCGGATGGCGGACGCCGTCGGTTCGTCCTTCTCGGACGCGGTGGCGCACACCAGCCTGATCGGCGCGGTGATCCTGGGCGTGGGAACCGTGCTGGTCGCCTTCCTGCTGCCCCGGAAGGGCGGCGCGCACCCCGGGGAGGCCCCGGAGCAGGCGGCGGAGGAACAGCCGGAACTCACCGGCGCGGCGACGCGCTGAGCGCATCCCCGCCCGCCTCGGAACCGTGACCCTCGGGCCGCCGTCTCGTAGAACATGCACTACCGTGCCGTGCCGGACTGACCCGCACGGCACGGCATGTTCTGCGGAGGACACGGAGTATGAAGATCGACTGGGACCGGCGGACGTGCGCGCGCAAGAGTCATGTGACGTACGCGCCCGACGAGCCGGAACTGCGCCGGCGGCTGCACGCCGAGACGAGCCTCGGCGAGGCCTGGCGCTGTCTGCGCTGCGGCGACTTCGTGCTGGGCGAACCACATGGCTCGGGCCCCGCGGAGGACGCACCCCTGGTGCCGCGCGGCAAGGTGCTGCGTGATCTGTTCATCCTGCGCTTCCTGGCGATCGAACGGGCCGTGCGCGGGGTGTTCATCGTGCTGGTCGCGGCCGCGGTGTGGAAGTTCAGCAACAGCCAGGACTCGGTGCGCCGGCTCTTCGACGAGAACCTCGACGTCTTCCGGCCGGTCTTCAAGCACTTCCACTACGACCTCGACCACTCGCCGGTCGTCGGCACCATCCAGAAGTCCTTCGGCTACAAACACTCCACGCTGGCCCTGGTGGCCGCGCTGCTGCTGGCGTACGCGCTGATCGAACTCGTCGAGGCGGGCGGCCTCTGGTACGCCAAGCGCTGGGCGGAGTATCTGACGGTGGTCGCCACCGCCGCCTTCCTGCCCCTGGAGATCTACGAACTCACCGAGCACGTCAGCTACTTGAAGATCGCCACCCTGGTCCTCAACATCCTCGCCGTCCTCTACATCGCCCTCGCCAAACGCCTCTTCGGGCTGCGCGGCGGACGCAAGGCGTTCGAGGAGGAGCGGCACAGCGCGTCGCTGCTGGAGGTCGAGGAGTCGGCGGGCGTGGCCGCGCACGCCTGACGCCCCCGCACCACACGGCGTCGGCGCCCGCCACCGCCGTCTCTGATCACGGAACCCCACCGGGGCGGCGGCGTTCATGGTGCCGCGTCGAGGATCGTCTACGGGCGGTCGGGGCCCAGGGTCTCGGCCACGGCGCGCGGCAGCCACGCCCGTGCGTCGCCGAAGGCGAACCCGAGCAGGGCGGCCCGGGAGTTGTCCATGCCGTAGGAACGGCTGAAGGAGAAGGGGGAGACCGCGCCGACCTCGACGGGCCGCAGGAGGGTCTTGCCGTCCGGGAGGTGCGCGGCGATCGCCTCGCACAGCTCCTCCGTGGTCAGCGGCCCGTGGGAGGCCGCGTTGACCGGGCCCGTGAAGTCCTCGCCCGCCGCCCAGAACAGGAAGTCGGCGATCTCCTCGACGTGGATGTACGTCGCCGGGCGGTTCACGGGCGGTACGGCGATCGCCTCGCCCGCGCGGATGCGCTCCGCGTAGTGCTGGAGGCGGCCGGTGAAGTCGTCGTCCCCGCCCAGGACGTGGGCCACCCGGACGGCCGTGTACGGGAACGCGGGGTCGGCCGCGAACACCGCCTCGGCCTGGCGCTTGCCCTCCCCGTAGTGGCGCTCGAGGAACTCCGGCTCGTCCCAGGGGAGTCCGAGGTCGACGGGCACGGTACGGGGGTCCACGGCGTCCTCCCGCACGAGATCCGCCGAGTCCTCGTACTCGTACACCTCGACGGTGGAGGTCATGATGTACCGCCGGGTGCGTCCCGCGAAGACCCGTCGGGCGATCTCCGCCTGCCGCGGTGTGTAGCAGACCTGGTCGACCACGACATCGAAGGTGCGTGAACCCAGTGCCTTCTCCAGGGAATTCCCGTCATTGCGGTCCGCGACGAGATGGACCGCCCCGGTGGGCGGTGCGGAGGAACCGCGATTGATGACGGTGACGTGGTCTCCGGCGGCCAGCAGCCGGGCGATCAGCCGCTTTCCGAAATAGCGGTTTCCGCCAATGACACCTATCTCGCGCACGGCGTTCCTCCCCCTCGCACTTCCCGCACCCACCGGGCTTCTGTGGTCATAATTCTCCCGGCGTACGCGTCACGTCTGAAGGGGGAGACATGGGAGATCCGGCCGCTGCACCGAAGGAACCACGGCAACCGCGCGCCGCCGCCGACGAAACATCGGTGGCCTTCGACGCGGTGGACCGGCAGATCCTGGAACTGCTGCAGAGCGACGGCCGGATCAAGCTCAGCGAGCTGGGCCGGCGGGTCCGGCTGAGCCCGGCGGCCGTCGCCGAACGCGTGCGCCGGCTGGAGTCCACGGGAGCCGTCACCGGCTACGGCGCCCATGTCTCACCGCCCCTCCTCGGTTACGGCATCCAGGCCTTCGTACGCGTCGACCCGCACGGCGGATACACCCTGCGCCACCCCAGGACCCTGGAGCTGATCTCCCGCCCGGAGATCATCGAGGTCCACCACGTCGTCGGCGAGGACTGCTGGATCCTCAAGGTCGCCGTCGCGGACACCCTCCACCTGGAGGACGTCCTGGAGCAGACCTCGGCACTGGGGCGCACGACGACCTCGATCGTCCTGTCCTCACCGGTGCCGCGTAAGCCACTGCTGCCCTTGCGTTGACGTCGGCGTCAAGGAATACCGTCGGGGCATGCGAATCGGCGAGCTGGCGGCGCGGGCCGGGACCACCACGCGGACTCTTCGGTACTACGAGTCGCGGGGGCTGCTGCCCGCGCGACGGGGCGAGAACGGGTACCGGACGTACGACGAGCACGACCTGCGGCTGCTGCGGCAGATCAGGACGCTGCAGGACTTCGGGTTCGACCTGGAGGAGACCCGGCCCTTCGTGGAGTGTCTGCGGGCGGGGCACCCGGAGGGCGACTCCTGTCCGGCCTCGCTCGCGGTCTACCGGCGCAAGCTGGGCGAGCTCGACTCGCTGATCGACGAGTTGCAGGCCGTACGGGCCGAGGTCGGCGCGCAGCTGGCGCGGGCCGAGCGGGCGCGTGACGAGCTGGCGGCCGAGGCGGAGGTTCCGGGCGGCCCGGAACCCGTATGCGAACTGGAAGGGCGGACACGGTGATCAAGGTGGCAGGCGTGGCTTCGGTGACGGACGCGGACTTCGAGACGGAGGTGATCGGCGCCGAGCTCCCGGTGCTGGTGGAGTTCACGGCCGACTGGTGCCCGCCGTGCCGGCAGATGGGGCCGGTGCTCAGTGCCCTGGCGGCCGAGGAGGGCGAGCGGCTCAAGGTGGTCCAGCTGGACGTGGACACCAACCCGCTGACGACGAACGCCTACCGGGTGCTGTCGATGCCCACGTTCATGGTGTTCCGCGGTGGCGAGCCGGTGAAGTCGATGGTGGGCGCCCGGCCGAAGCGCCGGCTGCTGGAGGAGCTGTCCGACGTGCTCTGACTCTCCGGCGTGCGCCGACCTCACCGATATACAGCAGAACTACAAAAATCCCCCGAGCAATTGCGCTCGGGGGATTTCCCTGCGTATATTGAATGATTCGCGACTTCAGAAGAATTGAGTCGCGAAGAAGTTCACTGAGCGCAGTATATCCGGCCGGGAGCGGAATTGTCAAACAGGGGCGCAAACGCAGAGGGCACCACAGGATTTCCCGACGATGAATTGCTGCACGAGCAGGAATTCATCGACGGGTTGTACGCACGCGTGGACGTGCTGCGGGGCGACACCGAGGCCTCCGTCGGCGACGCGCTCGCGCAGGGCAACACACCCATGCAGGCCAGGCTCGAACGGGACGTGCTCGTCGCCGAGCGCTCGGGCCTGCTCGCCGCGCTGAACGCCGTGGACGGCTCGCTCTGCTTCGGCCGGATCGACCTCACCTCCGGCGTCAGCCATCACATCGGCCGTATCGGCGTCCGCGCCGACGACACCGAGCACACCCCCATCCTCATCGACTGGCGGGCCCCGGTCGCCCGCCCCTTCTACCTCGCCACCGGCCACACGCCGATGGACCTGCGCCGCCGCCGGCACATCACCACCGACGGCCGCCGGGTGACCGACCTGCACGACGAGATCCTCGACCTCGGCGACCACGAGCGCACCGGCCACGAGGACCCGACCGGCGACGCCGTACTGCTGGCCGCGCTGAACTCGGCGCGCACCGGCCGCATGAGCGACATCGTGCAGACCATCCAGGCCGAACAGGACCGGATCATCCGGGCCCCGCACAAGGGCGTGATGGTCGTCGAGGGCGGCCCCGGGACCGGAAAGACGGCCGTGGCGCTGCACAGGGCCGCGTACCTGTTGTACGAGTACCGGGAACTGCTGGCGAAGCGCGCCGTCCTGATCGTCGGACCGAACCCCGCCTTCCTCGGTTACATCGGCGAGGTACTGCCCTCGCTCGGCGAGACGGGCGTGCTGCTCGCGACCGTCGGCGAACTGTTCCCCGGCGTCCGGGCGACCGCCACCGACGCCCCGCGGGCCGCCGCGGTGAAGGGCCGCGCCGACATGGCCGAGGTGCTCGCCGCCGTGGTCCGGAGCCGCCAGGCGCTGCCCGACCCGGTCATCGCGATCGAGCACGACCGGGACATCCTGATGCTCGACGCCGGGCTCGTCCAGGTCGCCCGCGAGCGCACCCGTGAGGCGCAGTTGCCGCACAACGTGGCCCGCGAGTACTTCGAGGGCCACATCCTCAACACGCTCACCGACATGCTGGCCGAGCGCATCGGCACCGACCCCTTCGACGGTTCGAACCTGCTCGACCCGAGCGACATCACCCAGATCCGCGACGACCTCGCCGAGAACCCCGAGGTCTGGTCGGCCATCGACCAGCTGTGGCCGCGGCTGACCCCGCAGCGCCTGGTCGCCGACTTCCTCGCGGACCCAGAGGGATACGTCTCTGACGAGGACGCGGCCGCGATCCGCCGCCCGGTCACCCGGGCCTGGACCACCGCCGACGTCCCCCTCCTCGACGAGGCCGCCGAACTGCTCGGCGAGGACGACCGGGTGGCCCGCGCCCTCGCCGACCAGGAACGACGCGCCCAGGTGGCGTACGCGCAGGGCGTGCTGGACGTGTCCTACGCCTCCCGCACCTACGAGTTCGAGGACAAGGACGAGGAGGACTCCGAGGTCCTGTCCGCGCACAACATCATCGACGCCGAGCGGATGGCCGAGCGGCACGAGGAGGACGACCACCGCAGCGCCGCCGAACGCGCGGGGGCCGACCGGACCTGGGCGTTCGGCCACATCATCGTCGACGAGGCGCAGGAGCTCTCGCCGATGGCCTGGCGCCTGTTGATGCGGCGCAGCCCGACCCGCTCGATGACCCTGGTCGGCGACCCCGCGCAGACCGCGGAAGCGGCCGGAGTGGGCTCCTGGTCGGAGATCCTCTCCCCCTATGTCGAGGACCGCTGGGAGCACAAGCGCCTCGCCGTCAACTACCGCACCCCGTCCGAGATCATGGACGTGGCGGCGGGCGTACTGCGCGCGCGGCACCCGGACTTCGAGCCGCCGCGTTCGGTGCGTTCGACGGGCGTACGGCCGTGGGCACGTGCCGCCGGGGACGACCTGCCCGGCACCGTCGCGAAGGCCGTCGCCGAACTGACCCCCGCCGAGGGACGGCTCGCGGTGATCGCGCCCCGCGAACTGCACACCTCGCTCGCGGCCCGGCTGGAGGACGTGACGGCGGGGGAGGAGCCCGACCTGACCCGGACGGTCGTCCTCCTCGACCCCCGTCAGGCCAAGGGGCTGGAATTCGACTCCGTCCTCGTGGTCGAACCGGCGCGGTACGGCACGAGCGACCTGTACGTGGCGCTGACGCGGGCGACGCAGGCGCTCGGGATCGTGTACGAGGGCGAGCTGCCTCAGGCGCTGCGGGCGGCGACGGTCTGACCACCGGGCGGGGCGAGGAGTTCACGCTCCTTGGCCCCGCCCCTCGTCGTGGCCGCCGAAGCCGTCAGGCGGGGCGGAGCCAGATCGTGGCCAGGGGAGGCAGGGTCAGGCGGAGGCTGGTGGGGTGGGCGTGGGCGGGGTGGGGCTCGGGTTTGACGGGGTGGGGGTTGTGGATGTCGCTGCCGCCGTAGCGGGCGGCGTCGGTGTTGAGGACTTCGTGCCAGGCGGGGATGT